>NZ_JBLEBK010000006.1:0-65415 GCF_047263965.1 Bartonella propinqua | reverse complement strand
CTATGGATGTTTCTTTGATTGTTCCAATTGCAATGGAAGAAAAACTTCGTTTCGCTATTCGTGAAGGTGGTCGTACTGTTGGTGCAGGTATCGTTTCTAAGATCATTGAGTAAATAATGGTTACTGAGAGTGTATTTTAAGGTATTTTCTTTTTGAGAATTAGGGGTATAGCTCAGTTGGTAGAGCGGCGGTCTCCAAAACCGTAGGTCGCGGGTTCAAGTCCTGCTGCCCCTGCCAGAGGTGAGTGTGGTTAATTGATTGAGAAGGTGAGCTTGATTTACCTTCTTTGCTTTTTTTATATAGGGCTTGTTTTTTTGTGCATGAATCAGTATTGAATAGAGAATGCAGAATTACGTAAAGGTTGAAGGTTGGCTTTTCGCGTTTTGTTTTGTTATATAAATCACAATAAGGTTAGAAAGAATATAGTGTGACTGATGGCATTTAAAATCAATCCAATTACTTTTTTTAAGCAGGTTTATATAGAAACGGCTAAAGTGAAGTGGCCTACGCGTCGTGAAACGGTGATTTCCACTGTGATGGTGTTGTTGGTGACGGCGTTGGCTTCAGCTTTCTTTTTTATTGTAGATCAGGTTATGCATTTTGGTGTGTGGCAGGGTATTGATCTCCTGAAGTATCTTTTTAGTTGATAGTGTAAGGAAGTGTGACTGTGGCTGCTCGTTGGTATATTGTTCAGGCGTATTCAAATTTTGAAAAGAAGGTAGCGGAGGCTATCAGCAAGGAGGCTAAGCAAAAGGGGCTTGATCATCTGTTTGAAAAAATTTTTGTTCCGACTGAACGTGTTGTTGAAGTTCGTCGTGGTCGTAAAGTTGATACTGAGCGTAAATTTTTCCCTGGTTATATTCTTCTTTGCGTTGAGTTAACAGATGATGTGTATCATCTTATTAAAAATACTCCTAAAGTGACGGGTTTTTTGGGTTCAGATTCGCGTCCTGTCCCTATTTCTGATCGTGAAGCTGAACAAATTCTTAAACAAGTTCAGGAAGGTGTTGATTCTCCGAAATCTTCTGTATTGTTTGAGGTTGGTGAGCAGGTTCGCGTTGCTGATGGTCCTTTTGTTTCGTTTAATGGTATTGTTCAAGAAGTGGAAGAAGAACGCTCTCGTCTTAAGGTTGAGGTGTTGATTTTTGGGCGTCCTACGCCTGTTGATTTAGAATTTAGTCAGGTTGAAAAACTTTGATTAAACTTGAAGATGATTTAATCGCTTCAAGTAACTTGTGGGAGGTGATTTTTGGTTTTTGTCGACTTTTATGATCCGTACCACACAACTGCGGCAGGTGGCTGGCAAGATGGTTTGTCAGTTTATCAGTCAAATTGAAGGCAAATTATTATGGCAAAAAAAAGTATAGGTCAGTTAAAATTGCAGGTTCCTGCAGGTGCGGCTACTCCATCTCCACCAATTGGTCCTGCTCTTGGTCAGCGTGGTATTAATATCATGGAGTTTTGTAAGGCGTTTAATGCGGCTACGCAGGAAATGGAAAAAGGTGCGCCAATTCCAGTGATTATCACTTATTATCAAGATAAATCATTTACATTTTCTCTTAAGACACCCCCTGTATCATTTTTATTGAAAAAAGAAGCAAATTTGAAATCTGGTTCGAAGGAGCCTGGTAAAGTATTTGTCGGGAGCATCTCTCGTGATAAGATTCATTCAATTGCGGAAGTGAAAATGAAAGATCTTAACGCAAATGACATTGAGGCAGCGATGCGTATGGTTGAAGGTTCTGCTCGCTCTATGGGCTTGGAAGTGGTGGGCTAATGTTATGGGAAAACTAGCAAAGAGAATAAAAAATATTCGCAAAGATATTGATTTTAATGAGCTTTACGCTTTAACAGATGCTGTTTTAATAGTTAAGGAGCGTGCAATTGCTAAATTTGATGAAACGATTGAGATTTCAATGAACTTAGGTGTTGATCCACGTCATGCAGATCAAATGGTTCGGGGTGTTGCTCATTTACCTAATGGAACTGGGCGAAATATTCGTGTTGCCGTTTTTGCTCGTGGGGACAAAGCGGAGGAGGCTAAGGCTGCTGGTGCAGATGTTGTAGGGGCTGAAGATTTATTTGAGAGTATTAATGGTGGGACGATAGATTTTGATCGTTGTATTGCTACACCAGATATGATGCCTCTAGTTGGTCGTCTTGGTAAGATTCTTGGTCCACGAAGTTTGATGCCGAATCCAAAAGTGGGTACTGTAACGCTTGATGTTGCTGGTGCTGTTAAAGATTCTAAAGGCGGTGCTGTTGAGTTTCGTGTTGAAAAAGCTGGTATTGTGCATGCTGGTATTGGTAAGGCTTCTTTTGCGGTTGAGAAGATAGTAGAAAATATTAAAGCTTTTGCTGGTGCGGTTATTAAAGCTAAGCCACAGGGAGCAAAAGGTGAATATATTAAGCGTGTTGCAGTTTCTTCGACTATGGGTGTTGGGATTAAAGTTGATCCTGCAACGGTTCGTTCAGAGTAAATGTAAACACAGGCTTGTGATGTTATTTTGGGGTATGTGAATATCGAAATTTTTTAGAGTGTCGATTTTTATCGACGCTTTGCTATCTAAGCTTATCGAGCTTAGGTTATATTCTGGAAGAGATTCCAGAATATCCTGTCCGAGATTGTGGGTGATACATTGAGTGTCTTAATCGAGAGAAAGCCTGCATGAGACTGGGGTAAGAACTGTAGAGTTAAAAGACTTAAAGGGTTTGAACCAAGGTTGCCTTTGATCGCTGTGCGTGAATAAGGGGGCAGGATCCTCATCGATAGTATAAATATTTTGTGCTATCAAAGGTAATCCACAGATTTGTTTTTAGCAAATCTGTTAAATGGAGAGAGACAGTGAATAGAGCGGAAAAACGCGAATTTGTTACATGGCTGAATGAGGCTTTTCGGAAGTCTGGTTCTGTTGTTGTTGCACATTATTCTGGTCTGACAGTTTCGCAGATGAACAGTCTTCGTTCAAAAATGGGTGAAGCTGGCGGTGCTGTTAAAGTCGCCAAAAACCGTCTTGCTAAAATCGCTCTTCAGGGCACGGAATCTGAATCAATAATGGGTTTGTTTACTGGGCAGACTCTTATTGCTTATTCAGAAGATCCAATCGCAGCGCCGAAAGTTGCTGTCGATTTTGCAAAAACCAATGACCAGTTTGTCATTCTTGGCGGTTCAATGGGTGCAATGAGTTTGAGTGTGGATGCTGTGAAGTCTTTGGCTTCATTGCCTTCATTGAATGAATTACGGGCGAAGCTCGTGGGTATGATTTCTACCCCTGCAACCCGTATTGCACAGGTTGTTAATGCACCTGCTGGTCAGGTTGCACGTGTTGTTGGTGCATATGCTCAGGAGGGTAAAGCAGCTTAAGGCTGTTTTGTGTTCATATTAGCGGAAGGGTATTAATGCTTTTCTGTTTTTTGAATGGGTTTTAAATAATTGTTCAAACTTTTTAATTGAAGGAATTTTTAAATGGCTGATCTAGAGAAGATCGTAGAAGACCTTTCTAACCTCACTCTTTTGGAGGCTGCAGAGCTTTCTAAGTTGCTTGAAGAAAAATGGGGAGTTTCGGCTGCTGCTCCTGTAGCGGTTGCTGCTGTTGCTGGTGCTGGTGCTCCAGTTGCTGAAGAAAAAACAGAATTTGATGTTATTCTTGTTGAGGGCGGTGCTCAAAAAATTAATGTTATTAAGGAAGTTCGTGCTCTTACTGGGCTTGGTCTTAAAGAAGCTAAAGATCTTGTTGAGGGAGCGCCTAAGCCTATTAAAGAGGGTGCTTCTAAAGATGAAGCAGAAAAAATTAAATCTCAACTTGAAGCTGCTGGTGCTAAAGTTGAACTTAAGTAAATTTAATTTTATCGGCGAGCGTTTACGCTCGTCGATTTCCTTTTTTCTGAAAAGAAGAAAGGTGATTGATGCCTTCATTTTCCAACAGTTCATTAGCTGTGACGGGTATGAGGTTATTTAAATGCCCCTTACCATAAGCCAGATCAATGGGTAATTGGTGTTTGTGGGGTGGTGATGCTCATTATTGGGTATCATATGAACTGGTCTGCATATGCAGATTAATGACGTAAAGCTTTCAAGGTTTAGTCTACCTTGAAGAGTAAAGATCGAGGAGCGACGATGGCTCAGACTCTAGCGATGACATCTCAATTCAATGGTCGTAAGCGTGTGCGTAAATTTTTTGGTAAGATTCCTGAAGTGGCAGAGATGCCGAATCTTATTGAAGTTCAAAAGGCATCGTACGATCAGTTTCTTATGGTTGAGGAACCGAAAGGTGGACGTCCAGATGAAGGTTTGCAGGCTGTTTTAAAATCGGTATTCCCTATTTCGGATTTTTCTGGGACAGCCATGCTTGAGTTCGTTGGTTATGAATTTGATTTACCAAAATTTGATGTTGAAGAATGCCGTCAGCGCGATTTGACTTATGCAGCACCATTAAAAGTGATATTACGTTTAATTGTATTTGATGTTGATGAGGATACTGGTTCAAAGGACATTAAAGACATTAAAGAGCAAGGCGTTTATATGGGTGATATGCCTTTAATGACAGCAAATGGTACCTTTATTGTTAATGGTACAGAGCGTGTTATTGTTTCGCAAATGCACCGTTCTCCAGGCGTCTTTTTTGATCATGATAGAGGGAAGTCGCATTCATCAGGAAAATTTCTTTTTGCTGCTCGTGTGATTCCTTATCGTGGTTCATGGCTTGATATTGAGTTTGATGCTAAAGATATTATTTATGCTCGTATTGATAAACGACGTAAGATTCCAGTGACGAGCCTTTTGATGGCATTAGGTATGGATGCATCAGATATTTTGTCGACTTTTTATAATAAAATTACTTATCAACGAGATGGAGATGGATGGCGTATTCCTTATACTGTTGATCGTTTTAAAGGAATGAAGCTTGTTTCTGATCTTATTGATGCAGATAGTGGTGAAGTAGTTGCTGAAGTTGGTAAAAAAATAACTGCTCGTATTGCAAAGTCTTTGGCAGAAAAAGGTCTAAAGGCGGTTAAAATTAGTGAAGATGATTTATTGGGATCTTATCTTGCGGAAGATATAGTCAATTATCAGACAGGTGAGATTTACCTTGAAGCTGGTGATGAGATTGATAAAAAGACCTTAAAGATTTTGCTTGATGTTAATGCTGATCAAGTTGATATTCTCGATATTGATCACATGAATATTGGAGCATATATCCGCAATACTTTAAAAGCGGATAAAAATGAAAGTCGGCAGGATGCATTGTTTGATATTTATCGAGTAATGCGCCCAGGTGAGCCGCCGACAATGGATACAGCAGAAGCTATGTTCCATTCATTATTTTTTGATCCAGAGCGTTATGATCTTTCAGCTGTTGGGCGTGTTAAGATGAATTTGCGTATGGATCTTGACTGTCCAGATACGGTGCGCATTTTACGTCAAGAAGATATTCTTGCTGTTGTTAAAATGCTGGTCGAATTGCGTGATGGTCGTGGAGAGATTGATGATATTGATAATCTTGGCAATCGTCGCGTTCGATCAGTTGGGGAGTTGATGGAAAATCAGTATCGCATTGGTTTGCTTCGTATGGAGCGTGCGATAAAAGAGCGCATGTCATCAGTCGAAATTGACACAGTTATGCCACAGGATTTGATTAACGCAAAGCCAGCAGCTGCTGTAGTGCGTGAATTTTTTGGATCTTCGCAATTATCGCAGTTTATGGATCAAACTAATCCATTGTCAGAAATTACCCATAAGCGCCGTCTTTCTGCTCTTGGTCCAGGTGGATTGACCCGTGAGCGTGCGGGATTTGAAGTGCGTGACGTGCATCCTACGCATTACGGTCGTATTTGTCCGATTGAAACGCCAGAAGGTCCTAATATTGGTCTGATTAATTCCTTGGCAACATTTGCACGCGTTAATAAATATGGTTTTATTGAAAGTCCATATCGCAAAATTATCGATGGTAAAGTGACGACAGAGGTTATTTATCTTTCTGCTATGGAAGAATCGAAGCATTATGTAGCGCAGGCTAATTCTTCATTAGATTCTGAAGGGCGTTTTACGGAAGAGTTTGTTGTTTGCCGTCATGCAGGTGAAGTTTTGATGGCACCGCGGGATCATGTTGATTTGATGGATGTGTCACCAAAACAGTTGGTTTCGGTAGCTGCTGCTCTTATTCCGTTTTTGGAAAATGATGATGCGAATCGTGCGTTGATGGGCTCGAACATGCAGCGTCAAGCAGTTCCGCTTGTGCGTGCTGAAGCGCCATTTGTTGGTACAGGTATGGAGTCAATAGTGGCTCGTGATTCGGGAGCTGCTATTGGTGCAAAACGTGGTGGTATTGTTGATCAAGTTGATGCAACGCGTATTGTTATTCGTGCGACAGAAGATTTAGATCCATCAAAATCTGGCGTTGATATTTATCGTTTGCAGAAGTTTCAGCGTTCCAATCAATCTACTTGTATTAATCAACGTCCTCTCGTGCATGTTGGTGATCGGGTAGAAAAAGGGGACATCATTGCGGATGGTCCATCTACGGATCTTGGTGATTTAGCTCTTGGGCGGAATGTTCTTGTAGCATTTATGCCTTGGAACGGTTATAATTATGAAGATTCTATTTTACTTTCCGAGCGCATTGTTTCTGATGATGTTTTTACTTCGATTCATATTGAAGAGTTTGAAGTCGCTGCGCGTGATACAAAGCTTGGACCAGAAGAAATTACACGTGATATTCCTAATGTTGCAGAAGAAGCGTTAAGAAATCTTGATGAGGCTGGTATTATTTATATTGGTGCTGAAGTTCAGCCTGGTGATATTTTGGTTGGTAAGATTACACCGAAGGGTGAAAGCCCCATGACCCCAGAGGAAAAGCTTTTACGTGCGATTTTTGGGGAAAAGGCTTCAGATGTTCGTGATACTTCTATGCGAATGCCTCCTGGAACTTTTGGAACTGTTGTTGAGGTTCGTGTTTTTAATCGCCACGGTGTGGGAAAAGATGAACGTGCGATGGCAATTGAACGTGAAGAAATTGAACGTTTAGCTAAAGATCGCGATGACGAACAGTCGATTCTTGATCGCAATGTTTATGCACGTCTTTCTGATATGTTAACAGGTAATGTTGCTATAGAGGGCCCGAAGGGGTTTTTAAAAGGTGATGTGCTTGATAGCATGGTTATGGCTGATTATCCACGCTCACAATGGTGGCAGTTTGCGGTTGAAGACGAGAAGCTTCAGAATGAGATTGAGGCTTTACGTAAGCAGTATGATGAATCAAAAGAAGCGTTACAGCGTCGATTTATGGATAAAGTTGAGAAGGTTCAAAGAGGCGATGAAATGCCTCCTGGTGTCATGAAAATGGTAAAGGTTTTTGTAGCTGTAAAGCGCAAAATTCAACCAGGTGATAAGATGGCAGGACGTCATGGTAATAAAGGTGTTGTGTCGCGTATTGTTCCAGTGGAAGATATGCCGTTTCTTGAAGATGGTACACATGCTGATATTGTATTAAATCCACTTGGTGTGCCTAGTCGTATGAATGTTGGTCAAATTCTTGAAACACATCTTGGTTGGGCTTGTGCTGGTATGGGCAAGAAGATTGGTGACTTAGTGGAGCATTATCAAGCGACCGGAGATATACTTCCTTTGCGTCAGCGTATTGAGAATTTCATTCCTGATGATGATCGTAATGAATCAGTGCGCCAGTATGATAATGAAAGCATTTATAAATTGGGGCAGCAGATGATGAAGGGCGTTTCAATTGCAACTCCTGTTTTTGATGGTGCACATGAAGCTGATATTAACATGATGCTGGAAGATGCAGGCTTAGATAGTTCAGGGCAAGTGACACTTTACGATGGTCGTACTGGAGAGCCTTTTGATCGTCCAGTGACGGTGGGATATATTTATATGCTTAAATTGCATCACCTTGTTGATGATAAAATTCATGCGCGTTCGATTGGGCCTTATTCACTTGTTACGCAGCAGCCGTTAGGTGGGAAGGCGCAGTTTGGTGGTCAGCGTTTTGGTGAAATGGAAGTTTGGGCACTTGAAGCCTATGGTGCCGCATATACTTTACAGGAAATGCTGACAGTTAAATCGGATGATGTGGCTGGTCGAACCAAAGTTTACGAGGCAATTGTGCGCGGTGATGACACATTTGAGGCGGGGATACCTGAAAGCTTTAATGTGTTGGTAAAAGAAATGCGTTCACTTGCTCTTAATGTAGAACTTGATGATGCGCGTGAATTTATTGCACAACGAGCATTATCTGATACAGCAGAACAATAATTTAAAGAGTGCACTAGAAAATAGTGCGCTTTCATTGTCCTGAAAGGCTAAATAAAGAAATTTCTATTAAGAGATAGCACAGGCGATTTTAAAAATAGGAACAGGTTTTAAATTCAGATCTGTGATGGAAGTAAGAGCTATTGTAACAGGTTTTAAAAATCTTTGAAGGAGAACGGCATGAACCACGAGGTCATGAATCTTTTCAATCCTCAGGCGCCAGCGCAGACATTTGACTCTATTCGTATTTCAATTGCGAGTCCTGAGAAGATTTTGTCTTGGTCGTATGGTGAGATCAAGAAGCCTGAGACTATTAATTATCGAACTTTTAAGCCAGAGCGTGATGGTCTTTTTTGTGCACGTATATTTGGTCCAATTAAAGACTATGAATGTTTATGCGGTAAATATAAACGCATGAAATATAAGGGTATTATCTGTGAAAAATGTGGTGTAGAGGTTACTCTTTCGCGTGTACGGCGTGAGCGTATGGGGCATATTGAGCTCGCAGCCCCCGTTGCTCATATTTGGTTTCTTAAGTCATTACCAGGTCGAATTTCTACTCTTTTAGATTTAACTTTGAAGGATATTGAGAGAGTCCTTTATTTTGAAAATTATATTGTAACGGAACCAGGATTGACATCTCTTAAGCTTTATCAGCTTCTTTCTGAAGAAGAATATATGCTTGCGGTTGATGAGTTTGGAGAAGATCAATTTACAGCCATGATTGGTGCTGAAGCGATTTATGAGCTTTTAGCTAGCATGGAGTTAGAAAAAGTTGCAAATGATTTGCGCATTGAATTATCTGAAACAACTTCAGAATTAAAGCAGAAGAAGTTAATTAAACGACTCAAAATTGTTGAAAATTTCCTTGAATCTGGAAATCGACCAGAATGGATGATTATGAAAACGATTCCAGTCATTCCACCAGATTTACGCCCATTAGTTCCTCTTGATGGTGGTCGTTTTGCGACGTCAGATTTGAACGATCTTTATCGACGGGTTATCAATCGTAATAACAGGTTGAAACGGTTGATTGAGTTGCGTGCCCCTGGAATTATTGTGCGCAATGAAAAGCGTATGGTACAGGAAGCTGTTGATGCGTTGTTTGATAATGGTCGCCGTGGTCGAGTAATTACTGGAGCAAATAAACGTCCACTAAAGTCGCTTTCAGATATGTTGAAAGGGAAGCAGGGACGGTTTCGTCAAAATTTGCTAGGGAAACGCGTTGATTACTCAGGTCGTTCTGTGATTGTGACAGGACCTGAATTGAAATTGCATCAGTGTGGTCTTCCTAAAAAAATGGCTCTTGAATTATTTAAGCCCTTCATTTATGCGCGGCTTGACGCAAAGGGATACTCATCGACTGTAAAGCAGGCAAAGAAGCTTGTTGAAAAGGAGCACCCAGAAGTTTGGGATATTTTGGATGAGGTTATTCGTGAACATCCTGTTTTATTGAATCGTGCACCAACACTGCACCGTTTGGGGATTCAGGCTTTTGAGCCTATTTTGATTGAAGGGAAAGCTATACAGCTACATCCATTGGTATGCACTGCATTTAATGCAGATTTTGATGGTGATCAGATGGCAGTTCATGTTCCGCTTTCTCTTGAAGCACAGCTTGAAGCTCGTGTTTTGATGATGTCAACGAATAATATTCTTCATCCAGCTAATGGTGCGCCGATTATTGTTCCGTCACAAGATATGGTTCTTGGTCTTTATTATCTTTCGATTGTTGCTGAAAAAGAGCCAGGTGAAGGGATGGCTTTTGCTGATATTGGTGAATTGCATCATGCTTTGGAAAACAAGGTGATCACTCTCCATACAAAGATCAAAGGTCGTTTTAACAATATGGGAAAAGACGGGAAGGAAGTTGCTAAGCTTTATGATACAACACCTGGTCGTTTGATTATTGGTGAGCTTTTACCAAAAAATCCGAATATTTCCTTTGATATTGTTAATCAAGAAATGACAAAAAAGAACATTTCTAAAATGATTGATCAGGTTTATCGGCATTGTGGGCAAAAAGAGACAGTTATTTTCTGTGATCGTATTATGCAACTTGGTTTTTCTCATGCTTGTCGTGCTGGAATTTCTTTTGGTAAAGATGATATGGTGATCCCTGATAGTAAGTCGCGTCTGGTTACGGAAACGGAAGCACTGGCTAAAGAATATGAACAGCAATATAATGATGGTTTAATTACGCAGGGTGAAAAATATAATAAAGTTGTAGATGCTTGGGGTAAATGTACTGATCGTGTTGCGTATGAAATGATGAAGCGTATTCAGGCTGTTGAATTTGACCCTAAAACAGGTCGCCAACGACAAATGAATTCAATTTATATGATGTCGCATTCTGGTGCACGTGGTTCTGCTAACCAGATGAAGCAATTGGCTGGTATGCGTGGGCTTATGGCAAAGCCTTCAGGTGAAATCATTGAGACGCCAATCATTTCAAATTTTAAAGAAGGTCTAACTGTTAACGAATACTTCAATTCGACCCATGGTGCGCGTAAAGGTCTTGCTGATACTGCATTAAAAACTGCTAATTCAGGTTATTTAACACGGCGTCTTGTTGATGTTGCGCAGGATGCTATCATTTCAGCTGTTGATTGTGGTACTGCAAAGGGTCTTACTATTCAGCCAATCGTTGACGCAGGGCAAATTGTTGCATCGCTTGGACAGAGAATTCTTGGTCGTACAGCGCTTGTTGATATTTTACATCCAGTTTCTGGAGAAGTTATCCTTGAAGGTGGTGCGATGATTGAGGAGGCTGATGTTGCTAAGATTGAAGAAGCTGGAATTCAATCTGTGCAAATTCGCTCTGCTTTAACATGTGAAACGCGCCTTGGTGTTTGTGTTAAGTGTTATGGTCGTGATTTAGCGCGTGGAACGCCAGTTAACCAAGGTGAAGCAGTTGGCGTTATCGCTGCTCAATCAATTGGTGAACCGGGAACTCAGCTTACTATGCGTACTTTCCACTTGGGTGGAACAGCACAGGTTGTTGATTCATCTTCTTTAGAAGCATCTTATGAAGGTAGAGTAGAAATTCGTAATCGTAATGTGGTGCGCAATTCTGAAGGTCATCTAGTGGTTATGGGGCGTAATATGGCTATCCTTATCAAAGATGAGACTGGAAAAGAATGTGTTGCGCATCGTATTAGCTATGGTGCACGTATTTTCGTTGATGATGGCGATATTATTAAATGTGGTCAACGTATAGCGGAATGGGATCCTTATACACGTCCGATTTTGACTGAAGTTGAAGGTTATGTAGGCTTTGAGGATATGATTGATGGTTTATCAGTTACGGAAACGGCTGATGAATCTACAGGTATTACGAAGCGTTTGGTGATAGATTGGCGTGCTAACCCACGTGGTGCCGAGCTGAAGCCAGCGATTATTATCCATGCAGACAAAAAAGGTGAGAATATTGCCAAATTGCATAAAGGTGGAGAAGCGCGCTACATGATGTCTGTAGAGACCATTCTTTCTGTTGAGCCTGGTGCTCATGTGAAGGCAGGTGATGTTATTGCACGCTTGCCAATGGAAAGTACCAAGACAAAAGATATTACGGGTGGTCTACCACGTGTGGCTGAGCTTTTTGAAGCGCGGCGTCCGAAGGATCACGCTATCATTGCAGAAGTTAGTGGTACAATTCGGTTTGGTCGTGGCTATAAGAATAAGCGTCGTATTATTATTGAGCCAAATGATGCAACTCTTGAGCCAGTAGAATACTTAATTCCAAAAGGAAAGTTGTTTCACTTCCAGGAGGGTGATCAGATTGAAAAAGGAGATTATATCCTTGATGGCAATCCAGCACCTCATGATATTTTGGCAATTAAGGGTGTTGAAGCTTTGGCATCTTATCTTGTTAATGAAATTCAAGAAGTTTATCGTTTACAGGGTGTTTTAATTAATGATAAGCACATTGAAGTAATTGTTCGGCAGATGTTGCAGAAAGTTGAAATTACTGAATCTGGGGATTCTGGTTATATTCCTGGTGATAATGTTGACCGTATTGAGTTAGATGAAATCAATGATAATTTGATTGCAGAAGGGAAGAGACCAGCGTATGGTAATCCTATTCTTCTCGGAATTACAAAAGCTTCTCTGCAAACACCATCTTTTATTTCTGCAGCATCATTTCAAGAAACGACTCGTGTACTTACTGAGGCAGCGGTTTCTGGAAAAATTGATACTTTGCAGGGGCTTAAGGAGAATGTTATTGTTGGTCGTCTTATTCCTGCGGGTACAGGTGGTACTATTGCTCAAATTCGCCGTATTGCTGGAGTTCGTGATGACTTAATCGTAGATGAGCGGAGAAAATCTAATAATAA
Source organism: Bartonella propinqua (assembly GCF_047263965.1). NCBI lineage: Bacteria > Pseudomonadati > Pseudomonadota > Alphaproteobacteria > Hyphomicrobiales > Bartonellaceae > Bartonella > Bartonella propinqua. The sequence goes on along the minus strand of NZ_JBLEBK010000006.1, from coordinate 52,812 downwards.
CGAGGTAGCTAAAGCTATGTTAACAAATATGACGGCAGACGCAGCTGCTGAATAATTTGGATATATGATAGAAGTAATATAAAACGCTTGGATGTAAAGTTTAGGCGTTTTTTAATTTCAAAGTAAGGCTAGTGCATTTTTTAGTATAGAGCTACTTTAGTTTTATATACAAACAGGTAATTGTAGATAAAAAGTAAGTGTCAAGTATTGTGAGCTAAAAGAGTTCATTTTTTCTTATTTGAAATATCTGATAATCATGGTTGGAAAGCTACCTGATGACGAAAACATTTAAGAAATTTATTGTAGTGATTAATAAAAAACGTGCTAATTTGCAGCAGATGCGGCACGATATTATTAATAAGCTTTTTTAATTGAGAGTGCGTCGAAGAGATTTTTGTACAGTTAGCTAAATAGGGGGATAATTGTTAACTCTGAGGTTTATTTTATTTACTCATTTTTGAGAATTTCGTGCCCATTAAGAGGGAAATTATAATAGCCTTTTATTAATAAGCATTGTAGGGCGTGGAATATATAAGTTATTAGAGAGGAGTCGACCGAATAAAAGCAATGCTAAAGTTTTTTAGCATTATGTCGGCTTTATTATAAACAAAAGGTATTCAGATTCATTTTCTGCAGAAAGAAAGTAAAAAAATGACGGATTCTTTTATGGGAGTTTTTCAATCTATAGTGTCACGAAAGTCAATTCGAGCTTTTACTGACCAGCCAGTTACGCAGGAAACTATCAAAGAAATTTTAAAACTGGCAACGCGTTCACCATCTGGAGCAAATATTCAGCCGTGGCAAGTGATTGTTCTCACAGGGCAAGTGCTACAGCAAGTAGGGCAGGAACTCTCACAGCTTGTATTATCTGGTGTAGAAGGAAAGCGTGCACATAATTATTATCCACGTCAATGGCGTGAGCCTTATATTTCTCGTCGTAAAAAAATGGGTTTAGATCTTTATAAGAGTCTTGGCATCCAAAAAGATGAGCAAGAAAAAATGCTTCATCAAAAAGCAAGAAATTTTTCGTTTTTTGGCGCACCTGTTGGACTTTTGTTCACAATGGATCATGACATGGAGATGGGGAGCTGGCTTGATTTAGGTATGTTTATGCAGACCATTATGTTAGCGGCGCGCGGGTTTGGATTAGATACGTGTCCTCAAGCTGTTTTTGCTGATTATCACGAACAAATTCGAAAAATTTTATCAGTGCCTTCTGATCGACATATTATCTGTGGTATGGCTCTTGGCTATCGTGATGTCAACGCCCCAGAAAACAATTTTGAAACTGAACGCGAACCCATCGAAAATTTTGTACGTTTTATTAAATCACAATCATAGAATATTTTTATGTAAAAACTTTGTGGCATAATGAAAAATATTTTGGTGGGAACTTTTCATTCTCGTATCATTTTAATGTTGCATGTTAACATTTATTTTACTACGTTTGGTGCATTAAGATAATGGTAACTCAAAGATCATTGTCAGTTTTTCAAAGGTTGGCTATGGAAAGCGCTCTAGAAAAGAAATGTTGGGTGGTGGCAAGAAGAGCAACATTTGTGTTTATTGCTGTCATTTTTTTAACTTATCTTACGATTTGATTTTAAATAGTACAAAAGTGATAAAAAAGCGTATACTCAAGGCCAGATTTTGTATTTGATTTTGAGGTGATTGGTGTTTTTATCCGTTTTTGAACTTTTTAAAATTGGTATTGGTCCTTCCAGTTCACATACGATGGGGCCGATGACCGCTGCTAATATGTTTTTGCAAGAGATTGTTGCGCGAAATTTTTCTCCATCATCTCATATTAAAGTTTCTCATATACGTGCTTATCTTTATGGTTCATTGGCTTTTACGGGAATTGGCCATGCTACAGACAAAGCTGTCATACTAGGGCTTTTAGGAGAAAAAGCTTCTACCGTTGATCCTGATCACATAGGATCACTATTAAAAAAGGTAGAACGTGAAAAAAAAGTTCAGCCAGAAGGTCATCCTGCTTATAAGTTTGATTTGCACGATGATATTATTTTTGAACGAAAAATAACTTTATCTGGACATGCTAATGGGCTTGCATTTGAGGGGCTTGATAGTGATGGAAATGTTCTTTTACGACAAATTTATTATTCTATCGGCGGGGGTTTTGTTGTAACCGAAGATGAATTAAATCATATGAATGATAATGCACAAGCAGAAGTATCTGAGGTTCCATACCCTTTTAATTCTGCAAGTGAAATGTTATTAATGGCAGAAAAGTCAGGGCTTTCAATTGCAGAGATGAAACGCATAAATGAAGAGACAAAGATGGAGCGTTCTGCTCTTGATAGTGGACTTGATGAAATTTTTTCAGCTATGATAAATTGTATTGATAGAGGGCTTTCACAAGAAGGTGAATTGCTAGGTCAGTTGCATGTGCCAAGACGCGCTAAAGAATTGCATGATAAACTTTTGGAGAATCGAAAGAAAAATCGTAATCACCCATTTTTGGCGAATGATTGGCTTTCTGTGTATGCTATAGCAGTGAATGAGGAAAACGCATCTGGTGGTCGAGTTGTTACTGCACCGACGAATGGTGCAGCTGGTGTGATACCTGCAGTTTTACGTTATTACCTTCAGTTTAATGATGCTTCAGATCGAGAGGGAATACATAATTTTTTGTTGACGGCAGCAGCTATTGGTGGCGTCATCAAACATAACGCTTCTATCTCTGGTGCAGAAGTTGGTTGTCAAGGTGAGGTTGGAACGGCATCTTCAATGGCAGCGGCGGGATTAACGGCGGCATTGGGTGGTACACCAGCTCAAATTGAAAATGCTGCAGAAATTGCTCTTGAGCATCATTTGGGGATGACTTGTGATCCAATTGCAGGTCTTGTGCAGGTTCCTTGTATTGAGCGTAACGCAATGGGTGCTGTTAAAGCAGTGACAGCTTCTTCTCTTGCATTGCATGGTAATGGGAAGCATTTTGTGTCTCTTGATGCTTGTATAGAAACGATGCGTCAGACAGGGCATGATATGAGTGAACGCTATAAAGAAACAAGTAAAGCTGGTCTCGCGGTTAACGTAACCTTCTGTTAGAGTGTAAAAACGGTATTTAATTTGATAACTTATGTGCTGATTAATTATTAATCGATGAAGTGGCTTATTTAAAAATTACTTTATGCGTTTAAAAAAATATAAATTTAAAAAATTCAGGCATATTATAAGTATCTGTGTTGGCTGAGAAAAGTTGTGAATTATTTTTCCATTAGTTGTTCACGATAATTCTTGCATGAGAGGTTTTGCATCCAATAGCTGTTATGTTTCATAAGTTGTAAAAAAAATTTTTGAAAATGATCTCTGGCGTTACCAAGAGTAATGCTCAGTGTTTTATATTTTGAGTATATTTTTAAGGGATGATTTACTTTAAAAATTGAAAGTGTATAACAAGATAATCGAAAAAATTCTGCAATTTCATTCTTATGAGTGCAAAGAAAAAGCGTACCGAGGAAGGATTTTTTTAGATTGTAGGCAACATCTGAATATTTTTATTAACAAATAATTCTCGTGGAGATTATCTATGGAATTAAACATTTGTTGCACCTAGACGGATTTTAATAGGTACGTTACCAGTTTGACTCGCGACGCGTAAATGAATACGTACAGGCGGTGTAGCTAGACGACGATTTCGAATGGTTTGGAAAATGAGAAGGCTGACAAGAGACTGCGTGTTTAGTGCAGTAGAGGTATGTTTTAAGTCAGCAAGTTTTATCGCAGAATTGTGCAGAGAGCGCAACGAAAAGAGGGGTGACTGCTTCAAACGTTTTCCTTTTTCAGAAAATGAAGCAATAGCATTATATGTCATGGTATTATCCTTAATGCAGAATTTGAAAATTTCTAATAAGCTATAGCATAGCAGTTAAAATTTGCTTTCTTTAGAGTAGAACAAGCATTGGATGCAGCTTTTTTTGATTGAAAGCCTATAAACCGAGCACGATAATAGTGGCGCCCGCTTTTTTTAAATAATTGCATATGTGAAGACGCGTTTTTTAAAGCTGAATAAGCTGCATTTTTTGCTTTTAACAGTAAAGCTTTTGCATGCTTTTCATCAGGAAGGGAACCAATTTGAATCGCCCATCCCGCTTTTGTAGATAAAGAGGCTCTAACTATTTTACCATTTTTAACATGTGTCGCTTTTTGAGGGTTAGGGATTGGTATAATTGCTTGGTTTACAGCGGCTATTGCTGTATTGAAATTTTCAGATGGCTCTGCAAGTGCTGTCAATATAGTAGAAATTTCGTCATCAAAATCTGTTGGATCAGCTTTGAAGACTGGTATAGGGATATTTACGCCTTTGGGTAAGTCATAGTGTGTGGATGCTATTAAACGCTCACCATTTTTCCTGAGGCTTGCTTGTGGCAAATATTTTTTTAATAAACTGGCCATGTGAACATCACGTGCGGCAGCTGACTTTCCTCCCATAACGACAGCAACGATGGAGCGTCCTTCACTTCGTATTGATGTTGCTAAATTAGAACCTGACATTTGTGTGTAGCCTGTTTTAATTCCATCGACGCCTTTCATTGTTTTGACTAACTTATTATGGCTATTAATTGTTTGACCACGAAAAGTAAAACTTGTTGTCTTGAATAGTTTATACTGCTTTGGAAAATGCTTACGTAGAGCCAATGCTAAAGTGGCCATATCTTGTGCTGTAGAATAGTTTTGCACATCTGGAAGCCCTGAAGCATTTGCAAAATGTGTATTTATCATTCCAAGTTGACGGGCTTTTGTTGTCATAACTTGAGCGAATTTTTTCTCACTTCCGCTTAAATATTCAGCAATAGCAGTAGCAACATCATTTGCTGATTTTGTAATGAGTGCTTTGGCAGCCGCTTCCGCAGAAATTGTTTGCCCCACTTGAAGTCCGATTTTTGTTGGTGGACGTGCTGCTGCACGATGAGATACAGGAATTGGTGTGTTGGATGTTATGCGACGCATATTCATGGCTTCAAAAAGTATGTACAGCGTCATCATTTTTGTCAAAGAAGCGGGGTAACGTTTCAGTTTTGCATTAGCTTGAAATAAGGTTTTTCCTGTGTGCTCATCTATAACGATAGCTGCATACTTATCTGGATAAGCTCCTTGAGGAGTAGCTAATGCCCAAGAGTAAGAAAAAGCTAAAACAATAAGAGAAACTGCTAATTTTTTGCAGCAGCACACAATTTTAGAGCAATTAATATACACTTGCAATATCCTACTTCTTCTTTTTTATTTTCTCTGAAAATCCCTGTTAGATCCCCTTTTTCTGTAATTTAGAGAAATGATGTTACTAATTTGTTTACAGAAATCATTTTATGCGTTTCCATATTTACTTCCACCTTCATCATAAAGGAAAACTTTCTCTTTCTTTACATAAACAGGTATTGCAATAGTTATGAAAAGACTTAAGATTAATAAAAAGTATGCTGCACGAGAAACGATGATGGTAAAAAAGCTAACAACGAATTCCATACGCCATACTATGCACAATGAAAAGGGCAAGAGTTGGAAAAAGGACAAAAGTTGGAAAAAAAATAGGTGTGACGCTATTATTATACCCAAGATTAGACTAAAACTTCAAAAGCCTAAGCTGTATCGTATCCTTTTACTTAATGATGATTATACGCCTATGGACTTTGTTGTTTTTGTGTTGAAGAGTTTTTTTAAAAAAAATTTAGAAGAAGCAACACGCATTATGTTAAATGTTCATCAAGATGGGGTGGGCGAATGCGGAACTTATACTTATGAAGTAGCTGAAATGAAGGTTGTGCAAGTTATGGAGTGTGCACATCAAAATGAACATCCATTACAATGTGTAATGGAATAGGAGTGAGGGATTATGCCGTCTTTTACACCTAGTCTTGAAGAAGTTTTGCATCGTGCATTAACAATTGCTACTCAAGCGCGGCATGAATATGCAACGTTGGAGCATCTTTTACTTGCTTTACTGGATGATGTAGATGCAAGTTCAGTTATTCAGGCTTGTCAGGTGGATTTGGAGCAGTTGCGAGAGCGCTTAACAAATTATATCCAGTCAGAATTAGATGCACAGATTAAAACTGATGATGATACAAAACCGACAGCATTTTTACAGCGTGTTATCCAGCGTGCAGTGATACATGCTCAATCTGCTGGAAAAGATGAAGTTTCGGGAGCAAATGTTCTTGTTGCAATTTTTTCTGAACGTGAAAGTTATGCAGCGTATTTTCTTCAAGAGATGGGAATGACGCGTTATGATGCCGTGCGTTTCATTTCACACGGGATCAAGCGTGATGATGGATTATCCATGTTGCTTGAGGATCTTGAAGAGCAATTAGATCAGCAAATTTTGGATAATGATGAAAAAGTGACGAGCGCGCTTGCTGCTTATTGTGTTGATCTCAATTGCAAAGCACGTAGTGGAAAAATTGATTTATTGATTGGTCGTGAGGTGGAAATTTCACGAATGATTCAGATTTTATGCCGAAGGTCAAAAAATAATCCACTTTTAGTGGGTGATCCTGGTGTTGGAAAAACGGCTATAATTGAGGGATTAGCTAAACGCATTATTGATGGACTGGTGCCTGAAGTTTTGTCAAATGCAACGATATTTTCTCTTGATATGGGAGGACTTGTTGCTGGTACACGTTATCGCGGTGACTTTGAAGAACGGTTAAAGCAAGTTATTAAAGAGTTTGAGCAATATCCAGATGCAATTTTATTTATTGATGAAATTCATACATTGATTGGAGCAGGAGCAACATCTGGGGGGAATATGGATGCGGCAAATCTTTTAAAACCTGCATTATCCTCTGGAACTATTCGATGTATTGGTTCGACGACTTACAGAGAATATCGCAAAATTTTTGAACAAGATCGAGCTTTAGAGCGACGTTTTCAGAAAATTGATATTAATGAGCCTTCTATTGTCGATGCGATTAAGATTTTACAAGGTTTAAAGCCTTATTTTGAAGATTTTCATCAGATAAAATATACTGATGAGGCAATGAAGGCATCTGTAGAGCTATCTTCACGATATATGATTGATCGTCGTTTACCTGATAAAGCGATTGATGTTGTTGATGAAAGTGGTGCAGCGCAAATGCTCTTGCCCAAAAAAAAGCGGAAAAAGAGCATAGGTATTAAAGAAATTGAAGCCACTGTTGCCAGTATGGCGAGGATTCCTTCAAAAACAATTTCTGGCAATGAACAGAAGATACTTAGCAATCTTGAAAGGGAACTTAAACATGTTGTTTATGGACAAGATAAAGCAATTTCAGCGTTAGTATCATCAATTAAATTAGCGCGAGCAGGATTACGCGAAGCAGAAAAACCCATAGGCAGTTACTTATTTTCAGGACCAACAGGTGTAGGGAAAACTGAAGTTGCAAAGCAGCTTGCATCTTCGTTAGGAGTTGAGCTGTTACGTTTTGATATGTCGGAATATATGGAACGGCATACGGTTGCACGTTTAATAGGGGCTCCTCCAGGTTATATAGGATTTGATCAAGGCGGTCTCCTTACAGATGCAGTCGACCAAAAGCCTCATGCAGTTTTATTGCTAGACGAAATCGAGAAAGCTCACCCAGAATTGTTTAATATTTTATTGCAGGTAATGGATTACGGTAAGTTAACAGATCATAATGGCAAAAAAATTGACTTTCGTCATATCATTTTAATTATGACAACCAATGCTGGTGCTTCCGATATGACAAAGTCGGCTATTGGGTTTGGCAAAGTGCAGCGTGACGGTGATGATATAGAAGCAATCAATCGATTATTTACACCAGAGTTTCGTAATCGATTAGATGCGATCATTCCGTTTGCTCCTTTATCTCAGTTAATAATCAGTCAAATTGTGCAAAAATTTATTTTTCAGCTTGAAGCACAATTGGTTGATCGGGGGATCTGCTTTGAATTAACTACTTCCGCTATGGTTTGGCTTGCTAATAAAGGATATGATTCTCAAATGGGTGCGCGTCCATTGAGTCGCGTTATACAAGAGCATATTAAGAAACCATTAGCTGATGAAATTTTATTCGGTAAGTTGCGCAATGGTGGTATGGTTCACGTATTAACACGCAAGCTAGATGGGAAAGATGAGGAATTGCAGTTAAAAATTTCATCTTCCAATATGCCAGTTTGTGCAAAAAGCAGCAAAGCTACACGCCTTGTAAAAAGGCGTGTTGAAAAAAAATTCAGTAACTGAAGTTTACTTTTAAAGGGCAGCTCGAATTTTTTTTGCGTTCTCTTCAAGTATTTCTGTAGGCGTAATGGTGTTGTTATGAGGGGTAAGTGCTATCCCTTCCATGCGTGGTATAATATGGAAGTGGAGATGATAAACAGTTTGCTGACTAGCTGCTTCATTAAATTGCATGACTGTTATACCATCTGCGTTAAAGGCTTTTTTTACTGCATTAGCGATTTTTTGGACAGTTCTAATAATTGGAAATAATATTTCAGGATCCGCATCCAGTAGGTTTCTAGAGCCTTTTCGAGGAATGACCAGCGTATGTCCTGGTGCTTGTGGCATGATATCCATGAATGCAATGGTATCATCATCTTCATAAACACGAACAGAAGGTATTTCATTACGAATCAATTTAGCAAAAATATTATTATCATCATAAATTTGTTTCATATAAATATTCCCTTTTATTAACTCTGATTCAGAATTTTAATTTTAAGACAGAAGAGTACGATAGCTAATAAAGTGTTTGTTAGAGAGTGTTTTTACATTTTATGTAGTTGCACTGCCATTGATGAAGGATTTAAATTTCTATGATAGCTTCAACTTCTACTGGAACATCCATAGGAAGAGCGACGACACCAATAGCAGAACGAGCGTGTTTTCCAGCTTCACCAAGGATCTTGGTCAGGAGGTCAGATGCTCCATTGGCAACAAGAGGAATATCAGTAAAATTAGGATCAACAGCAACAAAAACGGTGATTTTTATTATGCGTTTTATTTTATTTAAATCACCGATGGCTGCCTTTATTTGTGCAAGGATATTGATAGCACATGCTTCAGCTGATTTTTTTGCTTGTTCTACGCTAACAGTTGCGCCAACTTTACCAATCGCTACGGGTTTTTTGTCAAGAAGAGGAAGCTGTCCAGAGATAAAAAGTTGATTGCCGCTTTGTGATGCTGTTACGTAATTTGCGACAGGTTGCGTTGCCTCAGGAATGGTGATGTTGAATTTTTGAAGATAGCTTTCAATCGAATTGGTCATAATTTTAACTCCATAACTGTAATATAGCTATTGCATAAACTATTTTTTAATTTAAGAAAATGTGAGTTAATCAAGATGTTGGCTTTTCGTGCTTTATTGTATGATGGTATGCTGTGTAATGGAATTGGAAATAGGGAATGATGAGGTCATTATTTGTAATAATTTTATATGTTTCTCTTTTATATGCTGCGGGAGCTAGGGAGCCTATTTTTGTTGCACCGCATCGAGCAGTTTACGATTTTCAGCTTGATGGTGCTTTTAACGAAATGCCGATTTTAGGGATGTCTGGGCGGATGGTTTACGAACTTACTGGTTCAGTATGTCAGGGTTATACTACACGTTTTCGTTTTATCAGTCGTGTTCATATTGAGGATGCGCCAATGCGACTAACTGATCAACAAATTACCAGTTATGAAACAGGTGATGGTCGTACATTCCAGTTTAATACTACGGATAAGATTGGGCAAGATGTTGCGTATAATGCTGAAGGATCGGCGGAGCGTATCCAAAATGGGATTATAGTGAGATTAAAAAAGCCTGAAGAAAAAGAATATAGGCTTGTAACAGCTGAATTTCCGATTATGCAGTTGAAGAGTATTATTCGGCATGCGAAAGCGGGTCACCATTTTTATTATACCACTGTATTTGATGGAACAGGTAAAGCAGACAAAGTCATAAAAGAAAGTGTAGTTATTGGAGAAAAGAAGACTCAAATACCTGATGCTGAAACGAAGGAATTGGAAAATTTGAATGAGGAAGGGTATTGGCCAGTTACGATTTCTTATTTTGATGATGTAGAAAATAAAAATGGTCTCCCTATTTACCGCACCAGTTTTTTCTTACATGAAAATGGTGTTATGCGGAATCTTCATGTGGATTATGGGACTTTTGCTGTACATGCAAAGTTGAATAGTCTTGAATTTCTTGATGTTGAAAAGAGTCTTGATCAATGCAAACATTAAGTGATTGTAGAAAATAACTTGAAAAAGAATCAAATATTAGTATGTTTGTTTCATTCCACACGCGGAGTTTGGGTGTTTGCGAAAAAAGATTAGCAAATGTCCGCCGGTAGTAGGGTTACTTACTTTTTCCGCGGAGGTTAAACCGGAAAGGATAAATTATGGCACTACCAGATTTTACTATGCACCAGCTTTTAGAAGCAGGTGTTCATTTTGGGCACCAGACTCATCGCTGGAATCCAAAGATGGCTTCTTATATTTACGGTCAGCGTAATAATATTCACATTATCGATCTTTCTCAGACTGTTCCGCTTTTGCATCAGGCGCTTAAACTTGTTTCAGATACAGTTGCGCGTGGTGGTCGTATTTTATTTGTTGGTACCAAGCGGCAGGCAGCTGATATTATTGCAGATGCAGCGAATCGTTCAGCGCAGTATTATGTTAATGCACGTTGGCTTGGTGGTATGCTAACGAATTGGAAGACAATTTCTAATTCTATACACCGCTTGCATAAGCTTGATAAAGTTCTTGCTGCTGAAGCGCAAGGGTTTACTAAAAAGGAACGTTTAAATCTTGAACGTGATCGCGAAAAGCTTAATCGTGCACTTGGTGGTATTAAAGATATGGGATCTGTTCCAGATCTTATATTTGTTGTTGATACAAATAGAGAAAATATCGCTATCCAAGAAGCAAAACGTTTGGGGATTCCAGTTGTTGCTATTGTTGATACTAATTGCGATCCTGATAGCATTGATCATCCGATTCCAGGTAATGATGATGCTTCGCGTGCGATTTCTCTTTATTGCGATCTTGTTGCTCGTGCAGCTCTTGATGGTATTGCTCGTCAGCAAGGTGCAATGGGTATTGATTTGGGAGCTCAAGCTGATGCGCTTGTGGAGCCTATTTTGGAAAATGCGGTTCCAGTTTCTGAATAATATTTAAAACATTTGTTAGGGTATTTATTTCTAAAGAAAGGGTGTAAGCGTGCACAAGATTTTTTTCTTGCACGCTTTCGTTGTTACAGAATAAAGAGGCAAATATGAGCATTACTGCTGCACAAGTAAAAGAACTTAGGGAATTATCAGGCGCTGGTATGATGGATTGTAAAGCGGCTTTGGCAGAAACTAATGGTGATATAGAAGCTGCGGTTGATTGGCTTCGGAAAAAGGGAATAGCCAAGGCAGATAAAAAAGCTGGTCGTATGGCAGCTGAGGGATTAATTGGAGTTGTATCAGAAGGTTTAAGCGCAGTTTTGGTAGAGGTTAATTCTGAAACAGATTTTGTTGCGCGCAATGATATGTTTCAGGATATTGTACGCAATGTGGCAATCGCTGCTTTGAGTACTCAGGGGGATGTCGAGTCTGTTTCTATGTCTTTTTATCCTAGCTCTGAAAAGACTGTAGAGGCAACAATTAAAGATGCCATTGGTACGATTGGCGAAAATATGACATTTCGTCGTTCAGCTAAGTTATCTGTTGAGGAGGGTGTTGTTGCTACGTATGTTCACAATAGTGTAGCTGAAGGGCTTGGAAAGCTGGGTGTTTTGGTTGCTATTGAAACTACAGGGAATAAAGAAGCTGCTGCTGCTTTTGGTCGACAGGTTGCAATGCATATTGCAGCAACTAATCCATTGGCGCTAACAGTGGAAGGTATTGACGTCGATGCTGTTGAGCGTGAAAAAGCAATTTTTTCAGATCAAGCGCGTCAGTCTGGAAAACCTGAAAATATCATTGAAAAAATGGTTGAGGGGCGAATGCGTAAATTTTATGAAGAAGTTGTTTTACTATCTCAGGCTTTTGTTATGAATCCTGATATTACTATTGAAGCAGCTTTAAAGGGTGCTGAAAAATCAATCGGTGCGCCAGCAAGAATCACAGGTTTTATTCGTTTTGCATTAGGTGAAGGTGTGGAAAAAGAGGAATCTGATTTTGCTGCGGAAGTTGCTGCAGTTGTAAAAGGCTAACTGTTTTTATAAATTATTGATTATAAATTTTGAAATTATATCATTGAGTATAAAATCACTGATATAAGGTATTGGTTGCTTAGAGGGCGTCACGTAATAAAGTGGTGCCCTTAGTGGTATCGAAAGCAAAAAGTAAATGTGCTTTTTGGGAGATTATCAATGACATTAGCTCTTCAGTATAAACGTATTCTCTTGAAAGTCTCTGGTGAGGCTCTTATGGGGGGACAGAGTTTTGGAATTGATGTTTCAGTTGCAGATCGTATTGCTGCTGATATTGCTGAAGTACGGGCGATGGGGGTAGAAGTTGCCATTGTTATAGGTGGTGGTAATATTTTTCGTGGAGTTGCTGTTGCTTCGCATGGTGGGGATCGCGTAACTGGTGATCATATGGGGATGCTTGCAACTGCTATTAATTCTTTAGCGTTGCGAACATCATTAACGAAGTTAGGAGTTGAGACGGTTGTGCTGTCTGCAATTTCTATGCCACAAATTTGTGAGAGCTTTTCACAGCGTAAAGCGATAGGTTATATGAATCAAGGAAAAGTCGTTATTTTTGCGGGTGGTACTGGTAATCCATTTTTTACTACCGATTCTGCCGCTACTTTACGTGCAGCAGAAATTGGTGCAGATGTTTTATTAAAAGGAACGCAAGTCGATGGCATTTATTCTGCAGATCCCAAAATAGATCCTACAGCGAAACGCTTTAATCAGTTAACGCACGTTGAAATTTTGCAGTGGGGGTTATCCGTTATGGATACAACAGCAGTCACTTTAGCGCGCGAGAACAACGTTCCAATCATTGTGTACTCTATTCATGAAAAAGGCGGTTTAGCTAAGGTATTGAATGGAACAGGACGATTTACAATAGTATCGGAATGAAGATAATTTTCCAAGCGTAATTAAAGGAGACAGAAATATGAATGTCACATCGATTATGGATGATCTGAAACGTCGCATGGATGGTGCTATTTCGGCTTTTAAACATGAATTAGGTGGCTTACGAACTGGGCGAGCATCATCCAGCTTACTAGAGCCATTAACAGTTGAGGCTTATGGTTCTGTTGTCCCGATAAATCAGGTTGCAAATATTTCTGTTCCAGAACCGCGGATGCTTTCAGTTTCTGTATGGGATAAAACGATGGTAGGAGCTGTGGAGCGTGCTATTCGTGATTCTGGTCTTGGTTTAAATCCTATCACTGATGGTATGAATTTGCGTATTCCTTTACCTGAATTGAATGAAGAGCGTCGTAAAGAGCTCGTAAAGATTGCACATCAATATGCAGAGCAAGCTCGTGTTGCTACTCGTCACGTTCGTCGAGATGGCATGGATAATTTGAAAAAACTAGAAAAAGAAGGTGAAATTGGTAAAGATGAGGCTCATGGTTTGTCTGAGAAAGTCCAAAAACTTACAGATGAAACTATTGCTGATATTGATAAAATTTTAGCTGTAAAAGAATCCGAAATAATGCACGTTTGAGACGGTTTCATTATATTTTTGAATTGTATCGGTAAGAGTAATTTTGAGTGATTGGTGTTTTTGAATTTTTATTTATGACTGAGTAGGGTTATCTTATTGTAGGGCATTATTTTATTGAATGGATAAAACTTTTTTAGCGTAGTTTTATGAATTTTCATGATAAAAATATTTTCAATCATTGGCGATTAATTAAGTATTTTATAGTCAGTGATTGGCTAAGGAGAGTGAGACAAAAGAATAATGCTTTAGTTTGGTTGCTGCTGTCACAGTTATAGAGGTTGTGATAAAATGGGGAAATTTAATGTTATTTTGTGCAATTGACTTTCAACAGTCTTTTAAGTTTTGAAGATGTCACTGATTATGTGATAAAAATGCTCTAATATAAAGTAAATATTAGGTCTCATTTTAGTAGTTTGCACAAGCAGTAAAGGGGAGCTTATTTATATCTTTACGATTAGTAGCATATTTAATAATATATTTTGGAATTAACCACGACTAAATAAACTTTCACTCGCTTTCACTCATTGTTAATCTCATAAGTGACGTCTTGGTATATCAGATTGTTTATGGTAAATTATACGCAAGGTTTGCAAAAGTGTAAATGTAAAAATACTGTGAAGAAAAGCTTTTTTGCATCGGCTTTTGAGTTTGTGCTTTCTATTTTTTTATTTGGATATTGTTTTGTCTAATTTAGTCTCTCGTATTCTGACAGCTTTTGTTTTTGGTATTATTACTTTATGTTTAACATGGGTTGGGGGAGTTTTATTTTTTTTATTTGTATGGATAATTGGCGGTTTTATTCTTTATGAATGGATTAGCATTACTAAGGAAAAGTGGAGTATTTTACAAAAAGCGTTAGCGAGTATTTTTTATTCGGTGTTTGGTTTTTTTTTGGTGTTGAGCGTATCTGCTGCATTCATTTTTTGTATTTTAATAGCTTTGGCAACATTGTTAAGTGTTGGATCCATTAAAAATGTTGGTTGGGTTTTTTTTGGTTTTTTATATGCGTCCTTTCCAGTTGTAGCTTTATCTTTTTTACGTGGCTACGAAATATCAGGGTTCTGGGTTGTTATTTTCTTATTTACAGTAGTATGGGGAACAGACATTGGCGGATATTTTAGTGGACGTGCATTTGGTGGTCCCAAATTGGCTCCGCAATTTTCTCCTAATAAAACATGGTCTGGAGCACTTGGTGGTACGTTTGTAGGAGTTTTTGGTGGTATATTAATTTCGTTAGTCTTTTTTAATACAAGTTTAGCAAATTTTTTTATACCATTTCTTGCTTTTATTTTATCAATTGTTTCACAAATAAGTGATTTAGGGCAGTCATGGCTAAAAAGGCAGTTTTCTGTTAAAGATTCTAGTTCTTTATTACCTGGGCACGGTGGGTTTATGGATCGTATGGATGGATTAATAGGGGCGGCTTCTTTTCTTTATTTAATTGGTTCGTTTATGTCTGGTATGGATACACCTTTTAATCTTTTTTCTATGGTTTAATCGGGAGAAGATATCTTGGAGTTTATGAGTCATATAGTCACTATAGGCGATTTGCTTTTGAGAAGTTTGAGCATTCTCTTGGTTGTTATGGTTATTATTTTTGTGCACGAAATTGGGCATTATCTCATTGGGCGGTGGTGTGGTATTAAGGCATCAATTTTTTCACTTGGATTTGGACCACGGATAATGGCTTATACAGATAAGCGTGGCACACAGTGGCGTTTATCACTCATTCCTTTAGGGGGATACGTGAAATTTATTGGAGATGAAAATGATATAGGTATGCCATCATCCCAATCATCTCCAGTTGTTGATGGTTCATTTGTTAGTGCTCATGCTTGGAAAAAAGCAGCAACTGTTTTTGCTGGTCCTTTATTTAATGTTCTTTTTACTATTGTTATTTTTACATTTTTTTTCTTTGTTTATGGGCGTGTAGTCATTGAACCTGTTATTGGCTCTTTGGTAAAAGATTCTCCTGCCGTTCAAGCTGGCTTGGCATTAGGCGATCGTTTTGTTGAAATGGATGGTCAACAAGTAAGAAGCTTTGAGGATTTGATGTCCTATGTCACTTTTCATGGGGGAAGTCCGATAAAATTTAAAATAAAGCGCATGGAACAGGTGTTTACGACAGTGATTACACCAGCGGTGGTTGAGCGAGATGACGGGTTTGGTAGTCGGGTTCAGAGTGGAATGATCGGAGTAGGTGTGCCTGTTGATCCTAATAATCCTATGCGTTTAGATTCAGCTTATGAAAAACATATTCCTTACAGTTTTGGGGAAGCTATAAGAGAAGCAGCAGGGCGTGTGATATTTATTGTTAAACAAACAATTTTTTTCGTTAGTCGTTTTATAGGGGGAAAAGAAGATCATTGTCGATTAAGCGGTCCATCAAAGACTATTAAAATTGCTTGGCAGGTAAGTGAAACGGGTTTTATTTCTCTTTTACATTTTGCGGCTTTTCTTTCAATCAGTATTGGAATTATTAACCTTTTTCCAATTCCGCCACTTGATGGAGGACATTTATTATTTCATATTATTGAAGCTTTTTCGGGGAGGACAGTTTCAGAAAAAATTCAGGGAGTTATTTTTTATTTTGGTTTCTTAATTGTTTTTACGTTTATGATTTTTGCACTATTTAATGATTATTTCTGTTGGTTTCGGTAATTAAATTATGGAAAACATTTTTGAAATTGAGTAATAGTAGGAAGAAAGAGTTAAAAGTTGTTTACTATGTCCGCGAAATATTGTGGCAGTGTGCGCCATAGTTAGTAATTAAAGAGTGGGAAGTCTCGCTGTGAATAAAAGAATTGTTATGGCAGTTAATTTTTTGAGACATCGTGTTCAGGGAATAAGATAAGGTAAAAAAGCCAATGACTACGAATTCAAAGTTTTTAAGTGTGGCGTCTGTTTTTGTGTTAGCTATGGGGGTAATTGCACCAACAACAGCCTTTGTGTCAATGGCAATGGTTGGAGAGGCACAGGCATCTGTAGTCCGTTCCATTGAAGTTCGCGGGAATAAATTTGTAAGTGCTCAGGTAATTCGAGACAATATGGATATCAAAGTTGGAGAAAGTTTTTCCAACGGTGATGTGGATGCTGCAGTGAAGCGTCTTTTTGGATTAGGCTTATTTTATGATGTTAAAATAAATCAGGTAAATGATACGCTGGTTGTGCTGGTTAAAGAATATCAGGTGGTCAATCAGATATTATTTCAAGGAAATAGATCTTTCAAAGATCCTGATCTTAAACGGTTCATTTCTTTAAAGCCGAATGAACCTTTCAGTCCTACTAAACTTTCAGCAGATTTAGATATAATACGTGAAGCTTATAAAACTGTTGGTCGTAATAACGTTACCGTCACAGTTCAGACCATTAATCTTGGGAAAGGGCGCGTAAATATAGTTTTTAATGTTGCTGAGGGTCGCAGAACGAAGATTCACAATATTACCTTCAAGGGGAATAATGCTTTTCCAAGTCGTCGTTTGCGTGATGTGATTTCTACAAAACCTTCAGGAATATTTGCGTTATTAATGAGAGGTGACGTTTATAGTGAAGAGCGTTTAGCTGCAGATGAAGAAGCGCTACGTCGCTTTTATTATAATCGTGGTTATGCAGATTTCCGAATTATTTCATCGAAAGCAACTTTTGATGCGGCAAGTAATGCGTATAAAATTGATTTCGTTCTTGATGAAGGTGTGCGTTATAAAATTGCTGATATTCAGGTTGAGAGCGATATCGATGGAATTAATGTGCAGTCTATAAAAGAGGCGCTTAAAACTCGCTCAGGTGACATTTATAGCGCTGAAAATATTGAAAAGTCTGTTGCAATTATCAATGATAAAGTTGCTGATACAGGATATGCTTTTGCCAAAGTTGAGCCGCGGGGAAATCGTGATTTGGCAAATCATACAATTTCGATTTTATATAACATTGAACAAGGTCCACGGGCTTATGTTCAGCGTATTGAAATCCGCGGCAATGAAAAGACGCGTGACTACGTCATTCGTCGTGAAATTGATTTAAATGAAGGTGATGCTTATAATCAAACTTTAGTGTATCGGGCAAAACGTCGGCTGGAAAGTTTGGGCTTTTTTAAAGCAGTTAATATTTCAATGACTCCGACAGATCAGTTTGATCAAGTTATTTTGGTGATAGATGTCGTAGAGGCTCCAACGGGGGATCTTTCTCTTTCTGGAGGATATACAACGGGTGGTACAAGTCCTGGTATGTCATTTGAGGTATCTGTTACTGAGCGTAATCTTGGAGGACGTGGTCAGTATGTTCGTTTGGGTTTAGGTGCTGGACAAGAAAAGTCTCGTAATTATAATTTATCATTTGTTGATCCTTATTTCTTAGGATATCGTTTATCTGCTGGTATTGATATTTTTCGCAGTACTTACCGTGCTGATAAAGCATATGATGTCCGTCAAACAGGTGGGGCGTTGCGATTGGGGATGCCTATTAATGATAAGTTATCTGCTAATTTAGCTTATTCTTATGTGCAAGAGGAATATGATTTTGGTGGAGATTATGATTTAACAGATGAAAGTGTCATAAAAGAATTATATAACAAATATTCTGGTGCAATTGTTCAAGCTGCAAAGCATAGCCCTTGGAAGCGTTCATCAATTAGTTATGGTTTGACCTATAATTCTATTGACAATATGAGAAATCCTCATGACGGAATGTATATGCATATTCTTCAAGAATATGCAGGGATTGGCGGAAACGCGAAATTCCTGAAGACAACTGGTAAGGCAATGATGTATAAGACATTATCTGACCAGATGGATCTTGTTGGTTTACTTTCTTTTGGTGGTGGTTATATTCATGAAATAGGCCAAGAGGGTGTTCGTATCTTTGATATGTTTAAAATAGGACCTGATGTAATCCGAGGTTTTAGATACAACGGAATAGGTCCACGTCAAATCTCAAATAAAGGTGAAGTATATTTCTTAGGGGGTACGACGTATATGAACGCGACTGCTGAAGTACAGTTTCCTATACCTATTTTGCCTGATGGGCTAGGGATGCGCGGTGCTGTATTTGCGGATATTGCAACACTCTATGGCAATAATTATAAACCTGTTTTTCAGGGTGAAGCGGTGGTTACAAATGTCAAAAGTGCATGGCGTGCATCTGCGGGTGCTAGTTTGATGTGGGAATCTCCGTTTGGTCCGTTGCGCTTTGATTATGCTTGGCCGATAATGAAGCAAGAAGGTGATCGTTTGCAGCAATTTAACTTTGGTATTTCTACTAAATTCTGATTTGAGTTTTCTCCAGAAGGAAAAATTGTGAAGAGAATGGATTAGGCTGGGAGATAAAGTGTTTTGATGGCGGATACATTTTTTTTTACGCCGTCCCGGCGATTGACAGTTGCAAATATTGCTGAGTTAACAGGTGCAAAGCTTCTTAATCCAGAGTTCTCTAATACAGTTGTAAACACTCTTTCTTCGCTTGAAAGTGCTGGGGAAGGCTCTCTTGTTTTCGTAGAGCATCGGAAATTTTCTGATGCTCTAGTGGGGAGTTCTGCAGTTGCTGTTTTTTGTACGAATGAAATTGTTTTAAAAGTTCCTGAATCTATGGCAATTTTGGTGACATCCACACCACGGCGTGATTTTGCGCAGATTGGTCGTATCTTATTTCCTGATTCTGTGAAGCCAATGCCTTGGTTTGGACAGAAAGAAATCTCACCGCATGCGCATATTCATCCAAGTGCTAGATTTGGACATGATGTATGTATTGAAGCGGGAGCCGTTATTGGTAAAAATGTTGAAATTGGTTCTGGGACTCTTATTTCGTCAACTGCTGTTATCGGTGAAAATTGTCGTATTGGACGTGAATGTTATATTGCTCCCAAGGTGACAGTTCAATATTCTTTAATAGGTGATAGAGTTCAGCTTTATCCTGGCGCTTGCATTGGACAAGATGGTTTCGGTTATGTTGGCGGTATTGCTGGAATTGAAAAAATTCCACAGCTTGGTCGCGTTATAATCTATGATGATGTAGAAATTGGTGCGAATACAACAATTGATCGTGGAACATTTGAAGATACTATTATTGGTGAAGGAAGTAAAATCGATAATTTAGTACAAATTGCTCACAATGTGAAGATTGGTCGCTGTTGTCTTATTGCTGCTCAGTGCGGAATTGCTGGTAGTACATCCGTGGGAGATATGTCTCAGCTTGGCGGAAATGTTGGAATCGCGGATCACATTGTAATAGGTAAATATGTTCAAATTGCTGCTGGGAGTGGTGTTATGAATGACATTCCAGATGGTGAGAAATGGGGGGGCAGTCCAGCACGACCATTTAAACAGTGGTTTCGTGAAGTAGCGGCGTTGCGTAATATTGGTAAGACTAAAAAGGAGAAGCGCTAATATGATTAGCAGCGGAGAAACCAAAAGTTTAGAGTCTATAGATATTGAAAAATTATTATCAATATTACCGCATCGATATCCGTTTTTGTTGATTGATCGCATAGTTGAAATTGATGGAGAGCAAAAAGCTATCGGTATTAAAAATGTAACGATTAACGAGCCTCATTTTGCAGGACATTTTCCTGTAAAGCCCGTTATGCCTGGGGTTTTAATTTTAGAAGCTATGGCACAAACAGCAGGAGCAATTTCACTTTTAAAATTAGTTAATAAGAAAGCAAGTTTGGTTTATCTTATGACCGTTGATAATGCGAAATTCCGTAAGCCAGTTATACCTGGTGATCAGTTAAAGATTCATGTTCAGCTTTTAAAGAAGCGGTCTGGCATGAGACGTTTTTTGTGTGTTGCAGAAGTAGAGAATGTCCGCGTTGCTGAAGCGGAAATTGCTGCGATGATTATCGAATCAGAATAGACGATACAATAGGAATTTAAAAATGTCTGGTATGAAAATCCATCCAACTGCTCTCGTGGAGAAGGGAGCGCAGCTTGGTGAGAATGTACTAGTCGGTCCATTTTGTCATATTGGTTCAGAGGCTGTTATTGGTGATGGATGCAGTTTAATGAGTCATGTTGTGATAATGGGGAAGACAACATTAGGAGCCAATAGTAAAGTATTTTCGCATGCAGTTTTGGGTAAAGAGCCACAAAATAATAAACATAAAGGGGGGTGTACAACTCTTTCTATCGGTAAAAACTGCGTAATTCGCGAAGGCGTAACGATGCATAGAGGGTCCGATTCGAGTATAGGAATGACGATAGTTGGTGATAATTGTCAATTTTTTTGTTATGCACATGTTGCTCACGATTGCCATGTAGGAAATCATGTAACATTTGCAAATAATGCAATGATCGCTGGTCATGTTACTGTTGGTGATTACGTTATTATTGGTGGTGGTTCTGCTGTTCATCAATTTGTTCGTATTGGGCATCATGCATTTATCGGCGGTGTATCTGCATTGGTTGGCGATTTGATTCCTTACGGAACAGCTGTTGGTGTACAGGCAAAACTTGCTGGATTAAATATTATTGGTATGAAACGTGCGGGTCTTGAGCGTAAAGATATTCATGCGCTACGTCATGCGGTTGCTATGCTTTTTGATCGCAGTAAACCATTCAAAGAGCGTGTAAGCGATGTTTCTTCTTGCTATTCTACTTCTCAGTCTGTTCTTGACGTAGTTAATTTTATTAAGGAAGAAGGAAAACGTTTTTATTGTACACCCAAACTTCAAGACGACAGACTAAAAGTAAGTAAGGATTAAAAATGTCTGTCCTTAGTGCCAGAAGCTTTCTTTCCGGCCGAACTGCTATCATAGCAGGGAATGGTGTTTTGCCGATTACTGTTGCTCAGGCACTGGAGCAAGATGGGCACAATCCTTTTCTTGTACTGTTACGTGATGAGGCAGATGCAGTGCTTTATCGCTATGAGCATTGTGAATTATCGATTGTAGAATTGGCGCGGCTCATTAAAATTTTAAAAGAAGCTGCAATTTGTAATATTGTTTTGGCAGGTGGTGTGAAAAAGAGACCGCTTTTTACGCAATTGCAGCCAAATTGGACAACTTTTTTAGCTTTACCTAAGCTACTTTGGGCTTTAAGGAGCGGGGATGACGCGTTACTAAAAGCTTTTATACAGATTATTGAAGCGTATGGTTTTCGTGTTGTTGGTGTTCATGAGATAGTACCAGATTTATTAGCTCCAGTGAAATTTGATTTGACATTACGGCGTTCTACTCGAAAAGAAAAAAATGATATTTTATTAGCAGCTGAAGCTGCAAAACTTTTAGGTCGATTGGATATTGGGCAAGCAGCTGTAGCTGTCAATGGGAGGGTAATTGCAGTGGAGGGTGCAGAAGGAACTGATAATATGCTGTGGCGGATTTGTGAAATGCGAGAAAGAAAGCAAATTCCACCTAAAGGCGGTGTTCTTGTGAAATGTGCAAAACCACAACAAGATCATCGAGTTGATTTGCCATCAATTGGTCCCATGACAATAATAAATCTTGCAAAGAGTGGATTATCTGGTGTTGCAGTGGAAGCGAATAAAAGTTTGATATTATCAGTGCAAACGACAATAGAAAAAGCCAACAAACATTCACTGTTTATAGAAACATTTGAAAAGTTGGATCATGAATGATTGTTTTTTAAAAATTGCTATTGTTGCAGGTGAAGAATCTGGTGATTCTCTTGGTGCAGATTTAATTTCTTGTTTATCTCGACAAACAGGATGCAATATTCATTTGATTGGTGTTGGTGGAAGACATTTAAAGGCATTAGGTTTAAAAAGCTTTTTTGATTCCCATGATATTGCCTTAATAGGCTTAGGAGCAGTATTAAAAAAATTGCCATTGCTGCTGATACATATTCGCAATTTGTCCAAATTTATTGCACGAGAACAACCTGATTGTTTAATTATCATTGATAGTCCTGATTTTACGCATCGTGTTGCAAAGAAGGTGCGCACTTTAGCACCTTCTATTCCTATTATTAAGTACGTTGCACCAACTGTTTGGGCATGGCGACCAGAGCGTGCTAAAACTATGCGTAAATTTGTTGATCATGTTTTAGCAGTTTTTCCTTTTGAAGAAAAAATGATGAAGGATTTAGAGGGGCCTGCCACTACTTATGTTGGACATCGTCTTTTGACTTATCCTCCGCTTTTGACTGTTCAATCAGAAAAAAAATATTTGTGTGACAAACAAGAATCATTGTCCACACTGATTATTTTGCCAGGGTCACGCAATTCAGAAATTCGCTCTTTAATGCCCATTTTTGGCAAAGTGGTAAAAATTCTTACACAACGCATTCCTAATTTACGTATTATTTTACCGACGTTACCGCGTTTGGTGAATGAAATTCGTTATTTTGTACAGGACTGGAAAAATAAAGTGGAAATTGTTGTTGGTGAAGATGCGAAATGGCGCGCTTTTGCGGATGCAGATGTTGCACTTGCAGCACTTGGAACGGTTTCACTTGAATTAGCATTGGCAAAAATTCCAATGGTTCTTTGTTATAAACTTGATCATTTTTCTAAATTATTTATTGTTCCAAAACTTATGTTATGGAGTGCGGCTCTTCCAAATATTATTTCAGATAGCCCTATTGTACCAGAATATTTTAATGAATTTTTACGACCTGGCATGTTGGCAAGACAGATAGAGCAACTTTTGCACAATCCTTTATTACGGCAGGCACAACTTGATGCTTTTGAGATGATGGAACAAAAAATGAAGACTGAAGCACCCTCAGGGGTCATCGCTTCCCAAACGATTATGTCTCTTCTCGAAAAAACTCGGAATATTTAAAATTGTGCAAATTAAATAATATTGGTAATTAATGTTTAATTTTAGCAAGAAAGTCGTGAGCACGTTGGCTTTTAGGATTGGTAAAAAATTCGTCAGATACTGTATCTTCAATAATTTTTCCGTTTTCTAAAAAGAGTATTCTTTCTGAAACTTTGCGAGCGAAACCCATTTCATGGGTAACACAGAGCATTGTTATACCTGTATTTGCCAGTTGAACCATAACTTCTAAAACCTCTCCAACACTTTCTGGATCAAGAGCCGATGTTGGTTCATCAAAAAGCATTACTTCAGGCTCCATGCAAAGTGCACGTGCAATTGCAACACGCTGTTGTTGCCCACCAGAGAGCTGTAAAGGATATTTTTCACAGTGTTTTTCAATACCAACATGCGTAAGGTAACGAATTGCCCGTTCTTTTGCTTGCTGTTTAGAAAGTCCTTGAACTGTCATAGGTGCTAAAATGCAATTTTGCATAACAGTCATGTGGGGAAATAAATTAAAATGCTGAAAAACCATTCCTATTTTGCGTAAAACAGTTTTTTGTTGGTGTATAGGAGCAGTATTGATATCAATATTATGGACACAAATTGAGCCTTTTTGTGCCTGTTCTAATTGATTAATACAACGAATCAGAGTCGACTTTCCTGAACCAGAAGGTCCACAAATAACGATGCGCTCGCCAATTTTAACATCTAAATTAATGTCATGCAGCACCTGAAAGTTTCCATACCATTTATTTAAATCTCGAATAGAGATCACAGGAGTTTTAGCAGTATGGACAGGTTTATTATTTTTTAAATTCATCTTGTTGTATTCTTTCATGGATGAATAAATTGATTAATGTAACATTTTGGTTTGGTAAAGATTTTTATGATCATTTTTATTTATCGTAAGTATCGAGTTAGACGACGCTCGATAAGAACGATAAAACGATGAATGATCTCAACGATAAGAAGATAGATAAGGGCAGCCCAAACGTAAACTTGGAAGTCAAATGTACGTGAATAAGTTAATTTAGCAATTCCCATTAAATCATACACAGTAACGAGTGAGGCAATGGCACTGGATTTAATCATTAAAATAAATTCATTTCCCAAAGGGCGTAATGCTACAACCATCGCTTGTGGAAGAATAACTTTAAAAAATGTTACAGAATCACTCAATCCCAAAGCTTTTGATGCTTCACGTTGTCCAGTTGTTACTGATAGAAAACTTCCTTTAAAAATTTCAGATTGATAGGCAGCTGAATTGAGTGCAAAAATAAAAAGACAGCAATACCACGCGTTTTGGAAAAACCACCATAAGCCAACATGTTGCCAGAAGTCACTCATTGAACCAAGCCCATAGTAAAAAAGAAAAAGTTGAGCCAATAAGGGGGAACCACGGAAAAAATAAACATAAGCATGTGCAAAATACTGCAAAAGCTTATTATTTGATAAGCGCGCAAATGTAATAAGAATGCCAAGAAAAAAACCAATAGAGCAAGCAATAAAAACAAGCTCAAAGGTAACAATAAACCCATCAATAAATTTTAGTCCATAACGGTTCAAGAGAGCAGGATTAAAAAGGAAATAGAGCCACTCAGGAATCATCAGACCGATACCTTTCTATATCCTGCTTGAGTACATGTTTCCAAATGACGTAAAATTGCGGAAAAAAACGCTGAAAATAATAAATAGAGTATGCATGCTACAACATAAAACAACATGGGTTTATTGGTGGCTGCAACTGCTAAATTGGTTTGTCGCATAAGGTCAACAAGTGAAATGGTTGAAACGAGGGATGTATCTTTAAGTAAGGTAAGCCAATTATTAGAAAGACCTGGTAAGGCATTTCGGATTAGTTGAGGAAAGACAACACGAAAAAATGTGGTTGAGCGTGAAAGTCCTAAAGCTTTAGCTGCTTCATATTGCCCTTTATCAAAAATGTTGAAAGCTGCGAGCCAAACTTCACAAGAAAAGGCTGCAAGAACCATACTAAGTGCAAGAACACCAGCAATAAAAGCATTGATACTAAATGTTATTTCGATACTAAAATAATCAAGAATAGCTTGAATCACATTTTGTAAGCCGTAGTAAACTAAAAATAAGGTTAAAAGCTCTGGTAGTCCACGGAACACTGATGAAAAAAAAGTAGCTATAGCTTTAGCTATTTTGATATTGGATCGAATCATCATGGCGCTTAAGAGTCCTAAAGGAAGTCCTAAGATGCCACAGCACAAAGCCAGTGATAATGTCATTCCAGCACTAGAAAGTATAACTACACCCCATCCCCCATTGCTAAATGATAGCAATGCTAAATTTTCAGCCATTCTTGCGCTCCTCACAAAGATTTAGGTAATATTTTTAGAACTAAACAGTTTGTCTAATTTTAGTTTCATATTGATATTTAATAAATATCGAATGTAAAATATTTTTTCATAATTCGATTATAAGTTCCGTCTGCGCGGATTTTCTCTATCGCTTCGTTAAACATATTTTTAAGATCATTATTATTTTGACGTATACCAATCGCAATAGGAGCTTTTGTTCCTTGAAGGGTTCCGAGAAGTAGGCAGCAATCTTTTCCTTCATTTTCGAGCCAGTTTAATGCTTGCAGTTTATCAAAGATGATCACGTCAAGCCTATGGCTTACAAGATCGCGATTAACTTCTATTGCTGTGGGATAGAGTTTGATATTTACTCCTTCAGAGGCATAATGATCTTCTGCGTAGGCAGCTTGTGTTGTATTTGATTGTACTCCAAGATTTTTACCTTTAAAGGCTTTTGCTGAGATTTCTTTAATTCCTGAATTCTTGGTAACAATAACAGCTAATTCTGTGTTATAATAAGCATCTGTAAAGTCTATTTTTTGTAACCGCTCTTGTGTAGGCGCGAGGGAAGCAATGATAGCATCGTATTTTTTTGCGAGAAGACCAGGAATAATCCCATCAAAATCTTGAGTAGTGATAGTGCACTCGACATTCATTTTTTCACAAAGTGCATAAGATATATCAATATCAAAACCATGGAGTTTATTGTTTGAATCAATATAACTAAATGGAGGATAAGAGCCTTCACTTGCAATTTTCAGCATTTTAGCATTGGCTAATTGGGTAAACAGTGTTGCACCTGTTATAAGAGCTATTGCTAATGATTTCATTATGTTCTCCTGTTGCGCGCAAATATGCGTTCTTCATGTATTTTTATAATTTAGCTCTTTGAGGAGCAATGCAAAAATTTATTAGTATTGGTTTATTGTCATTATGAAAATATCATCATCAAAGAAATTATTTATTTTTATTTATTTACGAAAACTAAAAATCTGGCTTAAAAAAGATTATTAAATTTAAGCACAAGAGAACTTAAATTTTAGGAAAAAAAGAGTAAAAATATTTTTATAGATATTATAAAACGTGTACATTTTGAGGAACATGTAAAATCACTTTGTTTTTAATAGATATGGAATACTTTTCTTATAAAAAAAATTATATTGCGAAGAGATGATTTCAAAAAGAGTGCTTGCTCGTAATTATGATGGTCATATAGTGGTGTACATTTTACAGCTCTTAATTATTATGTAGAGAAACTCCAATGTGCATATGTTTCATCTTTTTTACCAATTGGCAGGGGAGTGGTAAAAGATACGTGATGTATAGTGGAGTAACACTTGAGTGATTTCTTTGTAAGACCAGTTTTAGAGCGAGCTCAAAGAGCAAATTTATATAATCAATTCATTTCCATATATGATTAATAATTTTAAATTTATATATAGAGTAATGAGTGATATATGTCTCATTGAGATAAAATCGCAGACGAAAACGCTTCAATGTATTTATAACAAACATTTTAGCTAACCTGCAAGAAGTGCATTATAAATTTTATTCATTGTTTTGAGCAGAAATCATGAAAAAATTTTCATCGTGGTTATTATGATGATGCGATAGCTATAAGAAAGTTTTTAAATAAAAGTCTATAATAAGAACACGTGATGCCAAACTATTTGATCATTCGCAATAAAGCCCCAGTAATTTGAAGCTTTATTGGGTATAATAATTTTTAATTCATACGTTTGTCTATAGAAAGATATTCACGCGCAGCATAACCTGTGTAAAGTTGGCGTGGTCGTCCAATTTTTTGTGCAGGATCCTCAATCATTTCTTTCCATTGTGCAATCCAACCAGCACTGCGTGCTAATGCAAAAAGAACAGTAAACATTTTTGTTGGAAATCCTAGAGCTTTCAATGTAATGCCAGAGTAGAAGTCAACATTCGGATAAAGCCTTTTTTCAATAAAGTACTCATCATTCAGAGCAATGTTTTCAAGTTCGATAGCGATATCAAGAAGCGGATCATCTTGGATATTTAGTTCTTTTAAAACTTCATGGCAGGTTTTTTGCATAATTTTTGCACGTGGATCATAATTTTTATAGACCCGATGACCAAAACCCATAAGGCGGAAAGGATCATTTTTATCTTTTGCACGGGCAATAAATTCAGGGATTTTTTTAACAGAACCTATTTTTTGTAGCATCTTTAGACATGCTTCATTAGCTCCACCATGGGCTGGTCCCCAAAGACATGCAACACCTGCTGCAATACATGCAAACGGATTAGCTCCCGATGAGCCTGCAAGACGTACAGTAGAGGTAGAAGCATTTTGTTCATGATCTGCATGCAGGGTAAAGATTTTATCCATAGCCCGAGCAAGTACAGGGTTAATGTTGTATTCTTCACAAGGAACAGAAAAACACATATGAAGAAAATTTGCAGCGTAACTAAGGTCATTACGTGGATAAATAAATGGCTGTCCGATACTATATTTATATGCCATAGCGGCAAGAGTTGGAACCTTTGAAATGAGATGAGTAGCAGCGGTGATTCTTTGTTGAGGATCTGTAATATCAATAGATTCATGATAAAATGCAGACATAGCACCAAGACATGCAATCATGACAGCCATGGGGTGAGAGTCACGACGGAAGCTGTGAAAAAAATGTGCAAATTGCTCATCTACCATTGTATGTTGCATAATACAGCGGTCAAAATTGATTTTTTCTTGTTTTGTTGGTAGCTCACCATAAAGTAAAAGATAGCAACTTTCAAGAAAGTCCCCTTTTTCAGCTAATTGGCTGATAGGATAACCACGGTAAAGCAATATTCCTTGATCGCCATCAATATAAGTAATTTTTGATTCACAAGAGGCAGTTGAGGTAAAACCAGGATCATAAGTAAAAGTACCTGTTTCTTTGTAGAGAGAAGAAATTTCAATAACATCACAACCAACAGTGCTTTCACGCATGGGTAGTTCTACTTTTTTTCCATTCACAATAATGTGTGTCTTATTTTCAGACATTAAATATTCCTTTCAGATCCTTCGCCCTTAAAAATAAGAGACGGTGCATTAGATATGGAGGTATGTAATTGAAGCTTTTTCTACCTATGTTGAAAGTAGATTTACTCTAAAAGTAAGCTCATGCAATCTAAAAATATTTTTTATTTGCAATTTTAGCAAATATATATTTCGATTACTTAAAATAAAAGATAGCTTTCAGCTTGCGTTGAGATATCTTTATTTAAATAATTATTTGGTTTACATACCTATATACATTGCAAATTAGCATGCAATTTCAACAAGTTGGTCGTGAATACGGTTAAGAGATTCATCCTGCCCTAATAAAACGAGAACATCGAAAACTCCTAGTGATATTGCACGTCCTGTGAGAGCCGCTCGAAGCGGTTGAGCAACAACTCCAAATTTGAGATTCTGTTTTTGCACATAATATCGAAGAGTCTCATCTAAGGTTTTGGCATCCCAATTGGAGCATGTTTTCAAGGCGAGATAAATATCTTTTAAGATAGCTTTACCATTTTTGTCTAAGAGTGTTTGTGCTTTTTCATCAAGAAGTAACGGTCGTTGTGTAAAAATGAAAGAGGCATTGTCAATAAGTTCACATAGTGTTTTGGAACGTTCTTTTAAGTGTGGTATAGCTGCTAAAAATTGAGCACAACGTTGTTCATCAAGCCTTTCAATTTTCTCTAATCCACCTTCAATCTCTGGTAAAATGTTAAGAGCAGAATCAAAAAGATCTTTATCGTTGCTTATGCGCATATAGTGTCCGTTGATTGCGTCTAACTTTTTGATATCAAAACGCGCTGCACCTTTATTAATATCATCAATATCAAACCAAGAAATCATATCTTCGATTGAGATCAGTTCATCATCACCATGACTCCAGCCTAAACGAACGAGATAATTACGTAAAGCAGAGGGAAGATATCCCATGGTTCTGTAAGTATCAACACCTAATGCACCATGGCGCTTTGATAATTTTGCGCCGTTTTCACCGTGAATAAGTGGGATATGTGCCATAACAGGGATATCCCATCCCATTGCATGAAAGATAATTGTTTGGCGAGCTGCATTTGTGAGATGATCATCACCACGTATAATATGCGTTATTCCCATATCATGGTCATCAACAACAACGGCATGCATATAGGTTGGAGATCCATCGGAACGCAAAATAATAAAATCATCCAGATCTTTATTAGGAAAGTAAACGTCACCTTGAACACGGTCGTGTACAATTGTTTCTCCATCTTGTGGTGCTTTGATGCGAATAACAGGTTTTATACCTTTAGGAGCTTCAGAAATATCACGGTCGCGCCAACGTCCATCATAACGTGGTGGACGCCCTTCTGCACGGGCATTTTCGCGCATTTCAGCCAATTCTTCTGGTGAAGCATAGCAATAATAAGCTTTTCCGTCTTTTACTAATTGTTCTGCGACTTGGCGATGACGTTCTGCTCGTTCAAATTGTGAAATAGGGTTGCCGTCATAACTAAGTCCCATCCAGCGCAAGCCATCTATAATGGCTTTTACAGCTACTTCCGTTGAGCGTTCTCGGTCTGTATCTTCAATACGCAGAAGCATTTTTCCGCCAGTATGTTTTGCATAAAGCCAATTAAAGAGAGCAGTACGAGCACCTCCAATATGAAGGAAGCCTGTGGGTGAGGGGGCAAAACGGGTAATAACTGGCACGGATATCTTCCTCTAAATTAAGATATGATTTATGAAAATGTACAAAAGGTTATGTTAGCATAGGTGATAGAGTGTGCAATAGCCGCATTGTCAAGTAAAGGGGAAGATGCGGATGTTAAATCAAAATAAAGTTAAGGATGATTTATCACAAAGAGGTTTGTGCAAAAGAAAAAAACTGAATCTAATCTGGCAAAGAGTTTTTTCTACTTTTTATAGTGAAAATAAAACAAATAGCGCAAATTATAACGAGCCAAATTTTTTTCTATTTATCTCTTTTAAAAATGCAATAATTTTTTGCTGGGAGTGGTTGGCAGATTGCATAAACAGAGAAGTTTCTGCGGGACTTCTTTTTTTGCTGATTTTGGTATTTTTTTCCACAGGTGTCATTTTTTATTTCAGTTTAGACCGAGAACCAAGTTGGGGGCAGTTTGTTATATCGATCAGTATATTTCTTGGAATGTTGTATATTTTACGTTCATATCAAAAAGTATGGCTTATCGTAGGATTTTTGTGCTGCTTTGTATTGGGTGCTTTAGCTGCAAAAATAGAAACGTGGCGGACATCTACACCAATGTTAGGCAGTGATGTTTTCACTACATTAACGGGAAGAGTTGTTTCTATTGAGGCAATGCAAAGAGGAGGGTTTCGTTTAATTTTGAATGTGTTAAGCACAAAAAAGCCAGTATTACGTCATGAACTTAATCGTGTTCGTTTATCAGCAAGGCGTTTGCCAGAGGGATTGGCAATTGGTGATGGGCTATACGGCAGAGTTAAGATTCGCGCATTATCTGGGTCAGTGCGTCCAGGAAGTTACGATTTTAGTTTTCATAATTATTTTAAAGGAATTGGTGCTCTGGGATTTTATCTGGGAAAACCAGTCAAAATATTGATTCCACAGCCTGACACAATATTGGGCGTAGTCTTACAAAAAATTGAAAATTTACGGACAAATATGACTCGAAGAATCCGTATGGTGATTGGTGGAGAAAAAGGCAACATTGCGGCTGCTCTCATTACGGGACAAAGGGGTGGTATTGCAAGTGATACAAATGAAGCATTGCGTACGGCTGGATTAGCGCACATTTTATCAATATCTGGTTTACATATGGCTTTGTTGAGCAGTTTAGTTCTTGTTAGCATCCGCGGTTTTTTAGCATTTTTTCCAGTTTTCTCATCCTATTATTCCACTAAAAAGTTTGCTGCTATTGCTGCATTGATGGCTACAGCTTTTTACTTAGTATTATCTGGTGCAGCTGTATCAGCGCAAAGAAGTTTTATAATGATTGCTGTTATGCTGGTTTCTGTATTGTGCAATCGTTTTTCTGTAACAATGCGTAATTTTGCTATTGCAGGTTTGATAACTTTAGCTATTACTCCACACGAAATATTAGGTCCTAGCTTTCAAATGTCCTTTTCTGCAACCGCGGCTTTGATTGCTTTTTTTGGTTGGTGGAATAAAAGGTTATCTTCTCCTACAAGAAAAACAACACCGTCTTATGTGGGAGGTAAAGTATTTTATTTTGCTTTCTTATCAGTTATTTCAACATGTGCAGCTTCCCTTGTCGCGGGATTTGCGAGTGGAATTTATGCTGCTTATCATTTTTCCAATATTGCACTCCTTAGCATTATCAGCAATGTTTTAGCTCTGCCTATTATATCAATACTCATCATACCCTTTGGATTAATAGCAGTATTTGCAATGCTTGTGAATCTTGAATGGTTTCCTTTACAAATCATGGGGTTTGGTATTGGTCTCGTAACAAAGATTGCTTACACTATAAGAGATATTTCTCCTACTTTAAATCCTGGGTTTGTGCCGTTGTCTACGTTGATTTTATTTAGTGTAGGCTTAGTTGGACTAACTTTTTGCGAAACATCTATCAGATTCTTTTTTAGTCTTTTTATGTTGGTTGGTATTTATGTCTATTGGGTGCATCCACCTGTACAATTAATTATAGCAGATGATATGAAATTGGTGGGTGTTATGAATAGGGGAAGATTATATATTGATCGTTATTATTACTCTAAGTTTACAACATTCATATGGAAAAAATCATTTCGCGTGAATGAGCTTATCAAGCCGACAAAATATGGTCCTTCATTTAATGAGCAATTTATTTGTGATGATCGTGCTTGTACATCCATGCTAGAAAATGGACTTAAAGTTACTGTTTTACGTGGAAAAACAGATCAATGCGTAAAGACAGATATCATGGTTAAGACATCTGCAATGAGTAAGCAAATATGTCATGAAAAAACACCAATAATATTTATGCCCCAACAATTATTATCACGAGGAAGCGTTATGATGACAAAAAGTGGAGATATCATTTGGTCTTTTAAGGGATTTCATAGACCGTGGAATATGCATAGGCAGTATTTACAAAAGTCGCGCAATTTATACTGAAATTGACGAATTGTTAAATTTTTTAAAAAAATAAATAACTTTTTTGATATCTGAACAACTTGTAATTTTACAGAAGCATATGATTATATTATCGATAGTGATAGGATAAATCGAAAATACTTATTAAACATGGGAAACATGAGCAAGTTTTAAAAGAGATAAAATTATTCATTATTCTATACTGATTGTTACAGTATGTTTTTTAATAATGAGTATTTTTTTAGCCAAAAGGTGGCGAGTAAATTTGTGGTAGATTGAGGCAATAGGTTATTGTGGTGATCAATGTTTGATAAATATTGCTGATTGATTAAAGGATAAAGTAATTCATGGATGGTCAGCAGTTAAAAAAATTGGCAGCTGCTAAAGCGCTTGAATTTGTTCAAGATGATATGCGAATTGGTATAGGAACTGGTTCTACAGCAAATGAGTTCATTTGTCTTCTTGGTGAACGTATTAGGAACGGTTTGCGTGTAACGGGTGTCCCTACTTCACGCTATTCTGAAAAACTTTGCCGTGAGTTTGGAGTTCCTGTCGCTACTTTAGAAGAAATACCTGAACTTGACCTTGATATTGATGGGGCAGATGAAATCGGTCCAGAGATGACTCTCATTAAAGGAGGTGGCGGGGCGTTATTGCGTGAAAAAATTGTAGCAGCAGCATCTCGTACAATGCTTGTAATTGCTGATGAAACAAAGATAGTAAAAACGCTTGGTGCTTTTGCACTGCCAATTGAAGTTAATCCATTTGGTATGCATGCTACATGCAGAGCAATTGAAAAAGTTGCTGATAATTTAGGGCTTTTAGGAAAAGTTACATTGAGGATGAACGGGAAGAGTCCTTTTGAAACGGATGGTGGTCACTTTATTCTTGATGCGTCTTGGGGGCACATTTTACAGCCAAAATTGTTATCGGATGCACTCCTTGCAGTTCCTGGTGTTGTTGAACACGGTCTTTTTTTGAAATTGGCTTCGCGTGCAATTATAGCGATGAAGAATGGTCAAATAAAAGTTTTAGAACCATTTGATTTTTAGATAAGAGAGTTTACATGTTGGTGTTTTGGCGCAATAAAAGGCGTTAAAAGTTTCAGGTGGAATAACGGATTTAAATTATAATTAATAACTATCGGGGTAATCATTAAATGAAAATAATATTTTCTTTTCAGCGTTTTGTAGCATATTGGGGTGCAATTGCCGTTTTGGTTGCAAATATTGGAATGGTTCATGCACATGATGTGAGTGACAAACATTTGAGTTCAGCTAGAAAGGCGATCAGTGCCATTCATGCAACTGATCAGTTTGATAGCTTTTTACCAACTGCGGCACGTGATCTCAAAAATGAACTGACAAGTGACAATCCAAATTTAGCAACTGTTATTTCTAAGATTGTTGATAAACATGCGCTTGCTTTGGCTAAACGGCGTTCTGATTTGGAAAAAGAAGTTGCTCATATATATGCAAAATATTTTACTCAGGAAGAGCTTGATGCAATTACGGCATTTTATACTTCTGACACTGGTAAAAAGTTTTTAACGGAAGTTCCAAGCATTGCGCGTGACGCTTATTCTACATTTAATGTATGGAGTTCTGCTGTTCTACAGGATCTTATAAAAGATGTGAAAAAGGAGATGTCTGAAACACTAAATGTAGATAAAACCATTTCACCTACAACACCAAGCTCTTCAAAAAATCCAAAATAGCTTGATTCATGTTATTCCAAGAATGAGCTTTCCCTTGTTTATTAAAAAAACGGCGGTTTTCCGCCGTTTTTAATGAAAATAGCTTTTAAAAGTATTGCTTTATATAGAAAGTGATACTTTGAAAATAAATAAGGACTTTCATTTTATGATAAATGACAATAGCCTGTTGTTTTAGACGTATAAGAAGGAATAGTTCGTGGGATCTTTTGATTTTGATTTATTTGTTATTGGAAGTGGTTCTGGTGGGGTACGAGCTGCGCGCCTTGCTGGAGGACTTGGTAAACGCGTCGCGATAGCAGAAGAATATCGTGTAGGGGGCACTTGCGTTATCCGTGGTTGTGTTCCTAAAAAGCTATATGTTTATGCGTCACAATATGCGCGAGAGTTCAATAAGAGCATTGGTTTTGGATGGGAATATGCAAATCCCATTTTTAGTTGGGAAAAATTAGTCACAGCTAAAAATAAAGAAATAACAAGGTTAGAGGGGCTTTATCGTAAAGGGTTACAAAATAACAATGTCCATATTTATGAAAGTCGTGCTGTCTTTATAGATGATCACACACTAGAGCTCTCTGCGACAGGTGAGCGGATAAGAGCAGAAAAAATTTTGATCGCGACGGGGGCAAAAACTGCACCAAATACTGCTATCAAAGGCAGTAATTTGTGCCTTACTTCTAATGAAATTTTTGATCTTAAAAAATTACCAAAATCAATAATAATTGTTGGGGGTGGGTATATTGGTATTGAGTTTGCTAATATTTTTCATGAATTAGGTGTAAAAACAACACTACTCTATCGTGGTGATTTAATCCTTCGTAACTTTGATTATGATTTGCGACAGTTGCTTAGTGATGCAATGATTGAAAAAGGAATTTCTATTATCTATGAGGTGAATGTTTCTCAAGTTCAAGCTACAGAGAGTCATTATGATGTTGTTTTATCAAATGGGCAAACTATCAGTGCTGATCAAGTTATGTTAGCTACAGGACGTGTGCCAAATACAGAAGGTTTAGGACTTGAGCGGGCAGGAGTTAAATTGGACGAGTTTGGTGCAATTGTTGTTGATGAAAAAATGACGACAAATGTACCTCACATTTGGGCTGTTGGTGATGTAACAGGCCACGCTCAATTGACACCTGTTGCTATCCATGATGCAATGTGTTTCATTAAAACCGTATTTGAGAATACTCCCACCGTACCTGATTATGATTTAATTACAACGGCAGTTTTTTCACAGCCAGAAATTGGAACAGTTGGTCTTTCAGAAGAAGATGCGGTGCATCGTTATAAACGTCTTGAAATTTATCGTACAACTTTTTGTCCTATGCGTAATGTCTTCTCTGGAAGTTCAGAGAAAATGTTTATGAAGTTAGTTGTTGATGGTGAAAGTCGTGTTATCGTGGGAGCACATATCTTAGGGGATGGTGCTGGTGAGATGGCGCAGCTTATTGGAATATCTCTTAAGGGGAAACTAACCAAAGATGTGTTTGATGATACTATGGCAGTGCATCCAACTGTGGCAGAAGAATTGGTAACGATGTATAAACCAAGCTATGTATATGAAAATGGGAAAAAAGTGGAAAGTTAAACGGCAATTATTATGGTAAATAATAAAGCTTTTGATGTTACAAGCTATAAGTTTAAGCTCTGGAGAGAAGTGCAATGATAAAAGAATGGGCGCCTAACTCTTGGAGAGCAAAGCCAATTAAACAAGTTCCAAATTATCCAGATAAATCTGTTTTAGAAGATATTGAGCAAAAATTGCGCAGCTATCCTCCTTTGGTTTTTGCTGGTGAGGCACGGAGTTTAAAAAATGAATTAGCAGCAGTTGCAAAAGGTCAGGCTTTTTTATTGCAAGGTGGAGATTGTGCTGAAAGCTTTGCAGAGCATGAAGCAGATAATATCCGTGATTTTTTTCGTGTGTTTTTGCAGATGGCAATTGTTTTAACTTTTGGGAGTTCTAAGCCAGTCGTGAAAGTCGGTCGCATTGCTGGTCAGTTTGCAAAGCCACGTTCTTCTGATATGGAAAGCAAAGAAGGAGTCGAGCTTCCTGCTTATCGAGGAGATATTATTAATGGTATCGAATTTAGCACGGATTCTCGTATTCCTGATCCACGACGGATGTCGATGGCTTATCGTCAGTCAGCAGCAACGCTTAATCTTTTACGCGCTTTTTCACAAGGTGGGTATGCTAATTTAGAAAATGTCCACACATGGATGTTAAGTTTTATTTCTAGTAGCCCACAAGGTGAGCGTTATAAGCTATTGGCAGAGCGTATTTCTGAAGCAATTGATTTTATGCGCTCTATAGGAATTACGTCCAAAACGAACTCTTCATTACGTGAAACACCTTTTTATACTAGTCATGAAGCACTTTTGCTTGGTTATGAAGAAGCTTTAACACGGATTGATTCAACTTCTGGAGATTGGTACGCAACCTCTGGTCATATGTTGTGGATTGGTGATCGCACGCGTCAGATTGATCATGCTCACGTCGAATATTGCCGCGGTATTAAAAACCCTATTGGGTTGAAGTGTGGTCCTTCCATTGAGCCTGATGAACTTTTAAGCTTGATTGATATTCTGAATCCTGAAAATGAGTCAGGTCGGCTGACTCTTATTACTCGTTTTGGTTATGATAAGATTGAGGAGTATCTTCCAAAATTGATCCGTGCAGTTAAGCGCAAGAATCGTAAAGTTATATGGTCATGTGATCCAATGCATGGCAATACAGTTACCATAAATGGT
The DNA here is from genome assembly GCF_047263965.1 of Bartonella propinqua. Classification (NCBI taxonomy): domain Bacteria; kingdom Pseudomonadati; phylum Pseudomonadota; class Alphaproteobacteria; order Hyphomicrobiales; family Bartonellaceae; genus Bartonella; species Bartonella propinqua. The sequence goes on along the minus strand of NZ_JBLEBK010000006.1, from coordinate 15,579 downwards.
TATAAAACGCGCCCTTTTGATTATGTTTTAAAGGAAGTAGAAAAATTCTTTTCAATACACCGTGAAGAAAGAACTTATCCAGGTGGAATTCATATTGAAATGACGGGTTGTGATGTAACAGAGTGTACAGGTGGTGCACATGCTATTTCTGTAGAAGATTTATCTAATCGCTATCATACGCATTGTGATCCACGATTAAATGCAGATCAAGCATTGGAATTAGCTTTTCTTGTTGCTGAACTTCTTAAGAAAAATCGTGATACTGATTTATTAGCTATAGGTATGAATGGCTAAACAGAAAATTATATAAACATTTTATTATTTTAGGTATTTATGGGTGGATTTTTGAAAAAGTGGATATTTTGGTGATTACAACAGAGCTGTGATTACCAAGCTGATGAGATGATACAAAAACTTATGAAAAATGATTTTCGAGTAGTGGTTGCCCAATTAAATCCTGTTGTTGGCGATATTGAGGGAAATTTTTCTCTTGCAGTGATGGCGCATCAAAAAGCTAAAGAAGAGGGGGCTGATCTTGTTTTATTCACGGAGCTTTTTATAAGTGCTTATCCTCCAGAAGATCTTGTTTTAAAACCCGCTTTTACAAAAGCATGTGAAGGTGCTGTTAAAAAATTAGCAAAGATAACAGAAGGGGGACCAGGAATTGTAATTGGTATCCCACTAAGGCATAACGGCAAGATTTACAATGGTGCTATGCTTCTTGATGCAGGACAGATAGTATCTGAGATCTTGAAGTTTGATTTACCTAATTATGCTGAGTTTGATGAAAAGCGCGTATTTTCTCTAGGTCCACGTCCTGAGCCTATTATCTATCATGGAATAAAATTGGGAATAGTGATTTGTGAAGATATTTGGAATGATTCCTCTATTTGTGCAGAGCTTAGCAATAAAGGAGCTGAAATTATTCTTGTCCTTAATGGATCTCCTTATTGTCGTAACAAAGCACTAAAACGTATAGAGGTTGTTCGTGCACAAGCTATTCAATCCAGTGTGCCGATTATTTATGCTAATCAAGTTGGTGGTCAGGATGAATTGGTTTTTGATGGAGGATCTTTTGCGTTGAATGAGCAGGGGAAAACAGTGTTTCAAATGAAACATTTTAAAAGTCATATTGCCTTGAGTCATTGGCAACGAAAATTTACTGGATGGCACTGTATTTCTGGTCCAAGTGAAGATCTTCTCAATGGATTAGCTGCTGATTATCAAGCTTGCGTGTTGGGCTTAAGAGATTATGTCAAGAAAAATTGCTTTAAGGATGTTGTTCTGGGTCTTTCAGGAGGAATTGATTCTGCGCTTTGTGCTGCAATGGCAGTGGATGCACTTGGCGCTGAAAGAGTTTGTACTGTAATGATGCCCTATCATTATACTTCGCAAGAATCATTGAAGGATGCTAAAGATTGTGCACATTTTTTAGGATGTCGTTATGAAATATTATCGATTGCGCAACCTGTTGAGGTTGTTTTAAATACAATGGCGCCTGTTTTTTTAGGGCTACCATCTGATACTACAGAAGAAAATCTTCAAAGCCGTATACGTGGAACTATTTTAATGGCTTTTTCGAATAAATTTGGCTCAATGGTGATAACAACAGGCAATAAGTCGGAAATGGCTGTAGGATATGCGACTCTTTATGGTGATATGAACGGAGGATTTAATCCCATTAAAGATATTTATAAAATGCAGGTCTATGCATTAGCTGAGTGGCGCAATAAAAACCATTTGCAGAATTTTAAAGGACCAAAAGAGATTGTAATTCCACCCAATATTATAGAAAAAGCACCTTCCGCAGAGCTTCGAGAAAATCAAAAAGACGAAGATTCTCTTCCTCCTTATCCTATTCTAGATGATATCTTGCAATCTCTTATAGAAAACGACATGAGTGTTGATGATATTGTTAAACGTGGACATTTAAGAGAAACGGTTGAGAAAATTGAACATCTTCTTTATTTAGCAGAATACAAAAGACGACAATCTGCACCTGGTGTAAAAATTAGTTATAAGAATTTTGGACGTGATCGTCGTTATCCTATCGTCAATCATTTTCGTGATAAAAGTTGAGCATTATTAAATGATAAAAGTTCGTTTTGCCCCATCTCCAACAGGTTATATCCATATTGGTAATACTCGCACTGCATTATTTAACTGGCTTTATGCACAAGCGAATAATGGAGTATTTATTTTGCGCTTTGATGATACAGATGTTGAGCGCTCTAAACAAGAGTATGTTGATGGTATTATGGTTGACCTTGAATGGCTTGGTATAAAACCAGATGAAATTTATTACCAATCTAAACGTGTGAGTCGATATCATAAAGTTGCGGAAACTTTAAAACAAAGCGGTCTTCTTTATCCTTGTTATGAAACGGCAGAAGAATTGGAACGGCGCCGCAAAATTCAGCTTTCACGCAAAAGACCTCCTGTTTATGATCGTGAAGCATTAAAATTAACACCAGAAGATCAAAAAGCATTTGAAGATCAAGGTCGTAAACCTCATTGGCGTTTTCTTTTACCTAATTTTGAAAATGATCCATTGCACACAAAACGAACGGAAGTTTATTGGGAAGATATTGTAAAGGGGAGACAGACGATTGATTTGGCTTCTCTTTCAGATCCTGTTTTAATTCGTGAAGATGGAAGCTATCTTTATACGCTACCTTCTGTGGTTGATGATATAGATATGGGGGTTACACATATTATTCGTGGTGACGATCATATCACTAATACAGCTGCACAGCTTGCTCTTTTTGAAGCTCTTAAGGTAAATCCGCCAATGTTTGGTCACATTAATTTATTGACTACAGTTTCAGGAAAAGGATTTTCAAAGCGTGATGGTGATCTTTCCATTCGCTCTTTACGGAAAGAGGGAATGGAATCTATGGCTGTTCAGTGTCTTGCTGTTTTGATTGGAACATCACAAAATGTACATGCTTATCCCAATCAAGCAGCTCTTTTAGAGCATTTTAATCTTCAAGATACGTCAAGATCGGTTGCAAAGTTTGATGTTGCTGATCTTTTTGCTTTGAATAGTCATCTTGTCCATGAATTAACTTATGAGGAAGTTAAAACTCGGCTTAAAAAGCTTTCTATTGATGGGGAAAAGGCAGAATGTTTTTGGAATACGATAAGAGGTAATATTGATAAGGTGGATGATGCTGCTTTGTGGTGGAAAATTATTTATGGGGATCAGAATTTTAATACAGTTGCGCTTGAGGATCGTGCATTCGTGCATCAGTCGATTGATTTTTTACCTGAAGGTGCATTGAATGATGATAGCTGGAAAGTGTGGACAACAGCGTTAAAAGAAAAAACAGGTCGTAAAGGGAAAGCTTTGTTTATGCCGTTACGTCAAGCACTAACTGGAATGGATCACGGTCCTGAAATGGGAAAGCTTTTGCAACTTTTAGGGCGTGAGAAGGTAATAAAAAAGTTGACTATCTAAAGGGATGAAACCAGCAATACGGAAGATTGTAGAAATTTTTCTGTATTATCAAGCCAAGTATTTAATTTAATTGCGGATTTTGATAAGCATGAATGCTGGGATATCATCACCAAATCCAAGGAAAGTGTGATTTTTATTTTTCCGAGTACGATGTCGTTCAGGTGGGATCTCTTTTTTATTGGTGTTTTCAGTGCAGTCTGCTTTGTCATCTTTTAAGGATTTTTTCACTTGTACAATCTCTCTTTTTCGAAGAGTTTTCTTTGATGATTTTGCAGGCTTTGTTTTTGAAACGGCATCATTGTCTTGATCATTGGTCATTAAGGTTGATAAGTCTCCATTCAACCATTCAATTTTTTCGTTGCTTATTTCTTCAATGGCGCTGATATATTTTTGATCAGCTTTTGTGACAATCGTAAAAGCTTTTCCGCTACGATTTGCACGTCCTGTACGACCAATGCGATGAATGTAGTCTTCAGCGTGCGTAGGAACATCATAGTTGAAAACATGACTGACAGCTGGAATATCGAGCCCACGGGCAGCAACATCAGATGCAACAAGAAGTGTGAGTTTATTGTCTTTAAAATCAGTCAATGTATTCATACGTGAGTATTGGTCCATGTCTCCGTGAAGTGCACCTACACTGAAATTATGTCTGACGAGAGATCTAAAAAGTTCAGAAATATCTCTTTTTCGGTTACAGAAAATAATAGCATTTTTAAGTTCATCGCCTTCATTGTGGATAAGATCTCGCAAAACAGCTCTTTTATCCCATGCTTTACTTCCAGATTTAACAAGTCGTTGTGTGATTGTTGTTGCTGTTGAGGATGCTTTTGTTACTTCAACAGATACAGGAGAATGTAAAAATTGCTTTGTCAATTTCGTAATTTCTGGCGCCATTGTTGCTGAAAAAAACAAAGTTTGACGCGTGAAGGGGGTTATTTTACAGATGCGTTCAATATCAGGGATAAACCCCATATCTAACATGCGATCAGCTTCATCAATAACAAGAATTTCAACACCCATTAGAAGTAATTTGCCACGCTCAAAATGATCAAGGAGACGTCCTGGTGTTGCTATAAGAACATCGGCACCCCGCTCAAGTTTACGCTCTTGGTGTTCAAAAGAAACACCGCCAATTAAAAGTGCGACATTTAAACGATGATTTATCCCGTATTTATCAAAATTTTCTTTAACTTGGGCTGCAAGTTCCCGCGTTGGTTCTAATATGAGAGTTCGCGGCATCCTTGCTCTTGCACGACCTTTCTCAAGTAATGTGAGCATAGGTAAAACAAAAGAGGCAGTTTTCCCAGTCCCTGTTTGAGCAATTCCTAAAACATCCTTTTTTTGAAGAACATGAGGAATGGTTCTACTCTGAATAGGCGTTGGAGCTGTATATCCCGCTGATTTTACTGCTTTAAGAACCTTTGCGGAAAGACCTAAATCATCGAAACTGTTTAAAGGTGATATCATTTTTCCTGTCAATTGCTTTGGAATTTTAACCTAGTTATTTGAATTGTTAGCAAGATTAAACATTCTGCATCATTAAAGATGGTTAAGGCGCATTTACAAAAAAGTCAACTATAACGGACATATATGTATAAAAAGCATAATACAATAATTAATAGCGAAATTGTTCTGATAAAATACGTTCGTCCCACGAATGGTTAGAGTCAAAAAGGATTGAAGCTGTTACTTCAGCAGCTGATGCAATGGTAACTGAGCGAACAGATTTAACTTCAACATTATCGGCTGCAGCATTTACAGGACGTTTATTGGGTTCGAGCATATCAAAGCGTACTGTTACTGTATTGGGAAGCAGTGCTCCATGCCAGCGTCGAGGACGAAAGGGACTAACGGGGGTAAGTGCCATAAGGGGAGCCATGAGAGGCAAAATCGGTCCGTGTGCTGACAAATTATATGCAGTAGATCCTGCTGGTGTAGCAACGAGGATACCATCACAACTTAATTGTTCCATGCGTACGTTACCATCAATGCTGATCCGAATCTTAGCTGCTTGATAAGACTGACGAAAAAGAGATACTTCATTGATTGCAAGTGCCTCAACATAACCTTGATATTCAGATTCTGCAATCATGCGCAGTGGATGGATTTCTTTTTTATGTGCGACAGCAATGCGGTTTGGCAGCTTTTCTTCATGAAATTCATTCATAAGAAAACCTACAGAGCCTTGATTCATACCATAAATAGGTTTTCCAGTGTCCATAACATCTCGCACTGTTTGTAACATTGTTCCATCGCCACCAATCGCAATAACAACATCAGTTTCTTCAAGAGAAGAGTGACCATAAATGGAAATTAATTTATTCGTAGCTTTAATGGCTTCTTGAGTTTCAGCGGAAATGAAATGAAAACGGCTTGGTAAAGTAGTCATTAAAAATTATCCTGATATATTTGTAACTTATTTCTAACTTACTTTTTTAGAATTTTGAAGTTATAATAAAAGTTGTATAGGATAAGAAGATTGCAGAATTGTATAAATCATAAACGCGTATTTTAAATATTTCTTTCGAAATGACAATTCATCATTGAAGCTGAGAGTATGATCGGTTAAAAGACTACAGCTGATTTTGAAATCAGCCATAAGCACCCGTAGCTCAGCTGGATAGAGCGCTGCCCTCCGAAGGCAGAGGTCACAGATTCGAATTCTGTCGGGTGCACCACTTTATTTTTTAAATGATAATCAATAGGTTAATCATTTTTATTTTTTTAAATTCACTCAATAACCCTTTTTTGTTACATGATCTGAAATACTCAGTTGCTATTAGCTAACTTTGGCAAATCCAGAAATATGTGCTTTATCAGTAACATTAGCATTTCCATATTGATCATCTTCACCAGTTTCAGAGCTCGCCATAAATTTAAATATTATCGTAAATCATAATAACATTACTGCGAATTTTGAGAGTATTGCCAATCACCGCATTTTGTAAACTTTAGCATTTTTAGATACCTACACATTCTCTTTGTGTTGCAGAATGCTATTTAAGCACCTATTTTTCTCTTCGTAGTAGTAGCAAAGTTTCTGTAAGCTTTAATTTGATATAATATTATGCCATCATAATTTATTTTTTTCTGTAAACAATATTGAGGTATATATGTACACGATCCTTTCATATTTACTTTTGGCAAGCTGTTTACAATTTTATATATTTTTTACGTCTTCCATACTGACAGCGATAATTCGTAAGATAAGCATTTTTCATAATCTCAAAGCTCAATTATTTGTATTTTTTGTAATGAGGTAATCTTTATTCACTGTAATAGTTTTACGCTTCATCATTCATTTTAGTTCTGAAGCAAATTTGCTATTGATGGTTTAATCATAGACTCCCTTTGTAAAGGACAGTGCTTTGATTATTGATATTTTTTCCAGCTACTACTATGCCTTAAGCTATTTTGTTGAGCGCGTGGTACTGGTACTGTTTCATGAAAATTATCCAGTAATTTTATTCACTCATTCGTATAAACAAAATATTATACTTATCATAATATATATATTGAATAATATAAATTAAAATTTTAAATAAATTTATATTAATTAAATTTGAATATTTGATATTAATTTAAAAAATATATCTTTTTTTATTAATTTTATGTTTTATAATAAATAATATGATTATATATCGTATGTAATTTTAATTTTTTGATAATTAATCTTGCTAAATTAATTATGTATAATCATCATAATTATAAAATAAATTTTTTTAAATTTGGTAATTAATAAGAAAATTTTATTCGAATTTAGAATCAATTAATCGTATTAAATATTATTTATGTGATATTTTCGTATTTTTATTTCTATGATGCGCTAAAAAAGGTAATAAAAAAGTATTTATATTTAGTAAATGAAAAAATTGGTAAAATTTATTTACCTAATTGGTTTTAAACCATCATATAAATGTTATAAAATCATTGTACTCTTTTTTGTTTTATAGAATAAACAAATGACGTTCAAGGTATTATACTTTAAATAAATAAGAAAGAAAATTATGACTATTATACTAAATCCAAGTAAGGTAACGCTTAACGAACTTGAGGCTGTTTATTTAAATGGTGAGGTAAGCAAACTTCATAGTGATACGCATTTCGCTATTAAAAAAGGCGCAGAACGTATTGCTGAAATTGCAGCTGGGAGTGAACCAGTTTACGGCATTAATACTGGTTTTGGCAAACTAGCTTCGATTAAAATTGATACAAACGATGTGACTGTTTTACAAAAAAATCTTATTTTGTCACATTGTTGTGGTGTAGGGACGCCTTTAGCGGAAAATGTTGTGCGTTTAATCATGACCTTAAAGCTTATTTCGCTGGGGCGAGGGGCTTCTGGTGTTCGTTTAGAATTGGTGCATTTATTAGAAAATATGCTTGAAAAAGGAGTTATTCCTGTTATCCCTGAAAAAGGATCAGTTGGTGCATCAGGTGATCTTGCACCGCTTGCTCATATGGCTGCTGTTATGATGGGAGAAGGAGAAGCTTTTTTTCAAAATACGCGCATGAGTGGGGCAGCTGCTCTAGAGAAAGCAGGGTTATCTCCTATTGTTTTAGAAGCAAAAGAAGGTTTGGCTCTTATTAATGGTACTCAAACATCGACAGCACTTGCCCTTGCGGGTCTTTTTCGAGGTTATCGGGCATTGTGTGGTGGACTTCTTGCAGGGGCATTGACAACAGATGCTATTATGGGTTCAACAGCACCGTTTCATCCTGATATCCATATTTTACGTGGTCATTATGGGCAAATTGTTGTATCGCAAACACTAGAACAGCTTGTAGAGGGGTCAGGAATTCGGGATGCGCATTTGCGTGATGATAGCCGTGTGCAAGATCCTTATTGTATACGTTGTCAGCCACAGGTTATGGGTGCGTGTTTTGATGTTCTTACTGCAGCAGCAAAAACACTTATTATTGAAGCAAATGCAGTTACAGATAATCCTTTAATTTTAAGTGATGGTACAGTTGTTTCGGGCGGAAATTTTCACGCTGAGCCTGTTGCATTTGCGGCTGATCAGATTGCTCTTGCTTTATGTGAAATAGGGGCGATTTCTCAAAGACGCATTGCTCTTATGGTTGATCCAGCAATTTCTTATGGACTTCCAGCTTTTTTAGCACAAAACGCGGGTCTTAATTCAGGTTTTATGATTGCTGAAGTAACAGCAGCTGCTTTAATGTCTGAAAATAAACAAATGGCACATCCTGCATCGGTTGATTCAACACCAACTTCAGCAAATCAGGAAGATCATGTTTCAATGGCTTGCCATGGCGCTCGTCGATTATTGGCAATGAGTGAAAATCTTTTTACTATTATTGGTATTGAAACGCTTGTTGCTGCACAAGGAATTGAGTATCGCGCTCCTTTAAAAACAAGCGCTTCATTGCAGTCTGTTATGGAGCGTTTACGCAAAGATATTGATACTCTTAAGGCAGACCGCTATATGGCTCCAGATCTCCACAAAGGGCATTTACTTGTGAGTGAAGGACACTTATTATCCATTTTGCCAGAGACAATTTTTCCACAGCTAGAAGCAAAATAATATTTATTGTGAAGTCAAATAAAAAGGAGAGACACTTAATTTTGAGGTTTCCTCACATAGAATTTTGAAGCTCGATGATATATTTGAGCATTGTAATGAATATGCCATTTATTGATTGGTGGCATATTCATCCTTTCTATGACAAGTTGGTGATGTTATTATAGTTATGCAGAGAAATTTTTATCACCATGTTGAGCGTTTGATGATACTTGCTCCTAAAAAATTTTTTTGCTAAATGCAACAAGCGTTAAATTTGAGCGCTGTGATGATATGTGAAAAGTATCCTCAATTGTAGAAATTGAGAAGACAAAAGGGAGCCATTTTTTTTGTTAAACATCCATTGCATTCACCGTTTAAAATAAAATTATGCGTTTTAGCCGTGATGATGCTGTTCTATTTTATGAAAATGAAGCAATCAAAATTGCAAGTTCTTCAGATTCATTAGAGGTTTTTTGCACTTCGATTGGCTTTGATGTTTATTAATTTATGAATTTTATCTTTATGAAGGGGGTGGTCGCGTTTTAAATAAGGCAAAAAATGGTAAAAAATGAACTTAAACGAGGTATGAGTAAGCGCCAAGTTATTTTTTTAGCCCTTGGCTCTGCTATTGGTACGGGTCTTTTTTATGGGTCTGCACAAGCGATTAGGCTTGCGGGTCCGAGTGTTTTAATTGCTTATTGTATTTCTGGTTTAGTTATTTTTATGGTTATGCGAGCTCTTGGTGAAATGATTATTCATAATCCATTGCCAGGTTCTTTTGCCCGTTATGCTGCAAACTACATATCACCATTGGCTGGTTTTTTAACAGGATGGACGTATGTCTTTGAGATGGTTCTTGTTGGTTTGGCCGATATTACAGCTTTTGCAACTTATATGGGATTTTGGTACCCTGATGTTGCTCCTTGGATGTGGGCACTTAGTATCACACTGATCATTACTGGTATTAATTTGGCAGCAGTAGAAGTATATGGTGAGCTAGAGTTTTGGCTCTCTTTTATTAAGGTTATTGCTATCATTGCTATGATCGTTTTAGGAGTAGCAATTATTTTATTTGGTTGGGGCACAAGTACAGTTTCCTCTACTGTTAATATTCATAATTTATGGAAAAATGGTGGTATTTTTCCCAATGGCTGGTTTGGTTTTTTAGCTTGTTTTAGCGTTGTTGTCTTTGCTTTTGGTGGCATTGAAATCATTGGGATGGCAGTGATGGAAGTGCAAGATCCTCATTATACTATTTCAAAGGCAATTAATTCTACTCCGATTCGTATTTTGCTTTTTTATATCATGACTTTAGCTATTTTAATGTCACTTTATCCTTGGAATGAAATTGGTCTTATGGAAAGTCCTTTTGTTTCAATTTTTGAAAACCTTGGAATTTCATCAGCAGCTAATGTTTTGAACATTGTCGTTGTCACAGCAGCTATTTCGGCGATGAATAGTGGAATGTATGGTGCTGGTCGTATGATACATGGGCTATCGCATGAGGGTTATGCGTTAAAGAAGTTTCAATATTTATCAAAAAACGGTATACCAATTTTTGTTATTTTACTCATCTTGGTCGTTTTTCTTTTTGGAGTTTTTCTTAATTATTTATACCACGACCGACTTTTTTTTCTTATTGCAGCAATGGCTACTTTTGCAACAGTTTTTGTTTGGATGATGATTTTACTTTCACAAATTTTTATGCGGTTAAGAATGTCTCAGAGAGTACAGCGTGATTTAAAATTTCCAATTCCATTATGGCCAATAGGGTCGATTTTTTCTATTTTGTTTATGATTTTTATTTTTGGTTTGTTATGGTTTTTTGATGATACGCGACCAGTTTTAATTATAGGTATCAGCTGGATTCTTTGGCTTGTTATTTGCTTTTATACACTTAAATTTTTTAATTCGAGAAAAGAGAAAAGTGCACCAAAGTATGAATAAAGATTTATTCAAAAATGAATAATTGACGATTGCATAATGAAATAACGTTCGCTAATTTTATCATTTTATTTTGGAGCTATTTGTATGTTGTCGCCTTATGGTGGCTGGAAAGTTATGTAAGTGGAAACAGTCACCAAGTTAATAGGTGACTGTTGATGATTTGCAATATCATGAAATGCTATAAATAGAGCTACCTAATAAAATGATAAAGGTGCGGGAGGCAAGCTTTTTTACCAGAGGCAAGAATATTGTGAGGGATAATATAAATTTCTTCAACTTATTGATTGAAATAGTGCTCTTTATAGAGAGGTACATTACAAGAAGTGCCATTACTATCCTGATTCACATCAGGTTTTATTGCAAAAAAAAATTCAGAGTGAACCAGTTAATTTTTTCATTTTTTTCTAAGTTAAAATGTGGAGTCTAAATTTTTTTTTGGGTAGCTATACGAAAATTATAAAAATTTAATAATCAACGTAAATACGCTCATTAATAGCTGTTTAATGCAAGCAGATTTTCTGCAATAAAGTGGAAAGTGGAATTGCTGTGAGAATTTTAAAGCTCAAACTCTTTCTATTTATAAGTTTAGTACAACCATTTTAAAAAGAAATGTTAAAAAGCGTTGGAAGTGTCTTTATGATAAGACAGAAAAACAAATTTGAATATTGTCATCTTTAATTTATTGATTCTGATATGATGAACGATAATCTCTATATCATCTAATCACTTAACTGCTTTGTTTTTAATTATAAAAAAATACGCGACTAAAATTAATTTACTATCTTTATAAAAAAGGAATGGTGGGCGTGACAGGAGCGAATAAAGTTATTAAAATCAATGGGTTATTATAAGGTGAGGGAATTGTATGGTTATTGATTCTATTAGTTTTTTTAGCATCCTATCCCTCACTTTTTTGAAGCTTTTTTATCGCTTCTAGAGAAAGTTTTTTACAGTCAGCACTCTTAGTGTAAAGAGATGCCATACTGTCATTTGTCCATCCGAAGAGTGCCTTCATTTGTGAAAGTGTTGTACCTGAATTGGCAGCACGTGTTGCTGCTAATTTTCTTAATCCATGTGCTGATTCAAAAAAGCCTGCTTGTGCGTACGTTCGATAAAATTTTTTTATGAGTTATTGTCTTTATTTTGTTTGCAAAGTTGTAAAGATAAACAGAAAATCAACTTGATAGTTGTTTCTATTTTTAGCAACGTGCTAATTAGCATCATATTAGATTCTATATTTATTTACAGAGATTCAAAATGGCGCAATCCTCCTCCTTAAATATATCTTCTTTTCGATTAAATGAAGATCAAAAAAAAGAATTCAAAAATTATTTAGAGAAAAAAAGAAGTTCACTCGTACCTTCTAATAAAGAAATATTGGAATCAGTGATAAAAAAAAATAAAAATACTATATTTGATTATCTTTCGAATGATAAAATTTCTGACACCATTCTTTTTTTAAGAGAAGAGGCTTATACAACTCTTTTGGAAAAGGAAGCGATTTTTAATGGTATTGTTTTTAGAGAAATAGGAAAAAAATTCGGCATTCGAAATTCAAAAATAAAACATTTGGCTGATGTTTTTTTTGAGTTCAATGCTACTAATAAAGGCATTTTTTTTGAAAAGTTAATGGAAACGTTTGGCAATTATACTGAGATTATGGGTCCATATCTTTACAGCTTTTGTGTAAGTAATACACAAGCAAACAGATCGCGAGCTGGAGCAACATTTGAAAACATTATATATTATTTATACAATTATTTCAGCTATTCGTTTGCTTCACAAAGTGTAGTGAAGAATGAAATAAAGAAAGTTTTTGGTAAATCAAATAATAGTAGTAGTCCCGTTGATTCGATTTTGCCTGGTATTGAAGAATTTAGACAATGCCCTGAAGAGGTTATAATTGGTTCAATAAAAACCACCTTACGAGAGCGTTGGCAGGAGGTTGTGGAAGAAAAGCATCGATTAGGAGTTAATAGTATTTACTTATTGACTGTTGATGGTACCATGAGCGAAAAAAAGCTACAGCAGATATCTGAGATGGGTATTGTTTTAGTTGTTTTAAAAGAAATCAAAAATAGAGAGTGTTTCAAACGTAATCTCGATGTTATTGATTTTGAGGAATATTTTTTGGAAAAAATTCCAAAGGTTTTTAATTTTTGGAGAAAAGATGCTTAAAATCATCGATTTATTTGCTGGCATTGGAGGAATAAGATTGGGTTTTGAGCAGGCTTTCAGCAAGTCTGGTGTGCAGTGTGTTTTTACATCTGAAATTGATGCTCATGCTATACAGACGTATCAAACTAATTTTGGTAATGAATTTATTCATGGTGATATTACACAAATTAACGAATGCGATGTACCAGAACACGATGTTTTGTTAGCGGGGTTTCCGTGTCAGCCTTTTTCTCAAGCAGGCTTAAAAAAAGGTTTTTCTGATACGCGAGGGACTTTGTTTTTCGATATAAAAAGAATTTTATCTTATAGGAAACCTCAAGCGTTTTTACTCGAGAACGTTAAGCAATTAAAGGGGCACAATAAAGGACAGACTTTAAATACAATTCTGCATCATCTTAGAGATGTTGGGTATAGTGTGTTTTATGATGTGCTCAGAGCGCGTGATTTTGGTGTTCCTCAAAATCGAGAGCGTATTTATATTGTTGGTTTTTCTGATTCATCTGTAAAATTTAAGTTTCCAGATCCTTTGTTGGTGCAAACGAGAGTAGGAGATATTTTAGAAACTAATGTTTCTGATAAATATACGATTAGCGATAGACTGTGGGATGGACATCAGCGTCGGAAAAAACAAAATAAAATAAATGGCAAAGGTTTTGGTTATAGTTTGATAGACCAAAATTCTTCGCATACTAACACCATATCTGCACGATACTACAAAGATGGCAGTGAAATTTTGATAGCTCAAAGTGACAAAAATCCTCGAAAATTAACACCTAGGGAAGCTGCGAGATTGCAAGGATTTCCAGATAATTTTGCAATACCTGTGTCAGATGTACAAGCGTACAAACAGTTTGGTAATAGTGTTTCTGTTCCTGTTATTCGAGCTATAGCTAATGAAATGAAAAAAGTATTGAAAGCAAACATCAAGATTTCTGAAAATTATCAAAATATAAACTCTCATGAACAATTTTCGCGTAGTAAAAAAATTATGCCAAATTTTTTTGCATGTGAAGCGCACCGCAATGGCTTGCTTTGAGATTTATTTATAAGTAAAGTCATAGAAGATTTTTTTTAGTTCTTCTGCAATTTTTTTATCGCTTCTAGAGAAAGTTTTTTACGGTCAGCACTTTTAGTGTAAAGAGATGCCATACTGTCATTTGTCCAGCCAAAAAGTGCTTTTAATTGAGATAAAGTTGCACCTGAATTGGCAGCACGTGTTGCTGCTAATTTTCTTAATCCATGTGCTGACTTTTTTATTCCTGCTGCATTACATGCTTCACGAAATAGATTGCCAAAGCTTTCTTTAGTTAATTTTTTACCTTCTTTACCACAAATGAATGTTTCATCTCCAATAGGATTAGTTTTAAGGATTTCTGTGAGTTCAGGTAAAATGGGAAGAAAGACATCTGTTTGAAATTTACTTTTTTCTGTCTTTAGATGAATAATATTATCTTTTACATCTTTCCAGCCAATGCGTACTGCATCACCACGTCTTAAACCTGTATACAGAAGCACATCGATCCAGACACGTTCATGTGTACCGATCGCCCATTTTTGATAATATTGCTCTATATCTTCTTCTGTCCAAGTAGGAAAGCCATCTTTATTTTTTAGGGGAGGTCTCTTTACTCCTACGGTTGGGTTATTTTCTAAAAGACTTTGATCAATTGCCCATTTAAAAAGACCATTGAGTGCTTTCAGAAAGTTTCTAGCCATTGCTGGTGTTTCTTTGCGTCGTTCAACTCCAGCTGTAATATGTGCTTTTTTGATTTCTCTGTATGGAATATTTCCTATGGAGTCGCATACTTTCATCAAGATAAGTTCTTTTTGTTTTTTGGTACCTTTAGCTAGGCTATGCCAATCGACGCTGTTAAAATATTGTTTGAGAAGCCATGCAAATGAACCTTCAATAAGTTTTCCTACTTTAGGTTTAGGAGGGATGATACCTTGCAATTCAGCAAGCGCTCTTTTGTAACTGTCGATAAACTCTTGCGTTCCGTAAGTTCCGTGTACTCTACGTCGTGATCCATGACCGATACGTACATACCATACAATTTTACCATGCTGGGTGATTTGTTTAACGAGATGAGGGGGACGTGGTTTAGGCATGGGAGTTTCACAGCTTAGAGAGAAGAGCTTCGTAATACTCGTCTTTTGACAACTCTAATAAGCTGTCTGGAGGGGTAGCTGTCTTAGGAACTTCGATTCCAGTTTTAAGATAGATTAACAATTCGCCTGTGGGCTTGATTTCTACAACCTCTGCGCCTTGTTTTTTGGCTTCTCTTAAAGCACGAGCAATCGCTGGTTGGGTTATGGTAGGTTGACGATGAGCCATATCGAGTCTCCTAATTTTAGATGCAATTCACTTGTGACGTGAATCACGCATTTAATGAAAAGTTGTTATGAGAGAGGGCGGGGATGCTAGGGAGGAGACAGCACCCCCATAACGTTAAGCAGCCTTAGTCA
>NZ_JBLEBK010000005.1:0-138816 GCF_047263965.1 Bartonella propinqua | reverse complement strand
ACGAAGTAATTATTGCTTATTTACTTCAATAAAAACAAAATTATGAAAGATAAAATTATCCTTTATATCTTAATAGTTTCAACTTCATTATTTTTGCATATGAAGAGTATGAAAAAAAACATTTTTTTATTGTAGATTCATTTTAGAAATAACTTCAAAATACTTTGTAAAAAAAGTTCAGAGCATCTTGTTCTCTTGTGTTTTGCAGAACTATCTACCTTAAAGGTGGAAAAAATTGATAAGTCTTACGTGATGAAATAAATGGTGGGCGATGAGAGACTCGAACTCCCGACATCCTCGGTGTAAACGAGGCGCTCTACCAGCTGAGCTAATCGCCCGATGCAATAAGATGCAGTTAAGTAGGCACTATTTAGGAAATTTTTTTTAAAAACGCAAGGATAAAGACATCCTTTATCGATCTTTTTAAAAGAAAAAATGTTTTTTTCTTGTTTATTTGATTTTTTTTAAAAAAATGCGTAATCTAACTTGACAGAAATGAATGAACCCCTTACACGATCGATTACACCAATTAATCAATTGGTTTAAATAGAGTGCGCGGGTGTAGCTCAGTTGGTTAGAGTGCTGGCCTGTCACGCCGGAGGTCGCGGGTTCGAGTCCCGTCACTCGCGCCATTCATTTTAAAATTTTCTGTGTCATTTACATTGTATTTGTAAAATTGCTAGTGGCTGGTAGTGTTGATTTTTTATAA
Source organism: Bartonella propinqua (assembly GCF_047263965.1). Lineage (NCBI taxonomy): Bacteria > Pseudomonadati > Pseudomonadota > Alphaproteobacteria > Hyphomicrobiales > Bartonellaceae > Bartonella > Bartonella propinqua. Next base: position 138,107 of record NZ_JBLEBK010000005.1, on the reverse strand, counting down.
AACTCTATCTCAGATTTAGATTCTCCTTCTTTTTTCATATGGTTTATATTAATAGGGGCTTGCGTCTTTTCTTGCTCTGCGGTACCTATGCTGATAGAAAATATCGCGCGGCATGCCCTTGAAGCTGTACGAGCGGAATTAACAAAACAATTACTCTAATTCGTTTATTAAGTCTAAAAAATTATTGGGTGATTATGTTGATTCGAGCATCTTATTAAAGCGGAAGAGGATTATGACACATTTATTAAGCTCCTATTTACCGGTATTAATCTTTATTATTGTTTCGGCGGTTATTGCTGGAGCTCTATTAATTATGCCTTATATTGTGGCTTATCGTTCCCCTGACTCTGAAAAATTATCCGCTTATGAATGTGGATTTAATTCGTTTGATGATGCTCGCATGAAGTTTGATATTCGGTTTTATTTAGTTTCGATTTTGTTTATTATTTTTGATCTTGAAGTTGCTTTTCTTTTTCCTTGGGCAGTTTCGTTTAGTTCGATAGGTATGTTCGGTTTTTGGTCAATGATTATATTCTTAGCGCTTTTGACTATCGGGTTTATATATGAATGGAAAAAAGGAGCTCTTGAATGGGATTGATATCTAGAAATTCAACGGTTGCTGCCCCAAAACCAAAAGGGATTATTGATCCAAATACGGGTGATTTGATAGGTTCTAACGATAAATTTTTCCGTGATATTAATGCTGAATTATCGGACAAAGGTTTCTTAATTACTTCGGCGGATGCTTTGATCACTTGGGCGCGGACAGGCTCATTGATGTGGATGAGTTTTGGTTTGGCCTGTTGTGCGGTCGAAATGATGCAGTGTTCAATGCCGCACTATGATAATGAACGTTTTGGATATGCGCCGCGTGCTTCACCACGTCAATCAGATGTTATGGTGGTAGCTGGTACTTTAACAAATAAAATGGCACCTGCTTTAAGAAAAGTTTATGATCAGATGCCTGAGCCGCGTTATGTGATTTCTATGGGGTCATGTGCAAACGGTGGTGGATATTATCATTATTCTTATTCTGTTGTACGTGGGTGTGATCGTATTGTCCCTGTGGATATTTACGTTCCAGGATGTCCGCCTACCGCGGAAGCATTGCTGTATGGTATATTGTTGTTACAGAAAAAGATTCGTCGTACTGGCTCCATAGAACGGTAACAGTAAGGAACTTTATTATGATGAGTGAATCATTGGTCGAACTTGCTACTTATTTGAAAGACCGGTTAGGGGATAAGCTTGAAAAAACTATTTTGGCGTTTGGTGAGTTAACTGTTGTATCGCGCCTTGATGCAATTACGGATGTCTTAATGTTCGTTCGTGACGATGCGTGCTGTCAATTTATTAATATTACAGACATTAGTGGTGTTGATTATCCTTCTCGTGATAAACGTTTTGATGTTTCTTATCAGCTATTATCTCCTCGCCATAATTTACGGTTGCGTGTTAAGGTGTGTACTGATGAAAAGACTCCTGTTGCTTCTGCTTGCTCGATTTACCCTGGAGCAGAATGGTATGAGCGTGAGGCATATGATATGTATGGAATTTTATTCTCAGGTCATCCTGATTTAAGGCGGATACTAACCGATTATGGGTTTGAAGGGTACCCTCTACGTAAAGATTTTCCTGTGACGGGGTTTGTTGAGTGTCGTTATGATAACGAAGTAAAAAGGGTAATTTATGAACCTGTTGTTTTACGACAAGAAATGCGCAACTTCGATTTTCTTTCTCCTTGGGAAGGTACTCAAGATATTTTATCATGTGATGAAAAAAAGTGATGTTGGAGCTAATAATACACGGAATTAAAGTAATAAGATTCTTAATAATTTAGTATTTTCAGTATGGTAAAGTTTTATTAGAGCTTGATATAAGGTCTGTTAAAAAAGCAAGAGGTTAATTGTGGCAGAGGTCAATGTCCGAAACTTTAATATCAATTTTGGTCCGCAGCATCCTGCAGCCCACGGGGTTTTGCGCATGGTTCTAGAATTAGATGGTGAAGTTGTTGAGCGTGTAGATCCACATATTGGGTTGTTGCATCGTGGTACAGAAAAATTAATGGAAACAAAAACTTATCTTCAGGCAGGTCCTTATTTAGATCGTTTGGATTATGTTGCTCCTATGAATCAGGAGCATGCTTTTGTGCTTGCTATTGAAAAATTATTGGGTATTGAGGTCCCCAAACGAGGTCAGTTAATACGTGTTTTATTTTCTGAAATTGGACGTATTCTTAATCATTTGCTTAATGTAACAACGCAGGCGATGGATGTTGGTGCTTTGACGCCTCCGCTTTGGGGATTTGAGCAACGTGAAAAATTGATGATTTTTTATGAGCGTGCATGCGGTGCGCGTCTTCATGCAAATTATTTTCGTCCTGGTGGGGTACATCAAGATTTACCTGAATCTTTAATTGAGGATATCGGTAATTTTATTGATCCATTTCTCGATGCGCTTGGCAAGCTTGATGCACTTGTGACGCCAAATCGAATTTTTAAGCAGCGTAATGTAGATATTGGTGTGGTGAGTATTGATGAAGCTTGGGCGCGTGGTTTCTCAGGAGTAATGATTCGCGGAGCTGGCGTAGCGTGGGATTTGCGTAAAAGTCAGCCCTATGAATGTTATGATGAAATAGAGTTTGATATTCCTGTCGGTAAGAATAGTGATTGTTATGATCGTTATCTTATTCGTATGGAGGAAATGCGTCAGTCAGCAAAAATTATGCGCCAATGCGTAGATCGCTTGCTTAGTACTGAAAAAGATGGGGTGGTTTCGAGTTTAGATCGCAAAGTTGTTCCACCAAAGCGTAGCGAAATGAAAAGTTCGATGGAGGCGCTTATTCATCATTTTAAACTTTATACGGAGGGTTTTCATACGCCTCCTGGTGAGGTATATGTTGCTGTAGAGGCTCCGAAGGGTGAATTTGGTGTTTATCTTATTTCTGATGGAACCAATAAGCCTTATCGTGTTAAGTTACGTGCTCCTGGCTTTGCTCATCTTCAAGCCATGGATTTTTTAACCCGAGGCCATATGTTGGCAGACGCTACAGCTATTTTGGGCTCGATTGATATTGTTTTTGGGGAGGTTGATCGCTAATGTCTGTGCGCCGTCTAGCAGATGATGTTTACCAGCCTAGAGAGTTTTTTTTTACAAAAGAAAATCAGGTATGGGTGCAAAATACCATAAAAAAATATCCTGTAGGACGTGAGCAATCTGCTGTAATTCCGTTATTAATGCGTGCTCAAGAGCAAGATGGTTGGGTAACGCGTGCTGCAATTGAGCATATTGCCCAGCTTCTTTCTATGGCTTGCATTCGTGTTTTGGAAATCGCAACTTTTTATACTCAGTTTCAGCTTCAGCCAGTTGGAACAAAGGCGCATATTCAAGTTTGTGGTACAACTCCTTGTATGTTGCGTGGCTCTGGTGAATTGATTAAAGTTTGTCAGAAAAAAATTCATCATGAGCCTTTTGTTACTAATAAGGATGGGACGTTATCATGGGAAGAGGTAGAGTGTCTCGGTGCTTGTGTGAATGCTCCAATGGTCATGATTTTTAAAGACACTTATGAAGATCTTACAGCTGAACGCCTTGAAGAAATTATTGATGCATTTGAGGCGGGGAAGGGTTCTAAGGTAGCAGTTGGTCCGCAAAATGGTCGTCGATCATCAGAACCGATTAGCGGTTTAACTTCTCTCATTGATGATGAGGAAAAAAAAGAAGTTACTTAAGGCTTTAAAGAAAAGGAATGAAGCAAGAGCAAAATGAATATTTTTCTTAAGAAGGGATTTATTATTTTATCTATTTTATTAGGGAATCTTTAATTAAGAGTAAAAAGTCTAGAAAAAATGTTTAAAAGTTGCTTTTGAGGAAATGCTAAAAATGTTACGGGCAAGAGAAAAAAGAGGGGGCATGCTGGCTGATAAGGATCGCATTTTCACCAATATTTATGGTTTAAAGGATAAATCATTAAAAGCTGCAATGTTGCGTGGGCATTGGAGTGATACGAAAGCAATTATCGAAAAAGGTCGTGATTGGATTATTGATGAGGTAAAAGCATCAGGTTTGCGCGGTCGTGGTGGCGCTGGTTTTCCTACTGGAATGAAGTGGTCTTTTATGCCAAAACAAAGTGATGGTCGACCACATTACTTAGTTGTGAATGCAGATGAATCGGAGCCAGGAACATGTAAAGATCGCGATATTTTGCGGCATGATCCCCATACTTTAATTGAAGGGTGTGTGATTGCTACTTTTGCTATGGGAGCTCATGTTGCTTTTATTTATATTCGTGGTGAGTATATTCGTGAACGTGAGGCACTTCAAGCTGCGGTTGATGAGTGTTATGATGCGGGTTTACTTGGCAAAAAAACAAAATATGGACATGCTTGTGATATTATTATTCACCATGGTGCTGGTGCTTATATCTGTGGTGAAGAAACGGCTCTTCTTGAAAGTCTTGAAGGAAAAAAAGGACAGCCTCGACTTAAGCCGCCATTTCCTGCAAATATGGGAGTGTATGGCTGTCCGACAACAGTAAATAATGTAGAATCCATTGCAGTTGTTCCAACGATTTTACGTCGGGGTGCTTCGTGGTTTTCATCGATTGGACGTGCAAATAATGTTGGAACAAAGCTATTTATGGTTTCTGGGCATGTAAATGCGCCTTGTACGTTTGAAGAAGCTCTTGGTGTATCTTTTCGTGAATTAATTGAAAAACATACAGGGGGAATTCGTGGTGGATGGGATAATCTTTTAGCGGTTATTCCAGGGGGAGCCTCTTGCCCAGTTGTTCGTGGTGAAGATATGGTTGATGCAATTATGGATTTTGATGGGATGCGAGATGTTGGATCTTCTTTTGGTACGGGGGGTATGATTGTTATGGACAAATCGACCGATATCATTAAGGCAATTTGGCGTATAGCAGCTTTTTTTAAGCATGAAAGCTGTGGTCAGTGTACGCCGTGTCGTGAAGGTACTGGTTGGATGATGCGTCTTTTAGGACGTATGGTTGAGGGAAAAGCGCAAAAACGTGAAATCGATCTTTTGTTTGAAGTTTCTAAGCAGGTTGAAGGGCATACTATTTGTGCACTTGGTGATGCTGCAGCATGGCCTATACAAGGGTTGATACGTAATTTTCGTCCAGAAATTGAGCGCAGAATTGATGATTATACGCGCAATATAGTTCAAAGTAAAAATATTGCTTTGGAGGCGGTAGGATAGAGTATTTGTTTTAAGAGCAATGAAATATAAGTTGAAATGGGTTATCCGCAGGCTGGATGAGTAATGATAAATATCAAAGTTGATGGTAAAGAGATTGAAGTTCCTGATTATTATACGTTGCTTCAGGCTGCTGAAGCTGCGGGGGCTGAAGTGCCGCGTTTTTGTTTTCATGAATCTTTATCAATTGCTGGAAATTGCCGTATGTGTTTGGTTGAGGTTAAGGGAGGTCCTCCAAAACCTCAAGCTTCTTGTGCTATGGGAGTTCGCGATTTACGATCAGGACCTAATGGTGAAGTCCCTGAAATTTTCACTAACACAGCGATGGTTAAAAAAGCCCGTGAAGGTGTTATGGAGTTTCTTCTCATCAATCATCCCTTAGATTGTCCTGTGTGTGATCAAGGAGGAGAGTGTGATCTTCAAGATCAAGCAATGCTTTACGGACGTGATTGTTCGCGTTATACAGAAAATAAGCGTGCTGTAGAAGATAAATATATTGGACCACTTGTGAAAACTGTTATGACACGGTGTATTCATTGTACACGCTGTGTTCGTTTTACAACAGAAGTTGCAGGTATTTCTGAACTTGGTTTGATAGGTCGCGGTGAAGACGCTGAAATTACGACGTATCTTGAAAAAGCAATAACATCTGAGTTGCAAGGAAATGTTATTGATCTTTGTCCAGTAGGAGCTTTAACTTCGAAACCTTATGCATTTCATGCGCGTCCATGGGAATTAGTTAAAACAGAATCGATTGATGTGATGGATGCCGTGGGCAGTGCTATTCGTATTGATAGTCGTGGTCGTGAAGTTATGCGAATTATGCCGCGTACGAATGAAGAGGTAAATGAAGAGTGGATTTCTGATAAAACGCGTTTTATTTGGGATGGATTACGCACTCAGCGACTTGATAAGCCGTATGTACGTAAAGATGGAAAGCTTCAACCTGTCAGTTGGACAGAAGCTTTTGCAAAAATAAAAATGGTAATTTCTAAAGCTTTACCAGAAAAAATTGGAGCGATTGCGGGGGATCTTGCGTCTGTTGAGGAGATGTATGCACTTAAAGCATTACTGATTTCATTGGGTTCAAAAGCATTTGACTGTCGTCAAAAAGGAGTAGCTTTATCTCCTGAGTTTGGGCGTTCAAGTTATATTTTTAATCCAACGATTGCAGGTATTGAAAAAGCTGATGCGTTACTTATCGTGGGATCTAATCCACGTTATGAAGCTGCTGTTTTAAATGCACGTATTTTAAAGCGCCAGCGGAGAGGGCGATTTCCTATTGCATTAATTGGAGAACAAGTTGATTTATGTTACCCATATTCTCATCTTGGAATAGGTAGCGATGCATTAAATGCTCTCATTTGTAAAGAGGATGCATTTTTTAATGTGTTAAAAGAATCTGAGAGACCACTTATTCTTATCGGAGAGGGGGCTATTTCAGGTGAAAAAGGTTTATCTGTTTTAAAAAATCTTGCAAAATTAGCTGACAGTGTTGGATCTCTTAGTGAGGAGTGGAATGGGTTTGGCGTTCTTCACAATGCTGCATCAACTGTCGGAGGATTGGATATTGGTTTTACTTCCAAGCTTGGGATAAAAAATATCATTAAAACTTGTGAAGTTTTATTCTTACTTGGTGCCGATGAAGTAGAATTAGCCAATAAACAAGCTTTTACAATTTATATTGGTAGTCATGGTGATAATGGTGCACATGCTGCTGATGTTATTTTACCAGCATCAGCTTATACTGAAAAATCAGGGCTTTATGTGAATACTGAAGGGCGTGTTCAAATGACAAACCGAGCTGGTTTTGCTCCAGGTGAAGCAAAGGAAGATTGGGCAATTTTACGTGCTTTATCTGATGTTTTGGAACGAAAACTTCCGTTTGATTCGCTTGCTCAGTTAAGGCAGAGTTTATTTAATGATTACCCACATCTTTGTGCTATTGATGATATAATGCCTTCCAGTATAGACGATCTTAAAGCACTTGGTTCTCAAACAGTTGTTCTGGAAACGCAAAAATTTACTTCTATAATTAAAGACTTTTATTTGACAAATCCGATAGCACGTGCTTCTGCAGTTATGGCTGAATGTTCATCTCTCGCAAAGAGTCGCGCTACGCAAACCATGTAAAGTAAAGGCGTAAAGGAAAAAGGAATAGTTATGTATGATTTCTTTATGACTTGGTTATTGCCATTACTCATTATAGTTGGAAAAACACTTCTCCTTTTAGTTGTTCTTCTGATCTTAGTTGCTTACCTTCTTTATGCAGATAGAAAAATTTGGGCTGCTGTACAATTGCGACGTGGTCCAAATGTTGTTGGTCCATGGGGATTGTTGCAATCCTTTGCAGATTTAATTAAATTTGTTGTGAAAGAGCCTATTATTCCAGCTGGAGCTAATAAGGGTGTTTTTCTTTTAGCGCCTTTTGTTTCTGCTACACTTGCGTTGTCAACTTGGGCTGTTATCCCAGTTAATGATGGTTGGGCAGTTGCACATATTAATGTTGGTTTGCTTTATATTTTAGCTATTTCATCTCTTGAAGTTTATGGTGTCATTATGGGGGGGTGGGCATCAAATTCAAAATATCCTTTTTTAGGCGCTCTTCGTTCAGCTGCGCAGATGGTTTCTTATGAGGTTTCAATTGGGTTTGTGCTTGTAACTGTTATTTTGATAAGTGGTTCATTGGATCTCACAGCAATTGTTCATAAACAAAATAATGGTCTTGGTACAGCTCTTGGTCTTCCTTTTAGTAGTTTTCTTGATTGGAATTGGCTAGTCCTTTTTCCAATGTTTATTATATTTTTTATTTCTGCACTTGCGGAGACAAATCGTCCGCCCTTTGATTTAGTGGAAGCAGAATCTGAACTCGTTGCTGGTCATATGGTTGAGTATTCTTCAACTCCGTACATGCTTTTTTTTCTCGGTGAATATGTTGCTATTGTTTTAATGTGTGCATTAACAACCATTTTATTTTTAGGTGGTTGGTTGCCTCCATTGGATGTTTGGTGGCTTAATTGGATTCCTAGTATTGTTTGGTTCATTTTAAAAGTTTGTTTTGTATTTTTTTGGTTTGCTATGGTTAAAGCGTTTGTCCCACGTTATCGCTATGATCAGTTAATGCGACTTGGTTGGAAGGTATTTCTTCCTCTTTCATTGGCAATGGTTGTAATAACTGCTGCTTTTTTAAAATATACTGGTTTTGCTTAAGAGGAGATTTTACTGTGTCAGGTCTTATTCAGGCGGCAAAGTCACTCCTTCTATTAGAGTTTGTGAGTGCTTTTTTCTTAGCAATGCGTCAATTTTTTTCACCAAAACCTACGATTAATTATCCTTATGAGAAGGGTTTTGTTTCTCAGCGGTTTCGTGGTGAACATGCTCTACGTCGTTATCCAAATGGTGAAGAACGGTGTATTGCTTGTAAATTGTGTGAAGCAATTTGTCCTGCTCAAGCGATAACAATTGAAGCGGGACCGCGGCGCAATGACGGTACACGTAGAACTGTTCGTTATGATATAGATATGGTTAAGTGTATTTATTGCGGTTTTTGTCAAGAAGCTTGTCCAGTTGAAGCTATTGTTGAAGGTCCTAATTTTGAGTTTGCAACAGAGACGCGTGAAGAACTTTATTACGATAAGGAAAAGCTTTTAATGAATGGAGATCGTTGGGAGCGAGAAATTGCTCGAAATATATTGATGGATGCACCTTATCGTTGAGTGTATCATGAAATGAGTAGTCGGATAATTCTTCCGATAAATTTTCATCTGGTATGAATTATCATACCAATTGTTTGGTTAGGTAAGGAGAAGCCTATGCTAACAGGTCTAGCGGCGGCATTTTTCTATTTGTTTGCTTTTATTATGCTCGTGAGTGCAGTTATTGTTATTACTGCACGAAATCCAGTGCATTCAGTTTTATTTTTGATATTATCATTTTTTAATGCTGCAGCTTTGTTTTTGCTTGCGGGAGCAGAATTTTTAGGGCTCCTTCTGCTTGTTGTTTATGTTGGTGCTGTAGCAGTTTTATTTTTATTTGTGGTTATGATGCTTGATGTTGATTTTGCTGAGTTTAAAAGTGGTGCACTTCGGTATGCTCCTATTGGAGTTTTCGTTGGAGTTATTGTTGCGGTAGAACTTATTGTTGTTTTTTTGAGTAGTCGTTTTCCTCCAATGCTTGAAACACATATTACGCAACCAATGCCAAATTTAGAGCAACGGACAAATACACAGGCATTAGGCGATATTCTTTATACGGATTATGTTTTTTACTTTCAAATTGCTGGGATAATTTTGTTGATTGCGATGATTGGTGCTATCGTTTTAACACTTCGTCATAAATCAGGTGTAAAGCGGCAGTCTATTGCAGTACAAGTTTCTAGGACAGTGGAAAATGCAATTGAAATTAAACAGGTTGAATCAGGAAAAGGCATTTAAGGGGGGGCTATGTATATTGATATTACTCATTATCTCACTGTTTCTGCTCTGATGTTTACAATCGGTATTGCTGGAATTTTTTTAAATAGAAAGAATGTAATTATTATTCTTATGTCAATTGAGCTTATATTGCTTTCAGTTAATCTCAATTTTATTGCATTTTCAGCATTTCTTCATGATCTTGTTGGTCAGGTATTTGCTTTATTTATCTTAACAGTCGCAGCTGCTGAAGCCGCAATTGGTTTAGCAATTCTTGTGGTTTTTTTCCGTAATCGTGGTTCTATTGCGGTTGAAGATGTTAATGTAATGAAAGGCTGATTATTAATGTATTATGCGATCGTCTTTCTTCCGCTTTTGGGCTTTTTAATTGCTGCTATAGGTGGAAAAACTATAGGAGCTCGCGCGAGTGAATTAGTAACATGTGGCTTTATGGTGATTGTTGCGGCGTTATCATGGGTGGCTTTTTTAAATATTGCTGTTGGTCATGCTTCAGCTGTTGATATATCTGTATTGCGTTGGGTTAGTGTTGGCGTTTTAAATTTTAATTGGGCATTACATATTGATACATTGACGGCTGTTATGCTTGTTGTTGTAAATAGTGTTTCAGCATTAGTTCATATTTATTCAATTGGTTATATGAATCATGATCCTTCAAGGTCTCGTTTTTTTGCTTATCTTTCTTTATTTACATTTATGATGCTTATGCTGGTGACAGCTAATAATTTGATCCAAATGTTTTTTGGATGGGAAGGTGTTGGTCTAGCTTCTTATTTATTGATTGGTTTTTGGTTTCAAAGAGCTTCTGCAAACAAAGCTGCAATGAAGGCTTTTGTGGTTAATCGTGTTGGAGATTTTGGTTTTCTTTTGGGGATTTTCAGCATTTTTGTTTTATTCCAATCTATTAATTTTTCTTCTATTTTTGAAAAAGCTGCAGACAATAGTTTCGTACAAAACATGACATTTTTAGGTTGGCAACTTGATGGGCAGGCAGCAATTACTGTTACGTGCCTATTATTGTTCATTGGTGCTATGGGAAAATCAGCACAGTTTTTTTTGCATACATGGCTTCCTGATGCAATGGAGGGGCCAACGCCTGTATCAGCACTCATTCATGCCGCAACAATGGTAACAGCAGGTGTCTTTATGGTTGCACGTATGTCTCCAATTTTTGAACTTTCTTCAATTGCTTTGACAGTGATTGTTATTATTGGAGCAACAACTGCATTTTTTGCAGCTACTGTGGGATTGGTACAAAATGATATTAAGCGTGTTATTGCTTATTCTACGTGTTCGCAACTTGGTTATATGTTTGTTGCATTAGGTGTTGGAGCTTATGGAGCAGCTGTTTTTCATCTCTTTACCCATGCTTTTTTTAAAGCTTTATTGTTTCTTGGTGCAGGATCTGTAATTCATGCAGTATCTGATGAGCAGGATATGCGGAAAATGGGGGGATTGCGTAAGCATATCAAAGTAACTTATTGGATGATGGTAATAGGAACCATCGCATTGACAGGTGTTGGAGTTCCAGGAACATTTTTTGGCACAGCTGGATTTTTTTCTAAGGATGCGATTATAGAGTCTGCTTTTGTATCACATAATATTGCTTCAGGGTATGCTTTTGGGCTTCTTGTTTTTGCTGCTTTGTTAACAAGTTTTTATTCATGGCGACTTGTGTTTATGACATTTTATGGTAAGCCGCGTGCAACTGTTGACGTTATGCATCATGTGCATGAATCTGCTCCAATTATGTTGATTCCGCTGTTTGTTTTGTCTGTTGGAGCATTGTTCGCTGGTGCGGTTTTTCAGCCTTACTTTTTCGGCAGTTGCTATGATTTGTTTTGGAAGGGGGCGTTATTTACAGGAGTTCATAATCATATTCTTCACGAAGCGCATAATGTTCCAAATTGGGTTAAGTGGTCACCATTCACAGCAATGATTTTAGGATTTGTATTGGCTTATGTATTTTATGTTTCTGTTCCTTCCATTCCGAAAAAAATTGCTAAATTAATGCCTGCAACATATCGTTTTTTTTACCATAAATGGTATTTTGATGAACTATACAACGCTATATTTGTGCGTCCTGCTCTCAAAATAGGTTACTTTTTTTGGAAGATAGGTGACGTTAAGCTTATTGACGGTTTGGGGCCAAATGGTATTGCCGCGCGTGTTGTTGACATTACAAATAAAGTTGTTCGAATGCAGACGGGCTATCTTTATCACTATGCATTTGCAATGCTTATCGGCGTTGCGGCGCTGATCACATGGATGATGGTCGGGAGCTTAAACTGATGACAGATTGGCCTATTCTTTCTACGGTTACATTTTTACCGCTTGTTGGCGTAATTTTGATTTTGTTAATCAAAGATGACAGTGAAGCAGCGAAACGTAATATACGCAACGTAGCATTTTTTACGAGTGTATTTGTTTTCGTTATTTCTTTAGTGATTTGGGCAGGTTTTGATAATACAGATCCTAGTTTCCAAATGGTTGAGAAAATTAACTGGTTAGGCAGTGGTATTTGCTATCATATGGGCGTTGATGGCATTTCTATTCTTTTTGTAGTTCTCTCAGCTTTTCTTTTGCCTTTTTGTATTTTAGCGAGTTGGGAAACTATTCAAGAGAGATTAAAATTTTATATGATTGCTTTTCTTCTTCTTGAAGTTGCGATTATTGGAGTTTTTTGCGCTCTTGATGCAATACTGTTTTATGTCTTTTTTGAAGGCAGCCTTATTCCGATGTTTATTATTATCGGTGTTTGGGGTGGAGCACGCCGTGTTTATGCAAGTATGAAATTTTTTCTATATACTTTGCTTGGTTCAGTGCTTATGTTGGTTGCCATTATGGCTATGTATTGGGAATCTGGAACGCTTGATATTCCAACTTTGCTGACTTACCAGTTTCCTATACATATGCAATTATGGTTGTGGCTTGCGTTTTTTGCTTCTTTTGCAGTTAAAATGCCAATGTGGCCAGTCCATACATGGTTGCCTGATGCTCACGTAGAAGCACCAACAGCAGGCTCTGTTATTTTAGCTGGTGTATTACTTAAATTAGGTGGTTATGGTTTTCTTCGTTTTTCTTTACCAATGTTTCCTATTGCCTCAGCTAATTTTGCTTCTTTAGTTTTCACATTGTCACTTATCGCTATTATTTATACATCGTTGGTTGCACTTGTTCAAAATGATATAAAAAAACTTATCGCTTATTCATCAATCGCTCATATGGGATACGTGACGATGGGGATTTTTGCTGCCAATGAACAAGGAATCCAAGGCGCCATTTATCAAATGTTGTCGCATGGAATTGTGTCAGCTGCGTTGTTTCTTTGTGTGGGTGTTATTTATGATCGTTTGCATACACGTGAAATTTCAGCTTTTGGCGGTTTAGTAAACAATATGCCTAAATATGCTGTTGTTTTCTTAATTTTCACTATGGCAAATATCGGTTTACCAGGAAGTTCAGGCTTTTTGGGTGAATTTTTAACTTTAATAGGTGTTTTTCAAGTTAATACATTTGTTGCAGTTTTTGCTACAACTGGCGTTATTTTATCAGCGGCTTATGCACTCTATCTTTATCGGCGTATGATTTTTGGTTCTTTGGATAAAGAGAGTTTAAAAGTACTCACCGATCTTTCTTCAAGAGAAAAAATTATCCTTTATCCGATGGTTGTTCTTACAATATTTTTTGGTGTTTACCCAACGCCTATTCTCAAAACGATGGCGTTTTCTGTACAAACTCTTATCAATAAACTGCACTAGAAAAAAGAAGAATGCTCATGCAAACTGAAATGATAGCTCAATTAGTGTTAATTTTTCCAGAAATTTTAATAGCATTGGGGGGAGTCGCATTACTTTTGATTGGTGTTTATTCCAGTGCACGTTCATATTTAACCGTGACTGGTTTAGCAATTGCTCTTCTTGTTGCGACTATTGTTATTATTATTGTTTTTCCCAAAAGTGGTTTATTTCAAACTAATGCACTTATTATAGATGCTTTTAGTCGCTATATGAAAATTTTAACGCTTATTGGTGCGCTCTTTGCTCTTATTATGTCAGTTGGTTTTACCTGTGCTCAAAAATTTGATATATTTGAATTTCCAGTGTTAGTTCTTTTAGCAACTCTTGGCATGATGCTCATGATTTCAGCGGGCAATATGCTGTCGCTTTACATGGGATTAGAACTGCAGTCCTTAGCTTTATATGTTTTAGCAGCGATTAATCGTGATAATGTTAAGTCTTCTGAAGCGGGTATTAAGTACTTTGTTTTAGGAGCTTTATCTTCAGGATTACTACTTTATGGTATTTCTTTGCTTTATGGTTTTACTGGTCAAATTGGTTTTCGCGAAATTGCTGCTGCTTTAAAAGGTGATAGTTTAAATTTGGGCGTTATTTTTGGGATTGTCTTTATTTTAGCTGGTTTAGCTTTCAAAATTTCTGCAGTTCCGTTTCATATGTGGACACCTGATGTTTACGAAGGAGCGCCGACACCTATTACAGCATTTTTTGCTGGTGCTCCTAAAATTGCGGCAATGGCCTTGATGATTCGTATTGTTGTTATGACTTTTATTCCATTGGGGAGTTCTGATGGTTCTATGCCTGCATGGCAGCAAATTTTGGTATTTATGGCAATTGCATCAATGATTCTTGGTGCGTTTGCGGCAATTGGTCAGAATAATATTAAGCGTCTCATGGCTTATTCATCAATCAGTCATATGGGCTATGCGCTTGTTGGTTTAGCTGCTGGAGATATAATCGGGGTAAAAAGCGTTATTCTTTACATGACTATTTATCTTAGCATGACACTTGGTTCATTTGCTTTTATTCTCGGGATGCGGTCTAATGATGAAAATGTTGAAAATATTTATGATCTTTCAGGGTTAGTGAAAACGAATCCATTTATGGCTGTTGTGATGACTATACAACTTTTTTCTTTAGCAAGCATACCACCTATGGCTGGTTTTTTTGGGAAGTGGTATACATTTTCTGCCGCTGTTCATGCTGGTCTTGTTCCATTTGCTGTCGTTGGTATGGTAGCGTCTGTTATTGGAGCTTTTTACTATTTACGCATTATAAAAATTATGTGGTTCGATAATGCAAAAGCGCATTTCGCTATTTTATCGAGCGAGCTTCAATTTTGCCTTAGTCTGTCTGCGTTATTTATTTTATTTTACACATTTTTTGGAATTTGGTTTGCTGAGTTGGCAGAAAAAGCAGCAGCTGCATTGTTTTAAGGAATGTAATTTACATTTTGTGGGGTTTAATGAATATGGTTTATACCTTATCAGATTTTGCACAAAAACAAGGATACACTGTTGAGTCATATGAAAATGTTGATTCAACAAATCTTATTGCACAGCGTAAGGCACATGCGGGTCATCGTGGTTATCTTTGGATTGTTGCACGGGAGCAATTACAAGGAAGAGCGAGAAGAGGTAGATCGTGGCATAGTCCAAAAGGGAACCTTTATTCTAGTCTTTTGTTAATTGATGATATCCTTCATCAAACTGCTGCTCAGCTTGGTTTTGTGGCAGGATTAAGTATGGTAGAAGCCGTAAAACAATTTATAAAAGATGAAGAACAAGCAAATAACATTATTAGCTTAAAATGGCCAAATGATATTTTACTAAGAGGAGCTAAAAGCTCTGGCGTTTTACTTGAGATTTCTCAATTGACATCACAACAATATGCATTGGTTGTTGGTATTGGAATGAATATAAAATGTAATTATGAAGACGCACCTTATCCCACTTCAAGTTTACACAATATTGGTTTAGATATTGATGCAGAACAGTTATTTACGGCTTTGACAGAGTGTTTTTCTAAAAATTACCTTCTTTGGAAAGAGTCAAGAGGATGTGATATAATCCGCGAAAAATGGCTTTCATACTGTGCTCACCTCGGGCAGCATATCAAAATAGTTAACGATAAAAAAATCATTGAAGGTATTTTTGATGGTCTTGATGGTGATTTCAATTGCATCATAAAACAAAAAAATGGTGAAAAAGCAATTATAACAGCTGGAGATGTTCATTTTGGTTTGGTTGCCTCTGCTAATGCAGGTCGTTATTAATTTATGGAACTTTATTTCATCACAAGATTATCTTAGTGATTGAGGAGATGTTGATGGTTGCAGCCAACGAGAATGAGTTTGTTTTTTTACCTTTAGGAGGAGTAGGTGAAATAGGGATGAACCTGGCTGCTTATGGATTTGGTTCTCAAAATTTTCGTGAATGGCTGCTTGTTGATATGGGTGTTAATTTTGCTGGTCCTGAATTACTAGGAGCAGATCTTATTTTACCAGATATTCGCTTTTTGGAAAGTGAGAAGCACAATGTACGCGGTCTTATTTTAACACATGCTCACGAAGATCATTATGGTGCTGTCCTTGATTTATTGCCAAAACTAAAAGTTCCACTTTACTGTACCCCTTTTACAGCAGGACTATTGGAGAGTAAAAAGCAATCAGATTTTAGAGATTGCAAAATTTCATTAAATATTTTTCAAGCTGGTGATTGCTTTCAGGTTGGTTCTTTTACCGTCGAAGCTATTGCTGTCAATCATTCGATTCCTGAATCTGTATCTTTGGCACTTACAACATCTTTAGGCACTGTGATTCATACTGGCGATTGGAAAATTGACCATACGCCTTCACTTGGAGTAGTAACGGATGAAAAACGATTTCGTGCCTTAGGTAACAAAGGTATTTTAGCATTGCTATGTGATTCCACAAATGCATGTCGAGATAGTATACCATCATCTGAACAGCAAGTTGAAGAAACTCTCTCTAAAATTATTTCGCAAGCTGAAGGACGTGTTGCTATTGCAACTTTTGCATCTAATGTTGGTCGGATACGTTCTATTGCTCTTGCAGCGGAATCTGCTGGACGTCAAGTTCTTATTGTTGGGCGTTCTCTTAAGCGGAGTATTATGGTTGCACAAGAGCTTGGTTATATGGATGGTTTAGCACCGTTCGTTACGGAAGATGATTATGGTTATATTCCACGAAAAAATATTGTTTTAGTCGTGACGGGGAGTCAAGGGGAGCCACGTGCTGCTTTAGCTAAACTTTCGCGAAATGAAATGAGAAATATTGCGCTTTCTGCTGGTGATACCGTTATTTATTCGTCACGAAGTATTCCAGGAAATGAAAAATCTATTATTGAGATACAAAATCGCTTTATAGATTTGGGAGTTAAAATTATTACAAATGAAGATGCTCTTGTTCATGTTTCAGGTCATCCTTATCCTTCAGAGCTTTTACAGATGTATAATTGGACAAAGCCAAAGATACTGGTTCCTGTACATGGTGAGGCAATGCACCTTACCGCTCAAGCGACTTTAGCACGTCAAGTAGGTATTAAAGTTGTTGCTGATATTAGAAATGGAAGTGTGCTGCGCCTTGCGCCAGAGCCAGTAGAAGTTATTGATCAAGTTCCTGTTGGTCGTATCTATAAAGATGGTTGCCTTATTGGTGATGAAGATGAGTTAGGAATTCGTGAACGTCGCAAATTAAGTTATGCTGGTCATGTTGTTGTGTCACTTCAAATGAATAGTAAACATGATCTTTTTGATGATATCGGTCTTATTACATCTGGTTTGCCTGAAAGCAATGAAAAAAGAGAAATTTTGAAAGATATTCTTTTAGATGTTGTAGAAAACACTATTCATAATATTCCACGCGTTAAGCGAAAAAATAATGAACTTATTCGAGAAGCAATACGCCGCGCTGTGAGAGCAGCTGTTAATGAAATTTGGCGAAAAAAGCCCATTTGTACAGTTTTTTTACACCGATCAAAATAAAAATCTTTATTTTTTATTAATTTAAAGAAAAAGGAAAATATCAGACCATTTTATGACTAAAAAGTAAAAAATTTAGAAAATATAATACATAAATTCTTTAATAACATGATCATTATATTTGCAAAAATTCAAAATGAAATTATAGTTTAGCTTGTGATATATTTAAACTATTCCGATATGATGTGCTTGATTAGGAGTGAATTAATTTAATGCGTCTTTCTCAATATTTTCTTCCTATTTTAAAAGAAAATCCTAAGGAAGCAGAAATTGTTTCCCATCGACTCATGTTGCGTGCAAGCATGATTCGTCAACAAACATCAGGGATCTATTCTTGGCTTCCGTTAGGAAAAAAAGTACTTGATAAAGTTTGTAAAATTATTCGTGAAGAGCAAGAACGAGCTGGTGCAATAGAAATATTAATGCCAACGATTCAACCTGCTGATCTTTGGCGTGAAAGTGGTCGTTATGATGATTATGGTTTGGAAATGTTACGCATTAAAGATCGTCAAGAGCGTGACTTACTTTATGGTCCAACCAATGAAGAGATGATAACAGATATTTTTCGCTCATATGTGCGTTCTTATAAAGACTTGCCCCTCAATCTATATCATATTCAATGGAAATTTCGTGATGAAATCCGTCCACGTTTTGGTGTGATGCGTTCGAGAGAATTTTTAATGAAAGATGCTTATTCTTTCGATTTTGATCATGAGAGTGCTAAAACATCTTATAATCGTATGTTTGTTGCTTATTTACGCACTTTTTCTCGTATTGGCTTAAAAGCAATTCCTATGCGTGCTGATACAGGTCCTATAGGTGGCGAACTCAGTCATGAATTTATTATTTTGGCTGAAACGGGTGAAAGCGCTATATTTTGCGATAAGCAGTTCCTTGAACTCACAGTTCCACATGTTTCAGTTGATTTTACTAACAAGGATATTTTAGCTGATATTGTAAAACAGTGGACATCTTTTTACGCTGCAACAGAGGAAATGCATAACAAAGAAGAATGGGATAAAGTTTCCGTTCATCATCGCTTGTCGGCACGTGGAATTGAAGTAGGGCATATTTTCCATTTTGGAACTAAATATTCTGCTCCAATGAAAGCAAAAGTTATGGGGCAAGATGGAAAAGAACATTTAGTCTCTATGGGATCTTATGGCATTGGACCTTCACGTCTTGTTGCTGCAGTTATTGAAGCATCTCATGATGAAAATGGTATTATTTGGCCAAAGTCAATTGCACCATTCGATTGTAGTATTATCAATATGAAGCCTGATGATGAAAAATGTACTCACATGTGTGAAACTCTTTATCAGGGATTAATACATGCTGGTTTTGACCCATTATTAGATGACAGAAATGAACGTCCTGGATCGAAGTTTGCAACGATGGACTTGATTGGCTTGCCAACACAAATCATTGTTGGACCTAAGAGTGTTGCACAAAATGAAGTTGAAATTAAAGATCGAAAAACAGGTATTAAAAAATCTCTAACGGTTCAAGATACACTCAACCAGCTTTCTGTAATTTTATAGGCAATGTTATGTATATGCTGAGGAGCAAATGGTTTTTATCTTATGAATGGATGATAGCTTTTCGTTATATGATTCCCAATAAAAAGCATATAGTTGCATCTGTTATTTCAATTATTTCTTTAATTGGAATTATGTTAGGGGTGTTTGCTTTAGTTGTTGTGATGGCGGTGATGAATGGTTTTCGTATAGAGCTTCTCAATCGTATTCTTGGCATGAATGGCCATCTTGTTGTTCAAACAATTAATTCTGGTTTTCCCGATTATAATACTCTTATTTCTTCTTTAGAATCTGTCAATGGTATAAAGTTTGTTTTGCCTGTTGTTGAAGGTCAAGCGCTTGTACAGGGTGAACTTGAAGGAGGATCTGGTGTTTTAGTTCGTAGTATGCGAAAACAAGATTTAGAAAAGCTTAAAACAGTATCTGAAAATATTAAATCAGGTACGCTTGCTCAGTTTGATGAAGAGGATGGTGTCGCAATTGGCAGTAATTTAGCAGCAAAATTGGGACTTACCGTTGGAAGTAATCTTCGTATCATTACACCAGATGGTGATGAGACGCCTTTTGGAGTTATGCCACGTGTTAAAGCTTACAAAGTGACAGCTATTTTTGAAGTTGGTATGTCTGAATATGATTCAATATTTGTTTTTATGCCTCTTCATGAAGCACAGGTATTTTTTAATTTAGGAGATCAGGTGCAGTTTTTAGAGTTATTTCTAAATGATCCTGATGCTATTGATCAAATAAAACCACAAGCAGAGAAAGTTATTAATCAACAAGTCTATTTAATTGATTGGCGTACACGCAATCAGGCTTTTTTTTCAGCCTTACAGATTGAACGAAATGTTATGTTTTTTATTCTTTCTCTTATTATTCTCGTTGCTGCCCTGAATATCATTTCAGGACTTGTTATGCTTGTCAAAGATAAAAGCCATGATATTGCAATTTTACGCACAATGGGTGCACGTCAAAGTGCTATTATGCGTATATTTATTGCGACTGGTATGATGATTGGATTTATTGGAACAATATTGGGCTTGATTTTAGGTATTATCACTATTGCTAATATTAATCATATTCAAAATTTTGTATCTTGGCTGTTTAATGTCGATGTATTTAATCCTCAGCTTTATTTTTTAGCAAAATTGCCTGCACAAATTGAGTGGGGACAGACAGTTATGGTTGCTGTAATGGCGTTATTTTTATCATTTCTCGCAGCACTCATTCCAGCATGGCAAGCTGCTAGGTTGGATCCTGTACAAGCTTTGAGGTATGAATAATGACGGCTGTTTTAGAGCTTGTTGAGATCGAGCAACATTTTTTTGAAAATGATAAACCTTTAATTATTTTAGACAAAGCTAATCTTACCCTTAATCGCGGAGAGCTTGTTGCTCTTATTGCACCTTCTGGTGCTGGAAAATCAACACTTCTTCATATTGCTGGATTATTAGAAAAACCAAAAGCTGGTGATGTGATATTACGAGGTATTTCTTGTACAAAACGCTCTGACAGTGAGCGAACATCTCTCAGGCGAAATGATATTGGTTTTGTTTATCAATTTCATCATTTGCTTCCAGAGTTTACAGCTTTAGAAAATGTTATGATACCACAAATGATAGCAGGATTAAAAAAAACTGTAGCAGAAGATCGTGCACTAAAATTGTTAACATATCTGCGTGTTTCTCATCGCGCGAAACATCGTCCATCAGAATTATCGGGGGGAGAACAACAGCGTGTTGCTATTGCGCGTGCAGTAGCAAATGGTCCTTCGGTTCTTTTAGCCGATGAACCTACAGGAAATCTTGATCCTGTAACTTCAGCTTATGTATTTCAAGCTTTATCTGTTCTTGTTCGTCAATCTGGTCTTTCTGCTCTTATTGCAACGCATAATTACGGTTTGGCTAAGCAAATGCATCGCCGAATTACGCTTAAAGAAAAAAAGATTATTGAACTTCCTTAAAAATAAGGTACACAATCCATTTTATAAATTAAATTTATTATATTGATATCATTTTTCATCTATTAAGGAGACTTTTATGACAGTTTTTGTCGTTGACGAAAACCAATTGGACGCACGCCGTCGTCGATTGGTTTTTCGTGCATGGCATAGAGGTATTCGTGAAATGGATCTTATTTTAGGGCAGTATGTGGATGCTCATATCGCTGGTATGAATGATGAAACTGTTTCTGAACTTGAGTATATCATGTCCTTTAATGATCGCGATTTGCTAACATGGATTATTGGAGAAACTTCACCACCATCTGAAATTGATGGTTCACTTTTTCATGATATCGTAAATTACTATATTTGCATAAATTAAAATTGATCTCAATGTCCATATTCAAAAAAATTACTATTCCTAAAATTTCTGATCATATGCAATTTGATGGGGTTACTGATGGGTTTGAAGCCTTTGTACTTGCTAAATTAAGTTCAGAAATTGTACAAGGAAAACCACTTATTTATGTGATTCGCGATGGAACAAAAATTGCTCATTTACAGCAAGTTTTAAATTTTATTGAGCCAAATTTTCCTATTATTCAATTTCCTGCGTGGGATTGTTTGCCTTATGATCGTGTGTCGCCTGGGGGTGCTGTTATGGCACATCGGCTATCTGCTTTGACGCATATATCAAATTTGCGTAAAAACCCACGCACTGCGATTATATTAACGACTGCAAATGCAATTATGCAAAAATTGCTTCCTCGGGAAATGATTGAATCTCAGATTATTTCCGCACATATTGGTCAGAGTACTAATATGGAGCGTTTAATTCATTCTTTAAAATCCAATGGTTTTGAGCGCGTTGCTACTGTTCGTGATGTTGGTGAATTTGCTGTGAGAGGAGGAATTATTGATATTTTTTCTCCTATGGATATCGCCCCTTTGCGTCTTGATTTTTTTGGAGATACCCTAGAAAGCATCCGCGTATTTGATCCAGAAACACAAAGAACAACAGGCACGAAAACTGAATTTTTGTTACAATCAATGAGTGAGGTTGTTCTTACGCCTGAGTGTATTCAGCGATTTAAAAGTAATTATACCCATACATTTGGTGTATCACAAAAAAATAACATGTTGTATGAGGCAATTTCTCAAGGGCGACGTTTTGCTGGTATGGAGCACTGGCTCCCGTTTTTTTATGAAAATCTTGATACTTTTTTTGATCATTGTGGTAATTGGCCTATAGTTTTTGAGCATCTCATAGAAGAAGTGCTTATAGAGCGCTATCGTCTTATTCAAGATTATTATAATGCTCGCAAAGAGCGTGAAAATGATAAAGAAAGTCCTACTTCTTATCATCCAATACAAGCTGATCTTCTTTATTTAACACCAGAGCATATTTTAGAGCATGTACAAAAATCTGGGCAGCGTATTGATTTCACACCTTTTCATATCCCACAAACTTTTGAAAAAACTGTTGTTCACACGAATGTTAAACAGGGATATGATTTTGCGAAAGAACGTAATGCGCAAGAAAAAAATGTTTTTTCGAGCGTTGTTGACCATATTGCTGCATTGCGTGCTGCTGGTAAAAAAGTGCTTTTAGCGGGTTGGAGTGAAGGATCCCTTAATCGTTTGATACAGGTTCTTGATGAGCATGGGTTAAAAAAAATAAACGTTGCAAAATCATTGCAAACTGTCAAAGCAACACCACGTGATCGTATCTGTGCAGCTGTCTTGATGATTGAGCACGGTTTTGAGGCTGAGGATTTTGTTATTATAGCAGAACAAGATATCCTCGGTGATCGATTAATAAGATCACCAAAACGACGTAAACACAATACAAATTTTATTTCTGAAATTGCCGCTTTAAATGCTGGCGATATTGTTGTGCATATCGATCATGGTATTGGACGATTTGTTGGTCTTAAAACCATTATGACAACTGGAATTTTACGAGATTGTCTTGAAATTAAGTATGCTGGAGGCGATTTACTCTTTTTACCTATCGAAAATATCGAGCTTCTCTCACGTTATGGGTCAGAGGGAACAGATGTAGTGTTAGACAAGTTAGGTGGTGTCGCTTGGCAAGCACGTAAAACACGACTTAAAAAACATTTATTGGAAATAGCCGGACAGTTAATTCATGTAGCTGCAGAGCGTGCTACACGTTCTGCACCTTCTTTGGTTCCGCCAATTGGACCATTTGATGAATTTGTTGCGTGCTTTCCCTACGAAGAGACAGAAGACCAAATGGATGCAATTGATGCCGTTTTAGACGATTTGGCATCAGGAAAACCGATGGATCGCTTAATATGCGGCGATGTTGGTTTTGGAAAAACAGAAGTTGCCATTCGAAGTGCTTTTGTTGCAGCATTAAATGGATATCAGGTTGCTGTTGTTGTTCCAACAACGTTGCTTTCACGACAACATTATAAAACTTTTATTTCGCGTTTTCAGGGACTCCCTGTGAAAATTGGTCATGCTTCGAGGCTTGTGAAAGCTAAAGAACTTGCACAAATTAAAAAGGGTATTTCAGATGGTACGATTGATATTGTCATTGGAACGCATGCATTATTAAGCGATGCAATCAATTTTTCACGGTTAGGGCTTCTTATCATTGATGAAGAGCAGCATTTTGGAGTAAAACACAAAGAGCGTTTGAAAAAACTTAAAAGTGATATTCATGTTCTTACACTTTCAGCAACACCTATACCACGAACTTTAGGGTTAGCATTATCAGGGGTACGTGAACTTTCATTGATAACAACGCCACCTATTGATAGAATAGCGGTACGTACTTTTATTTCACCTTTTGACGCGCTTGTTATACGAGAGACTCTGCTTCGAGAATATTATCGCGGTGGACAAAGTTTTTATGTTTGCCCTCGTATTTCTGATCTTGCTTTTGTGGAAGAATATCTCAAAACACATGTTCCGGAACTTAAATTTATCGTAGCTCATGGGCAAATGCCCGCTGGACAACTTGATGATATTATGAATGCGTTTTATGATGGGCAATATGATGTATTATTATCGACCACCATTATTGAATCAGGCCTTGATATCCCAACTGCTAATACATTAATTGTACATCGTGCTGAGATGTTTGGTCTTTCTGCCCTCTATCAGTTACGTGGGAGAGTAGGGCGTTCAAAGCAACGTGCTTATGCATTTTTTACGTTTCCTTCTGGTAAAATTTTAACTCCTGCTGCGGATCGTCGTCTTAAAGTGTTACAATCTCTTGATACACTAGGAGCTGGTTTTCAATTGGCAAGCCATGACATGGATATTCGCGGTTCAGGAAATTTTTTAGGTGAAGAACAATCAGGACATATTAAAGAAGTTGGATTTGAACTCTATCAAAAAATGCTTGAAGAAGCTGTTGCTGAATTAAAAGATGGCGAGCAAAATGAGGATCAACAATGGTCACCTCAAATTTCACTTGGTACAACGGCAATGGTACCAGAAAGCTTTGTGCCTGACTTATCTTTACGTATGGGGCTTTATCGTCGTTTGACAGAACTGAATGATTTAGAGCAAATAGATGAATTTGGAGCTGAATTAATCGATCGTTTTGGTCCTTTGCCGCTTGAAGTTCAATACCTTCTTAAAGTTTTTTATATCAAAACATTGTGTCGAAAAGCGCATGTGGAAAAGTTGGATGCTGGACCAAAAGGTGTCGTTATACAGTTTCGTAATAATTATTTTGAAAATAGCATTGCTCTTATTCAGTGGGTTGGGAAACAAGGTTCGATGGCAAAAATTCGACCAGACCAGAGTATTGTCTTTATCCGTGATTGGGTAACAGTGGATAAAAGACTGAGCGGAGTAGCAACTATTATGAAACAGCTTGCAGAAATGGCAGGACACTGTACCACTTAGCGGTATTTTTACTTATTCAAAATTATCACGCGTTTTTAAAAATTATTCTATAAAGTATCCATCCTTGTTAGTCACTTTAAAAGTGTTAACGTCAAAAATATTTATGATGAATATTTAAAGTAGAATTAGTTTTTGATTAAAATATTAGCATATTAAATGGTTTAAGATTTATTTTTAAGAATAAAATTAAAGAAAATTTTGATAAATTAAGCTTTTTGGAAAAGCACAATTTAGATACAGGATAACATAATCCTATAGGTAAATTTAATTCAAAATTTTGGTGATTTCATTAACAGAGAAATAAGAAGTTATATACAGCGTGTATAGATAAAGGGGGCAGGGGAAGAGAAATTGTGATTAAAGTGAGAATATTTAAAAATTTTAGTAGTTTTATGAATTTCTGTCTTTGAGAGTAGATAGAAATTTTGATGTTAAAATTGACTATCAGTTTTCAAGCATAAAATTAATAAGAATATGTTTTATAAGGATATAGGAGTTTTTTTTATGCAAAGACTTCATTGAAAAAAGAAAATTTTAGCTCAGCAAAAGATGCAATTCATTTGATTAATTCTAAGATAACAAAGTTTTGAAAACAACAATGAACTTTTAAATTTTAAAAATACTGGTATTTCTGCAGCCTTAAAAAATTATTATAAAAATAGTTTATATTAGTAATATTTTTCTCTCAAGTAATTACAGTGTAAATCTTGCTTCGTATAAAGCTGTTTTACTATATATAATTACTTACGTGAACTTTAATAGAGTGTCTGGCTAATGAAACTAATGCAACTAAAATATTACTAAAGTAATTAGTTTGATGGTTTAAATTATTTTTATAAATATCTGTTATTTAAAGTAATTTTTTTATAAATAAATAAAGTTTAAAACAGTTTTTATTCACGCCACCAAGCTGGAAGGCGATACCCATAGAGTGGTGTATAAGTGGGATGTTTAATATATGACCAACGAGCTATCCATTGTTCAGGCAAATGATAAAGCGGTATATAATAGCTTCCAGAAATAAGAACTCTATCTAATGCACGAACTGCTGCAATGAAGTCAACATCTGTGCGTGCGTCAAGTATCGCTGTTATCATTGCATCTATGGCAGGATTAGCTGCCCCAGAAAAATTAAAACTTCCTTTTAAATTTCGAGAAGCTGAACTCCAGCGATTTATTTGTTCATTTCCTGGTGATAGAGAATTTCTTAATTTCCCTACGATCATATCATAATCAAACATTCCTAAACGATTTTGATATTGGCTATCATCAACTGTTCTTATCTGAGCATGAATGCCAAGACGTGACAAAGTACTTTGAAACGCAAGCGCAACTTTTTCTTCTTCAAGTGATTGAGTCATAATTTCAAATTGAAAAGGTAAACCATTTGGGAAAATAGCTTTATTGTTTTTTTTAATAATGCCTGCTTCTTGTAACAATTTCCAAGCTTTTTGGGCAGTTGACCGATCCATACCTGATCCATCTGTTTTAGAAATACGCCAACTGCCATCCATAACTTCAGGAAGAACTGCCTCAGGATAAGGTGCTAAAAGTATTTTTTCTTCTTCACTTGCTGGTCTTCCAACAGATGAAAGGATAGATCCATCCCAATAACCTTCTGTTCTAGTGTAGACATTATTGAAAAGATAATGATTGACCCATTCAAAATCGAAAAGTATTGATAATGCTTGTCTTACTCTTTTGTCTTTGAAAATAGCACGACGTGTATTAAAAACAAATCCCATAAGATCAGCAGGAGTCCCCTTTGAAAAATTTTCTTTGATGATCCGTCCTTCACGAACAGCTGGAAAATTATAGGAATGTTGCCAACGACTTGGGTTTGTTTCAATAAAGATATCAATTATACCTTTTTTAAATGCTTCAAAGCGCGCTGTATCATTACGAAAATATTCAATTTGGATGGTGTCAAAATTATTTAATCCTTTATTGACAGGAAGGTTTTGACCCCAGTAATTTGGATTGCGCTTATAAATAATCCGTTCACCTAGATCAACACGCTCAATAATGTAAGGACCGCTTCCTAAGATTTTATTTAGATTATTTTTTTCAAAATCATCAACATTAATAGCGTGTTTGGGCAATATTGGCATTACACTTGCTAAGAGAAGGGGAAATTCACGATCTTTTGAGTTTGGGAAACACATTTTAATACCATAATCCCCAATCTTTTCGATAGATTCTATGCGTTTCATGTAACGACTAAATGGAACTCTTCCTTTATCTTTAAGGAGTTTTATTGTGAACAAAACATCTTCAACTGTAATGGGCTTTCCATCTGAAAAACGCGCTTTGGGGTTAATAAAAAAGGTAATTTCAGTGCGTTCATCGTTTAATTCAACTTTCTCTGCCAGAAGGTTATAAAGTGTAAAAGCTTCATCACGAGAGCGTACCATCATTGTTTCATAAACAAGTCCAGAAAATTGTTCATCAGCAAAAAGTCCCCTTGCAGTTGTTCGAAAGCTGCGGATTACAAATGGGTTTAATCCATCAAATGTTCCAACAACGCCATAAGTCACTTTACCTGTTCGATTTGCATCAGGAAACGCATAAGGAAAGTAATCAAAATTATTCGATAATTTTGGAGAGCCGTGCATTGCAAGACCCGTTGCTAGAGCTCCATGGCTTAAAAGAAGATTTACAACTATAAAGAAAAGTCTAAAATAATGAGCGCTGTAGAATAACATAGACATTTACTTTAATTATATTGCAATATTGCTTTGTTTATGCAATCTTAATTTACTTCATTGTACTTAGATAATTTATGAATGAATTTCATAAAAGGCCAATGCAATAAAGAGGGGAATTCTACACATGAATGTATAAGAGTTCAATTGGCTATTTGTAATTTTTTTCTAAAATTTAATTTTTCTCTTTGTATTGAAATAAATGGTGTCATTTCATGGGTTTCATTTAGTACGATTGGTTGAAATTATGTTTAATACTCCTAATGTTGGAGTTATTATAAAAGCACGTTGAAAGGATTAATTTAATTATGTCGCATAAAAGTGTCTATTCTGCCGTTTCAGTATTAGTTGGAGCCGTCGCTCTTTTTTTTATAGTACATATTTCTGCAAATGCGCAGACTTTGTCTCAAGGTTGGTACAAGGTTTGCAGTAAACAGCATGATGTTGATATTTGTAATACAATGAATACTATTGTATCAAGTACTGGACAACCTTTGACGGCTTTTAATTTAGTTGAAATAAAAGGAAAACAAAATGAAAAGCGCGTAGGTATTCAAGTGCCTACAGGTCGTTTTTTACCAGAAGGTGTTCACATTCAAATTGGGAATGACTTTTCTAAAAAAATTCCTTATATTATCTGTAATGGACCAAGTTGTATTGCCAATGATATTTTAGATGATAAACTTATTGCTGCTATGAAAAGTGGGACAAAAATGGTTGTCACTACAATGAATGCTCGAGGTTCAGCAAATCCTATTGAATTTTCTCTTGATGGCTTCACAACTGCATACACTGGTCCTGGTATGGAGGAAAAAGATTTTCAACAAGAACAAATAAAACTACAACAAGCTATTCAATCAAAACAAAAAGAGATTGAAGATCGTATGCAGGCTGAACAAGAAAAAGCTAAACAAAATTAATCAGAAAGCTTTTTTAAATCTTTTCTATGTTCGTTTATTTAAATTGCCACAAAATGTTTTGTGGCAATTTTTTTAGCAATTAATTTTTAGAAAAAGTTCTGCGTCTCCACCAACCAACACGCTCAGTCTTTGGAGCATCATCTGGTGTTGATGATATAATAATAGGTTGACTGATTGTTTCTTCAATTTTGCTAGGAATGTTTTTGTCAACTTGCTCCATTTCAAGCTTTTTCTCTGATATTTCTGTTATTTGCGTCAGCTCCTCTTTAGGAAGAGTTTTTTTACGTGTTTTGCGTGTTGATTTTTTTGTATTTGCAGGAGCTTTGTCTCCCGCATTATGAGCGAACTCATCCACTTTTTTTGTTTTAGTTTTGTGTGTTGAGCTCTCTGTAGATTTTTCTTCAAGAAGTGCTGATGTTGTTTCACTCTGATTGTTTTCAAGATTCTTTTTATTTTGCACTATTTTTGAAGATCGCGTTTTACGTTTTTTAAGCTTAGTAACTGCATCAGCTTTTGCAGTTTCATCCTGTTGTACATTTGAAGATTGGATATCACTCTTTTCTTCTTTAAATTCAACAGACTTAGCGGTTGAAATATGATGCTGGCTGTTTTCCGCTTTTATTTCTTCTACAGCCTGCTTGGAAAAATCCCCTACTGGTTCTGAATAGGGAATACGAGGTTGATAAGAATTATTATCTTGATTACGACGGCTACCAGAACGTCCCCGACGACGTCCTCGACGATAAGAGTCTTCATCATTTGGAACATTGTCTTTATCTTTTTTATGAGTAGTGGAGGGAGAACTTTCATTAATCTCATCTTGACGTTTTTTATGCCAACGTCGTTGGTTTGTATCAACGGATGTTTGACCTTCAATAGATTCATTTTCTACTAAAATTACGTCTTCAGTTTCTTCTTGAGTATCATTCTCAAAAAAAGATGGAGACTGGGCAACGACCTCTGCTATTGTGCCCTTAGAAATAATAAGATGTTGCGTTCCAATACTATCGTCTGCTTCAATACTAATATTAAGCTTAAAGCGTGCTTCTAAATTAACAAGAATATTGCGCTTGTGGTTTAAAACATAAAGTGCTGTTGCTACAGGCGTACGCACAATAATATTATGTTGAGGATTATGAAGAAGATACTCTTCAATTGAGCGCATAACGTGCAAAGCAATTGATGATTCGGAGCGTACATGCCCTGTTCCAGCACAATGTAGGCAAGGCTGCATCGTACTTTCTAAAACTGACACGCGAATACGCTGACGACTCATTTCTAAAAGACCAAAGTGTGAAATATGACCAACTTGAATACGAGCGCGATCGCTTTTAAGGCAATCTTTCAATTTTTTTTCGACCATCCTAACATTGCGATCTTCAAGCATATCAATGAAATCAATCACTATCAAACCAGCTAAATCGCGTAGACGTAATTGACGAGCTACCTCTTCTGCAGCTTCAAGGTTGGTTTGTAATGCTGTTTTTTCAACAGAATGCTCTTTGGTAGAGCGGCCTGAATTTACATCAATAGCAACAAGCGCTTCCGTTTGGTTAATAACAAGATATCCTCCAGATTTTAAAGAAACTTGCGGAGATAACATTTTATCAAGCTGAGTTTCAATATTGTTACGCGTGAAAATAGGAATGGGATCACGATACGGTTGAACAACTTTTGCATGACTTGGCATAAGCATGCGCATAAAGTCTTTTGCCTCACGATATCCTTGATCGCCAGAAACGAGAATCTCATTAATATTTTTATTGTAGAGATCACGTATAGAGCGCTTTATGAGATTACTTTCTTCATGGACAAGACATGGTGCAGTTGATTTAAGTGTCAAAGCGCGGATATTGTCCCATAATCGCGTAAGATACTCATAATCGCGTTTAATCTCAGCTTTTGTTCTATTTGCTCCAGCAGTTCGCAATATAACACCCATGCCCTTTGGAACTGCTAATTTTTTTACAATTTCTTTAAGACGTTTGCGATCTTGTATGTTAGTGATTTTTCGTGAAATACCACCACCCCGAGCTGTATTGGGCATTAAAACAGAGTAACGACCTGCTAAAGATAGATAAGTTGTGAGCGCTGCCCCCTTATTGCCACGCTCTTCTTTGATGACTTGCACTAATAAAATTTGACGCCGTTTAATGACTTCTTGAATTTTATACTGACGTTCTTGCTTACGCTGATAAGTAGGAAGCTCTTCACGTGCATCTTCCGCGCCAACCATTTCTATATCATCATTAGAAGCATCTGTATCAAATGTTTCTTCTGTATCATCGTTTATAACTGCTTCAGATATAATATCATCTTCAGCATTCACTGCCACGATTTTGTCATTTTTATCTTTTTTTGTTTTTCTCGAGCGTTTTTTATTTGTGTTTATTTCTTCAGTAAAGCTATCTACATGATTTTCTCCAATAGCTTCCTCTTCTTCTTCAAGAAGAGCGAGGCGATCGGCAATAGGAATTTGATAATAATCGGGATGAATTTCCGAAAATGTCAAAAAACCATGACGGTTTCCACCATATTCCACAAAAGCTGCTTGAAGTGATGGTTCTACACGTGTAACACGCGCTAAATAAATATTTCCCTTGAGCTGCTTTTTATGTTCTGATTCAAAATCAAGTTCTTCAATTTTGTTGCCGTGAACAACAACAACACGTGTTTCCTCTGGGTGAGAGGCGTCGATAAGCATTTTGTTTGACATAAGTTAAAATCCTGAAGGCGGCATGCGCAACTTCGTTCAAACGAACAGTATAATTGTTTAAAAACGTAAAGGGCTGTCTACCATAAAAGGGAGGCGCTGGCATAACAGTATGAGTTACTACACGCAAACGCATTTCTGCATTTATAGCATCTATAATCATTACCCCTACCTGTTTTGTATGACTCATACTTTATAAGTCTCCAGCAAAAAAATCTTGATAATAGTTCGAATATCCGAATCAGTGAATCTTCAATAACGTAATCCTAATTTTGGGACATGAAGACTTTTCATCCACAAAAGCCTTAATGTATAATGTGTGACAAACCTTCTAAAGACAACTTAATATGAGCTATAGATAATTTAAGTCAAGACTAGATGGTTGTTATCAACTAGGAAGCGTAAATGCTCTTTTATGTTGATATCATGGTTTTGGCAAGTAACAATATAAAAGCATGCCATTATAATCTCTGTATTATCTCAATTTAGTTTTTACTATTTATGATTAAAAAATTCAGTATATATTGAAAAATATAATGCAGATGCGATGTATCGCTTATATATGATGAAACTAATTTTTCTGCAAAATGCTTTAGAATAAAGAGTATTTCATTTATGTTTTTTTCCCAAAAGCCAAAAGTAGCCTATTGGAATATTATTGCACGCTTCACTTACTGTTTATTGTTTTTTTTGATATCGCAAACATATACTCAAGCAGAAGCTCTTAAACTTATCAGTTTGCGCACCATTGGTGATAGTACATATACACGTATTATTGCGGTTTTTAATGCTAAACCAAATACTCGGTTACAAATTTTGGACAGACCAGCACGTTTGGTTATTAACTTACCTACAGTTGATTTTCCAAAGCAAAACACACCTTTAAATGAAAAAAATATATTATCAGCTATGTTGTCAGGTGTGCGTTATACCTTTTTTGATGCACAAACTTCACGCATTATTTTAACAAGCAAAATTGCTTTTTCTGTTGAAAAAAGTACAATACAAAAGCTAGATAATGGCTTATGGCAGCTACTGATTGATATTACTAAAAGCACACAAGAAAAGTTTAATATAGTATTAAAAAATCAACAAAAAGCTAATCCTTATACAAAAATACAATTAGGTTCAATACGAAATTTTCGTGTTGTACTTGATCCTGGTCATGGCGGAATTGACGGTGGTGCGCAAGGTGTTACTGGCATTTTAGAAAAAAACGTAACTCTCGCTTTTGCACGTGCATTGCGAGATGAATTAAAGAAAGATTCCCATATCACTGTTAACTTAACACGCGATTCTGATATTTTCCTAAGGTTAAGTGAAAGAGTTAAAAAAGCACAAGAATTTAACGCTGATCTTTTTATATCTATTCATGCAGACACGATTGATATACATTCTCTTCGCGGAGCTACTGTGTATACCATATCGGATAAAGCTTCTGATGTAATTGCAAAATCTTTGGCTGAACGTGAAAATAAAGTTGACCTCCTTGATGGATTACCTGCAGAAGAATCTCTCGAAGTTACAGATATTTTGATTGATCTTACTCAACGTGAAACACATACATTTTCGATTAACTTTGCTCATCATGTGGTTTCAAATTTATCAAAGAGTAACATTAATCTCATAAATAACCCTCATCGATATGCTAATTTTCAAGTTTTGAAAGCTCCAGATATACCTTCTGTCTTGATAGAGATAGGCTATTTATCTAATAAACAAGATGAAAAATTATTAAACAATTCTCAATGGAGAAAAAAAATGGCTGCTTCTATTGCGCACTCCATTCGCCAATTTGCCGAGCTTAAACAGAAAATTATGCAGCCTTTTTAAATCTGCAAAAAAATAGAGTACTCATGCTCATTTTTAGTATAAAATAGAGTAAAAGATGAAAAACAGTCTTAATCTTTTATCTCGATTTAATGATAACGATACCTTATTTTGATGAAGTAACATACTTTTTTGTCAATTTTGAAGAAAGCGATAGCCGTTTCTATGATAATTTTTTTTAGATATCTTCTTAAGTTTGTTGTTGCGATTGGATTTTTAGGAGCAACGATATTACTAATAATAACAAGGAGTCAGGCAAGTAAACTTCCTGATTATGAAGTTCTTTCCTTATATGAGCCCTCTGTTATGACGCGTGTTCATGCTTCTGATGGAAGCTTGATGGCAGAATTTGCAACAAAATATCGCCTCTATTTACCAATCCAATCAATACCAAAGCTTCTTAAAGATGCTTTTATTTCTGCCGAAGATAAAAACTTTTATCATCATTTTGGTTTAGATCCTGAAGGGCTTTTAAGAGCTTTGGTCAATAATATCCGGAATATCGGCTCTGGTAAACGTCCAGAGGGGGCGTCAACCATTACACAGCAGGTCGCTAAAAATTTTCTTTTAAGTTCAGATGCAACGTTGGAGCGCAAATTAAAAGAAGCTATCTTAGCGATGCGCATTGAGAAAACTTATTCAAAAGATCATATTCTTGAACTTTATCTGAATGAAATTTATCTTGGTCGTGGCACATATGGTATTGCAGCTGCTTCTTTGATTTATTTCCATAAATCCGTCAATGAACTTACTTTAGAGCAATGTGCCTATTTAGCTGCTCTCCCAAAAGGACCAGCAAATTATGATCCATTTAAAAATACAAAACGTGCAATTGATCGGCGCAATTGGGTTATAGATCGAATGGTTGCAAATGGGTATGTAACATTTAAACAAGGTGAAGAAGCTAAAGCAAAACCTTTGGGTGTTGCCATACACAATAATGATAGTGATATTTTTACTGCTGACTACTTTATTGAAGAAGTGCGTCGCCATTTAATACATCGCTATGGAGCTAAAACACTTTATGAGGGGGGGCTGTCAGTTCGTACAACACTTGATCCACATTTACAGCTCATTGCTCGACGTGCTTTGCAAAATGGTTTAATTAGATTTGATCATTCACAAGGATGGCGTGGACCTTATGAGCATATCGATAAGAATAATGATTGGGGCGTAAAACTTGCAAGTATTGCTAAGTTAAATGATGTGCCTGAATGGCATTTAGCAGTTGTCCTTTCTGCTAACGCTAATAAAATAAAGATCGGTTTGCAGCCACAGCGCGAAGCTTCAGGTTTAATATCAACAAAACGGGATACTGCTATTTTGTCTGAAGCTGATTCAAAATGGGCATTACGTACTATCAATAAAAATGGCTATCGAAAAACTGTTCAAGACTTATCTCATGTCTTGCAAGTCGGAGATGTTATTTTTGTCGAAAAAATATCAAACGCAGATAATCTTTATCGTTTACAGCAGATTCCAAAAGTTGAAGGGGCGATTGTTGCTATGGAACCCCATACAGGGCGTGTTCTTGCGATGGTGGGAGGATTTTCTTTCGCTGCTTCTGAATTTAATCGTGCGACACAAGCTTACCGTCAACCTGGCTCTGCTTTCAAACCCTTTGTATATGCAGCAGCGCTTGATAATGGATATACACCAGCATCTGTCATTTTAGATGGTCCTATTGAAGTTCGTCAAACAAATGGTGAAATTTGGCAACCTAAAAATTATGGCGGTACATTTGCAGGGCCTTCAACACTACGTTATGGCATTGAATATTCTCGTAATCTCATGACTGTACGACTTGCTTACGATATGGGCATGCCTCTTGTTGCTGAATATGCAGAACGTTTTGGTGTTGTAGATAAATTGCTGCCCTATCTCCCTATGGCTTTAGGGGCGAGTGAAACGACAGTTTTACGAATGGTTACAGCTTACTCAGTTATTGCCAATGGAGGACGTTCTATAAAACCTTCACTCATCGATCGAATTCAGGATCGCTACGGAAGGACTATTTATCGTCATGATGACCGTTTATGTGAAAATTGCAATGCTCAGTCATGGGATAATCAACATGAGCCTACATTGATTGATGAGCGAGATCAAGTTCTTGATCCTATGACAGCCTATCAGATTACATCAATGATGGAAGGAGTCGTTCAACGTGGTACAGCTGCACGTTTACACTATTTGAATCGACATATTGCTGCAAAAACAGGAACAACCAATAATTCTAAAGATGTATGGTTTATGGGATTTACCCCTGATATTGTCGTCGGTATTTTTATTGGTTATGATCAACCAGCGCCATTAGGGTATAATGGAACAGGAAGTTCATTGGCAGCTCCTATTTTTGGTGAGTTTATGCAAGCTGCCCTAAAAGGGAAGCCAGATGTTCCATTTAAAATGCCAAAAGGCATGATTTTAATGCCTATTAATCGTAAAACAGGCATGCGCGCTGAAGCAGGAGATCGTGATGTCATTATAGAAGCATTTAAACCAGGAACTGGACCTGCTGATATATATCAGGTGATTGATGGCATTACTTCTTTTCAAGAAGGTGTCCCTTCAATAACCATTTCTCCACAAGTCAACAAAGCTCTTGAAAGTGGAACTGGTGGATTATACTAATAAACAAGCAGTTCTCTTTGACATCATAGGTCGATATAAATATATCTATCTATCTTCGTGACATAGTTGAAGAAATAAATTTTATGCAGCTATAACTCTTGATGCGATATCACCATGTTGGTATCGAATTAAGACTGTTGGTAAAAACAATGTAATATTAAAGATTAAGGTATCAGATTATGCGTGCAGAGATAGAAACTTTGGTTGATGAAATCCAGCAAGCAATCAAATTGCTAAGGGGGCATCTTTGACTGGGATCAATCACTGAAGCGTCTTGAATATCTTAATCAAAAAGTAGAAGATCCAACACTTTGGGATAATGCACAACAAGCACAAGATATGATGCGTGAGCGTCAGCGTCTCGAAGATTCAATGAATGGTATTCGATTATTTACCAACACACTTGAAGAGTGTATTGAGTTAATAGCTATGGGGGAAGAAGAAAGTGATGCAGAAATCATCACTGATGCAGAAAACGCAATACGCGACTTGAAGAGTGAGATAGATAAAAGGCAAATTGATGTTCTTTTATCAGGAGAAGCGGATTCAAATGATACTTATTTAGAAGTTCATGCTGGTGCAGGTGGTACAGAAAGCCAAGATTGGGCTGCTATGCTTTTACGTATGTACACGCGCTGGGCTGAACAACATAAAATGAAAGTTGAAATATTAGAAATTCATGATGGAGAAGAAGCGGGAATAAAGTCAGCAACTATTCTTGTAAAAGGGCATAACGCTTATGGTATGCTAAAGACAGAATCAGGAGTTCATCGTTTGGTACGTATTTCGCCATATGATTCAAATGCGAAACGCCATACCTCTTTTGCAAGTATTTGGGTTTATCCAGTTATTGATGATAATATTGAAGTTGATGTTTCAGAGTCAGATGTTCGTATTGATACATATCGTGCATCAGGAGCTGGAGGACAACATGTTAATACGACAGATTCTGCAGTGCGTATCACGCATATAAAAACAGGGATTGTTGTTCAATGTCAAACAGAGCGTTCTCAACATAAAAACCGAGCAACAGCATGGTCTATGTTGCGTGCTCGACTTTATGAAGAAGAGCTTAAAAAAAGAGAAGAAGAAACAAATGCTATTGAATCTTCTAAAACAGAAATCGGATGGGGACACCAAATTAGATCTTATGTTCTTCAACCTTATCAGCTTGTCAAAGATTTGCGCACAGGCGTTGAAAACACTGATCCACAATCCGTACTTAATGGAAATTTAGATGCTTTCATAGAGGCAGCACTTGCTCGACGTATTCACGGAAAAGATCAAAAAATTGAAGATAGCGATTGACAATAACAATACTGCTCAGATTTTGCAGATTTATTTTTTAAATTTTTCAAGTTTTTGATTAATTGTATCTTGTTATCTGAAATTTACCAGTTGGCAAAACAAAATCAACTGGGGAAAGCTTGCATTATTTAGCATGGAAATTTGCAATAAATGAATTTATGAGCCATTACGTAAAAGCACAGCAGCAGCTAGAACATTTTCAGCGTGTCCAGATACACTAACTTTGCGCCATTCTTCTGCTATTTTTCCAGTTGTATCAATCAAAAAAGTGCTTCGTTCAACCCCCATATATTTACGTCCATACATACTTTTTTCGACCCAAACACCATATTCTTCAAGCGTAGTTTTTTCTTCATCTGAAACAAGGATAACATCAAGCTCGTGTTTTGTTTTAAATTTGTCATGTTTGTTAACATTATCTGGAGATATTCCAATAATAACAGCTCCAATGTCATCAAATTTTGTCTTTAATCGTGTAAAATCAATTGCTTCACTTGTGCATCCACTGGTATCATCTTTCGGATAAAAATATAAGACAACCAGCTTTCCTTTAAGGTCAGAAAGACACAATTTTCCTCCACCATCACGTGGCAAATTAAAATCGGGGGCAGGAGTACCCTTCATAAATTTTGTCATTGTTTTTTCTTTCTTTTTTAAAAAATTAGTATGTGTCAGGATAGCTAAAAAAAATAACTATTTAACTATCTACAATATAATTATTTTGGAAATTTTCTTCTATTGTGTAGAGTTTATTATATTTGACAATAATATAAAATATAATCAAGTTATTGCACATGTAGTAAGCATAAAAGATTCTAAAGTAAGATCAAGAAATCATAAAGAGGTTTATAGTGGCTTAATCAAAACATGCTTTTTTTTACCAAAAGACAACTTAATCGTTCCTGCTGCATTGATGTCTTCTTCAATAATAAGGCGCGTTTCATCTTCAACAATTTTGTCATTGACACGTACACCTCCACCTTGAACATGTCGGCGTGCTTCACTGTTTGATTTAGCTAACCCTGCTTGCACTAAAAGAGCTAGTAGTCCAGCCCCTGTTTTTAATTCTACAGTATTAATTTCAAGAGTTGGAAGATTTTCTCCGAGTGTTTTTTCTTCAAAAGTTTTACGTGCAGTTTCTGCTGCTGCCTCCGCAAGGCTTCGTCCATGCAACATCGCTGTAATTTCTGTTGCAAGAATTTTCTTTGCTTCGTTAATTTCAGTACCTTGCAATGTGGACAGCTTGAAAATTTCATCCATTGGCAATGTGGTATAAAGCTTTAAAAATCGTGTAACATCAGCATCTTCTGTATTTCGCCAGTATTGCCAAAATTGGTAAGGTGAGAGCATATCTGCGTTAAGCCATACAGCACCACTTAGTGATTTACCCATTTTTGCACCAGAAGAAGTTGTAAGCAATGGTGATGTCAATGTGTATAATTGTGGTGTCCCTAAGCGGTGTCCTAATTCAATCCCATTGATAATATTTCCCCATTGATCAGAGCCACCCATTTGCATGCGTAAGCCATAACGCTTATAAAGCTCAACAAAATCATAAGCTTGTAGAATCATATAATTAAATTCAAGGAATGATAAAGAATATTCGCGTTCAAGTCTGAGTTTGACAGAATCAAAAGACAACATACGGTTGACGGAAAAATGTTTTCCTATATCACGCAAGAACTCTAAATAGTTCAAATGACACAACCACTCAGCATTATTAACGATGCATGCATCAGTTTCTTTATCACCAAACGTCAAATAGTTAGCAAACACCTTTTTAATACCAACAATATTTTCAGTAATATCATCTTGTGTCAAAAGACGCCGAGCTTCATCTTTAAAAGAAGGGTCACCTATCATACCTGTTCCTCCACCCATTAAAGCAATGGGGCGATGACCAGTTTTTTGCAACCAATAAAGCATCATAATTTGAAGAAGGCTTCCAGCATGAAGACTTGATGCCGTAGGATCAAATCCAATATAGGCTGTTACAACTTCTTTTGAAAAAAGAGCGTCTAAGCCTTTTTCATCTGAAATTTGGTGGATAAAACCACGTTCACTCATAATATGTAAAAAGTCAGATTTAAAGGTAAACACGGATTTTACTTCCTAACCAATATTGTAATTATTTTATATAGTGGATTGTTAACACGCTGTCTCTATCATAGATATTGTAGGGCTCACAAGAGAATGAAAAATATTAGCAATAAAAAGTGACACGGATTAAATTCTATTTTGTTCATATATTTTAAAAAAATAGTAACCACTGAATATAAAATGGCATCTTTCTACTCTTACAAGCGAGAAAATTAAAAAAGCTGAAAAAATAGTGTTGAAAAAGAACAAACATCCTTCTTATCATAAGGAATAGTCTTGATTCATCTTTTATAGATTTCCAGTACTTTTAAGTAAGTAGAGCTAATTCATGCGGAGGAGCTGAAAGTTCATCTGCAATATGATTATCTAAATATTGTGCACATCGTTCAATAAGTTCTTCATTACGTTCGCTAAAAAAGTGATTCGCACCCTCCAGTATTTCTTGTGTAATGGTAATACCTTTTTGTGTTTTCAACTTATCTACAAGAACTTGAACATCTTTGGGAGGAGCAACCTTATCAATATCTCCGTGAATTATAAGCCCAGAAGAGGGACAGGGAGCAAGAAAGGAAAAGTCGTAAATATTAGGTTGAGGAGCAACGGATATAAAGCTTTCAATTTCTGGCCGGCGCATTAAAAGCTGCATACCAATCCAAGCACCAAATGAATATCCTGC
The DNA here is from genome assembly GCF_047263965.1 of Bartonella propinqua. Lineage (NCBI taxonomy): Bacteria > Pseudomonadati > Pseudomonadota > Alphaproteobacteria > Hyphomicrobiales > Bartonellaceae > Bartonella > Bartonella propinqua. The sequence continues at coordinate 98,410 of NZ_JBLEBK010000005.1, read as the reverse complement.
TACCCAGCAATTTTTAGAATCAGGGTGCTGTGTTTGTACCCAATCGAGTGCTGCAGCGGCATCTGAGAGTTCTCCTGTTCCATGATCAAATTCGCCTTGACTGCGACCGATACCGCGAAAATTAAAACGCAATGTAGTAAAACCGCGCTGTTGGAACATGTAGAAGAGATCATAGACAATTTTATTATTCATTGTGCCGCCAAATCGGGGATGAGGATGCAAAATAATCGCAATTGGTGCATTTTTTTGTTGTGATGGCTGATAACGTCCTTCAAGTCGACCCGCAGGACCGTTAAAAATAATTTCTGGCATTAAATGCTCCTTAAATGCTATCATTAACTTGGTACATTTTTACTATAGTAATCTACTTTACACGATCATTTTGTTTTAATGAACCGTTAGATATTCTGTTTTTAGTGCATTTTTCAAGAAAATTGCGCTATTTTTTTAAATCAACTTATAAGATGAATGACTGAGATGTAAAATGGTTATAAAACGTCGATATTTTGACCATAATGCAACGACTCCGCTTACGAAAATAGCACGAACGGCGTTACTGGAATCTCTAGAAATATTTGGGAATCCATCATCTGTTCATGCAGAAGGACGTGCTGCTAAAGCTTTATTGCAAAACGCTCGTCGAAAAATTGCTGATAAACTCAACACAAATCCAGATCATATTGTGTTCACATCTGGAGCAAGTGAAGCAGCAATGACCTTGTTAACACCTTTTTATAATATGGGAAGCTCTAAAGTGCGATTTTCTCACCTTTACGTTGGAGCTACTGAACATCCATCTATTGCAGAAGGGGGGCGTTTTTCTAAAGAATTAATCCGCATAGTTGCTGTTGATGAGCATGGTTTAATTCAACAAGATAACTTAACATCTCTTTTAACTGCTCACGATAACAGCAAAGGCTTCCCCCTCGTTGCTATTCAAGCTGCAAATGGTGAAACTGGTGTTATTCAAAAAATAAAAGAAATAGCTGCCATTGTTCAGAATGTTGGAGGTGTTCTTATCGTTGACTTAACACAATATGTAGATAAAAATTTTATTGACATCACTCAAATGGGTGGAGATTTTTTTATACTATCTGCCCATAAAATTGGTGGACCAAAAGGAATTGGTGCTTTTGTTTCATGTGGCAACCTTTTAATGCCTTGTCCTCTTATTGTTGGGGGAGGGCAAGAAAAAGGGTTGCGCGCAGGGACAGAAGCTTTACCACTTATTGCTGCTTTTGGAGCCGCAATAACTGACTGCCTTACCCCAGAAGAGATAAAACAGTTAATTTATTTACGCAATAAGTTAGAAAATGGATTACAAAAAATTAGTAACGATGTTGAAATTTTTGGCAAAAAAGTGCAACGTTTGCCAAATACAACTTATTTTTCTGTACAAAATATGAAAGCTGAAACCATGCAAATTGGATTTGATTTGGCAGGATTTTCTGTATCAGCAGGTTCTGCTTGCTCTTCTGGAAAAGTAAAACAAAGTAGAGTCTTAGAAGCAATGGGGTACCATATTCCAAATGGCGCGATCCGCGTTTCAATAGGACGTGACACAACTCCCGAAGATATCGATGACTTTTTATTAGCTTTTTCTCAAATTATAAATAAGAGCAAAAAATAAAGTTTATGGAGTTTATCGTTTAAAAATTTAAGGCTGTTTTAAAAATAAAATAAGCTTGATTGAAATCTTCCTACTTTACATATAGTTTAAAGAGTGGACTTCTTACTCTAAGTTTATATAAAACAAGACTGTAAATTACCGGTTCTTGATGCCGAGAAAAATGGAGAAAATTGATGCCGGCAGTACAGGAAACAATACGCCAAGTACGTGAGATAGACGTTGATCAATATAAATATGGCTTTGAAACCAATATTGAAACTGATAAAGCTCCCAAAGGATTAAGTGAAGATATTATTCGCTTCATTTCTGCGAAAAAACATGAACCTGAGTGGATGTTGACGTGGCGTTTGCAAGCTTTTCGCCGTTGGCTTACAATGGAGGAGCCCCATTGGGCACGTATTAAATATCCTAAAATTAACTTTCAGGAGCTTTATTATTATGCTGCTCCTAAAAACCATACGGGTCCAAAATCTCTGAGTGAAGTCGATCCTGAATTGTTAGCGACTTATGAAAAGCTTGGTATCCCCCTCAAAGAGCAGGAAATTTTAGCAGGGGTAAGAAAACAAACGGATCCTTCTAGTTTTGATGATGACATACATGCTTCAGGAAAAGTAGCTGTTGACGCAGTTTTTGATTCTGTTTCTGTCGTTACAACATTTAAAGAAGAATTAGCGCGTGCTGGTGTCATTTTTTGTTCTATTTCAGAAGCAATTATTCAACATCCAACTCTTATTAAGGAATATTTAGGGGCAGTTGTCCCAGTTGGTGATAATTATTATGCTGCTCTCAATGCAGCTGTTTTTACAGATGGTTCATTTGTTTATATTCCTAAAGGGGTTCGTTGCCCCATGGAACTTTCGACTTATTTTAGGATTAATGAACGTAATACAGGTCAATTTGAACGAACACTCATTATTGCAGATGAAGACTCTTATGTTTCTTACCTTGAAGGCTGTACTGCACCTCAACGCGATGAAAATCAGCTTCATGCTGCTGTTGTTGAACTTGTTGCACTGAAAAATGCGGAAATTAAATATTCCACAGTACAAAATTGGTACCCTGGTGACAAAGAAGGGAAGGGTGGTATTTATAATTTTGTGACTAAACGAGGAGATTGTCGAGGCGATAATTCTAAAATTTCATGGACACAGGTTGAAACAGGTTCTGCCATCACTTGGAAATATCCATCTTGCTTACTACGTGGTGATAATTCACGGGGAGAGTTTTACTCTATTGCCGTTGCAAATGGTCATCAGCAGATTGATTCTGGTACAAAAATGATCCACTTAGGAAAAAATACGTCAAGCCGCATTATTTCCAAAGGTATTTCTGCAGGTTTTTCAAATAATACTTATCGTGGACAAGTTGCAGCACATCGAAAAGCGCAGAATGCACGAAATTTCACACAATGCGACAGTTTGTTAATTGGCAATGATTGTGGCGCTCATACAGTTCCTTATATCGAGGCAAAAAATGCAACAGTTCAGTTTGAACATGAAGCAACAACATCAAAAATATCTGATGATCAGCTTTTTTATGTTATGCAGCGAGGAATTCCTGAGGAAGAAGCTATTGCATTAATAGTAAATGGTTTTGTAAAAGAGGTCATTCAAAAACTTCCCATGGAATTTGCTATTGAAGCGCAAAAGCTCATCGGTATAAGTCTAGAAGGTAGCGTAGGCTAATTTTATTTCCCTTAGGTAAATAATACGCTAAGTATAAGCCGCAAAAACAGGACGTAAATTATGTTAGAGATTAAAAATTTGCATGCCCGTATTACTGATACTGATACAGAGATCATTCGTGGCTTAAACTTAACCGTTCAAGATGGTGAAGTGGCTGCTATTATGGGGCAAAATGGAGCAGGAAAATCGACTTTGTCTTATTTGCTCGCCGGTCGTGATGATTATGAAGTAACAAAAGGCGATATCGTTTATAATGAGCAATCTCTTTTAGAAATGGATCCAGCAGAGCGTGCTGCATTTGGTATTTTTCTTGCTTTTCAATATCCAATGGAAATACCTGGTGTTGCAACAATGGAGTTTTTAAAAACTGCAATAAATTCTCAGCGTAAAGCTCATGGTGATGAGGAGCTTAAAACTCCTGAATTTATTAAGCGTGTTAAGGAAATTTCCTCTAAACTTGATATAGATATGTCTATGCTCAAACGTCCCTTGAATGTTGGTTTTTCTGGTGGAGAAAAAAAGCGTGCTGAAATTCTTCAAATGGCTCTCCTAGAACCAAAGCTTTGTGTTTTAGATGAAACAGATTCTGGCTTAGATATTGATGCATTAAAGATCGTTGCAGACGGAGTTAACAAGCTTCGTGATTTAAAACGTTCATTTTTGCTTATTACGCACTATCAGCGCTTACTTGATTATATTATACCTGATACAGTGCATGTTCTTCATAAAGGTCGTATTATTAAAAGCGGAGATAAATCATTGGCACTTTATTTGGAACAAAATGGATATGCTGATATTATCGGTGAAGCAGCTTGAGGCCATTGAATATGCGCATGAACTCACAACAAGAACTGATAGCAGTTGAAGCAGATATTATAAATCATTTTAATCAGCATATTAATGATTTTCCTGGAAATGGGACAGTGCGTGCAGTTCGTAAGGAAGCTATTGAGTTATTTCAAAAAGCACATCTTCCTTCACGTAAAATCGAAAATTGGCACTATACCAATCTGCGCGTTCTCTTGAAATCTGTTAGTGATTTTTCAAAAGTAGACAATATCCAATCGATTGATGCACTGCTTTCAGAAAATGCTGTATTTTCTATTGAAAATGGTAAAACACTTGCACAATCCGAAATATCAGATATCAAAGCAGAACGTCTTATAGATGCGTTGGAAAAAAATTATGTAAAGATAGATAAAATCACGGCTGATGAAGATTTTATTGGACAATTGAATACAGCTTTCTTTACAGATGGATGGTTCTTGCAAATCCCTGAAAATACAATATTAAATGCCCCTATAGAGTTGCAAAATATTCAAAGAGGTGGGCAGTCGCATATTTTATCAGAGGTTACAGTTGAAGAAAATAGCCAAGCTGTTATTATTGAACGCCAAATCGGTGACGATAAAGATACTTTTATCAGTTCAATATTTTCGTTACATGTTGCAGCTCATAGTGATGTAACATGGATTCTTATCCGAGATCGGGGAATAAATTCTACACAATTTGGTCGATTGCGTGCTGTACTTGGCGAAAATGCTCAGTTATCACTTTATGTGGTTAATATAGGCAGCCAACTTAATCGACAAGAAATCGATGTTGAATTACAAGAAGAGAAAGCTAATTTTCAACTACGCGTAATAAATTTATTATCTAAAAAAACACATAGTGATCTTACAATGACAGTTCGGCATATTGCAGAAAATTCAACATCGACAGAAGTTATTCGTAATGTTGTCACAGATCAAGCGCATGGTGTTTTTCAAGGAATGATACGTGTAGCACAAAAAGCTCAAAAAACGGATGCACGTATGGCTTGTAATAGCCTCATCCTTTCAAATGACGCAGAATTTTATGCAAAGCCTGAATTGGAAATTTTTGCTGATGATGTTGCATGTGGTCATGGTGCAACGGTTGCCAAAATTAATCGTGATCAACTTTTTTATCTGATGGCACGTGGTATTCCTTTTAAAACTGCTCGAGAGCTTTTAATTAAAGGTTTTGTTACAGAATTAATTGAAGATATCAAGCATGATAAAATTCGAGCAGTTCTCGATAATATTATTGTCCAATGGTTAAAGAAGAATATCTAAGGCAAAAAAATGGAAAATGATGCATCAACGTTAAGTTATAATGTAGAAGAAATTCGTCGTGATTTTCCTATTTTACAACATAATGTTTACGGCAAGCGACTGGCTTATTTGGATAGTGGTGCATCTGCTCAAAAGCCGCAAATAGTACTTGATGCGATGAATGATTTTTATCGATGTCGTTATGCAAATGTGCATCGAGGAATACATTTTTTATCGAATGCAGTTACACAATCTTATGAAGATGCCCGCGAAACAGTTCGTACTTTTTTAAATGCACAAACAGTAAAGGAAATTGTCTTTACAAAAAGTGCAACCGAAGCCATTAACACTGTTGCTTACGGTTGGGGTATGTTTAAATTGAATGAAGGTGATGAAATTATTCTCACCATTATGGAGCATCATTCAAATATTATTCCTTGGCATTTTATTCGTGAAAGGAAAGGTGTTAAGCTTATTTTTGTGCCAGTTGATGAGAATGGTGTTTTACATGTTGAAGATTTTCAAAAAGCTTTAAGTGATAAAACAAAGCTTGTTGCTATTACTCATATGTCCAATATATTGGGAACTGTACCTGCTGTTAAGGAGATTATTAAGTTAGCGCATCAAAATACTATTCCTGTTCTTGTTGATGGCTCTCAGGGAGCTGTACATTTAACAGTTGATGTACAAGATCTTGATTGTGATTGGTATGTTTTTACGGGGCATAAGCTTTATGGTCCCACAGGGATCGGTGTCCTCTATGGTAAAGAACATCAGCTAGAGGAAATGAATCCTTTTCAAGGGGGAGGGGAAATGATCGAGGATGTAACGATTGATAAGGTCTCTTATAATGCTCCTCCTTACCGTTTTGAAGCAGGGACTCCTCCTATAGCTGAAGCTATTGGATTGGCTGCTGCCATTGATTATATGCAAAAAAAAGATAGAAATGCTATTCATGCTCATGAAACAGCACTTTTAGCTTATGCGCATGAACAGCTTGAAACGGTTAAATCATTGCGAATTTACGGACGTTCTCCTCATAAAGGCGCTATTATATCTTTCGAAATGGAGGGCATTCACGCACATGATATAGCTATGTTTATTGACAGACAAGGTGTTGCTATCCGTGCAGGAACGCATTGTGCACAACCTTTATTACAACATTTTGGTTTAACATCTACTTGTCGCGCATCACTAGCCATGTACAGTAATCATGAAGATATAGATCAGTTAGTAGAAGCATTAGAAAAAGCAAGGACATTTTTTAATGGCTAAGTCAATTGAAGCATGTAACGCTACCGGTTTTGGTAATACAGGAAGCGAAAAAGGAAAGTCTTATGTATCAGCAATTCCAGAAGCTGAAATTGAACGTATGACAAATGATATTATTGCCGCTCTTAAAACAGTTTACGATCCAGAAATTCCTGCTGATATTTATGAGCTAGGATTGATCTACCGTATTGATATTGAGGATGATCGCTCAGTAAAGATTGAAATGACGCTCACAGCACCAGGATGTCCTGTTGCAGGTGAAATGCCAGGTTGGGTAGAAAATGCTGTAAGTGCAGTTGAAGGTATTTTGCAGGTTGAAGTAATCATGACATTTGATCCACCATGGACACCTGATTGTATGTCAGAAGAAGCACAAGTTGCTGTCGGATGGTATTAAAAAATTAGCTCTTCATATGCAATAAGCTCTTTACTATTTTCAAGCGTTTAGACTTAAGGGGCAACTCCATGAATTTTCATAAAAAAAATGAAAATTCATCTGAATTAAAAAAGCAACTAATACTTGGGATTTATGGTGGGTGCCATTCTGTTAAAAAATTTCTAAGGAAGACTTCTAAACAAAAATCCCATGTTTTATTGAAATATCTTTAAATATTTTATTCTCTACATCAAATATTAGCATAAATTTGTGCAAAAATTTATTGATGAGAGCTATTTTGGTTATCTTATAAGTCTTCCTTCGTTAATGGATAAAAAAACACTCCTACTGTTTATTGTTCTTCAATAATTCCACAAGCTAAACGCGCACCACCTCCGCCAAGCGGCAATGGCTTATCTGATTGATTATCCCCTCCTAAGTGAATTATTAATGTGCGATTTTTAATGTCAGAAATTTTTCTCATTCGTGGTGCGAGAACGCTCATTGTTGCTCGACCTTGCTCATCAACATAAAGTGCAGGTAAATCACCAAAATGACCATGAATATTGTAAGGTCCAAGATGTTTTTTAGTATTTTGCGGATCATAGTGTCCTCCTGCCGCACCACCAATTACGCCATCTTTTGTGTCACACGAAGGATTCATATGTACATGAAAACCATGCAAACCTTCTGGAAGTGAAAATAAATTTGGTGTAAAAATTAAACCATGTGCATTTTCTTCAATTGTTATTACACCTATGGGTTTTTTTACGTTGTTCTCTTCCAATTCATAAATTTTTACTTGAATTGAAGCTGCAAATGTAGTAATATTATGGATAAGAAATATGAATGAAGTTAATAAAATAAAGAAAATTTTTTTCATAAGACACCTTTTTGTATTTGTTTGTACTTAGTTTAGTAAAAAAATATATTAATATTTTGAAATTAATATAAATTTTGAAGCTTTATCGTGAAATGTTTTTTGTTTTTGTAACTTTGTTTTCAACTTAATTTGATTGAGTAAATAGCGTTTTTCTCCTTATAATGGGGTATTATTTTTTAAAAAATACGATTAAAATAAGTTCTTAAAACTTTTATAAGTGTAGATTATCATTTACATTGCTCTAAAAACCACGCTCACAAACGAAGTAGATTTTTTCAAAGTGTGGGAAAAAACTGAATGAAAGATTTATAATTAAATCAGCATTTTGTTTATAATATGATGCAAAAATAAAATTACAATATCTAACATATTGATTACAAATGTTTTTATTTATAAGTAAATAAAAAAATCATACTCATCACAAAAAAAATGATTTCATGATGTATATAAATTATTCACAACAATGCAAAATGTACCAATAAAAATACCTATGATTGATCCTATCGCTGCGCCAATTATTGTACCAGTAGGGAGTGCTATGTTTATCCCCATTGCAATAATTGGACCAAACCCTGGAAGAGCAATATAACCATAAGCTGCAAGAATTGCTGCAATTGCTCCTGATACACTCCCATTTAAACCTCCAATAAATGCAGACTCTTTAAGAGAATAACACATTTTTTTAAAAAATTTTTTCTCACAGTTCTTTGAATTAATGTTACTATAAATTTTAAAATCAATCATATTTCTTTCTTTCACTTTGAATACTAACTGCTCCAGAATAATCGACTGATATGAGAAAATAGCATTTTTTGAATTCCACTAAAGCGCGCCAAATACCTTTATCATCTAGACGCAATCGTTTAATATTTCTAAAACCATTTTGTATGAGATAATTTTTAATTTGCGAAGCAGTAAATGAATTTTGTCCTGCTTTAGTAATGTTCTGTGGAAAGGAATAAGCAGAGATTTGACAATAAGGATCATAAAAAACCTTACTTATCGAATCTGTAACTATAGATGAGATAGATACGACCATTATAAAAAACATACTTGATTTTAATTTTGTACTTAATCTCATCTTATTACAATCTATTTAAACGATGCTTTTATATATTAACCTCATACGCTAAATTAACTTTTGTATTGCTCGCAAGTTCCCTAAACTATTTCATTTTTGATATTATACTTAACAGCGCAAATTTTTTAAAATGTAAGTTTATGAATTAAAAGTATTTTTTCTGTATCAGTTTATCAGAAAAAATATTATGAATATCAATCTTTAACAAAATTGTATCTTTAAAATACGTAATTTTACAATATTCATATTATTCAAGGGAGCTCATATAAAGAAAAGATATATGATGATAAACTTTACGCGTATGAATTTTTGTGAAGAGGTTTATAATGCAAAAAAATTTTTTTGAGTTGTGGTTCACGAACACGTTTTACAGCTTCTGATACTGTAACCCATTCATACATACGTTGATTTTTTTCTGGCCACTTTTCTTCTTGATACAAATAGAGTACAGCAAAAACATAAACACAGAGCTTGCGATTTTTTCCTTCAGGTAAATCCGATTTTTCATACTCATACATACCTATAGGAGATGTTTCGCTAACACCTCGTACTCCAGCTTCTTCAAAAGCTTCTTGCAATACAGCTTGTGAAAAAGATTTTTTGGGCATTGGCCATCCCTTTGGTATGATCCATCGACCAGATCCTCTACTCGTAATAAGAAGAAATTCAAGATTTTTATTTTTCATGCGATAAATTAACGCACCAATTTGCAAAAAACATCCATTATTTAGCAAAATATACTTATTATAAGCTATATCAGTACCATTCATTTTTTTATCATATCAATGTAGTTTTTTAGGAAATTTAATTGGGAATTTTGGCATAATTTCTTTTAATCCATAACCAAAAGATATGCCTTCTCGCATAAAAAAATTACGCAACGGAGAACAATGCTGTAATAACCCAAATCCAATACCCCGCATAATGTGAACAGGTAACAAATGAGAAAGTAAAGCATAATTAAGCATATGAATAGAGCTGCTTCGAATAAATATATCAGGTCTGCGATTTTGATTATAATGTGTAACAATCGCTTTAGAATTAAAATCGAATACTTGTTTGGGTAAAACATCAATTAAAGTTTGCACATCACGAAACCCTAAATTTAGTCCCTGTGCTCCAATAGGAGGAAGAACATGGGCTGCTTCCCCCACTAAAATTGTCTGATTAACAGCAAAACGATGAGCGATCAGTCCTGAAAGGGGCCATGCTTGAATTGGTGTTTCTACTATCAGTTTTCCAAGCATTGATTGCATTTGGTCTTCGATCACTTTTGCAATCGCTTTTGAATCTGTATTCAATAATTCTTTAGCGCGAGAAGGATTGACAACCCATACAAGACTGGATTTATGCCCTAACAGTGGAACTTGCGTAAATGGACCATCTTCTGTATGAAACTCCGTTGATGTATTTTGATGAGAAAATTCATGCGAAAAATTTAAAACAAGTGCCGTTTGTGAGTAGTTCCACTTTTTTATGCCTATGCCAGCTGCTGCTCGGGTTGGAGAATGTCGTCCATCAGCAGCAACAACAAGCGATGTTTGAATGACTTCACCACTCGAAAGAGTAATGCGTACATGATCTTGCTGATGATGAAAAAATTTTGCCAAAGAAAAAAATCTTATAATATTTGGCATCTGTGTAACTGCATCAGCTAAAGCATTATTTAATTCTATATTAGGAACATTATAACCAAAAGCCTTTTCACCAATTTCAGTAGAACAAAAATTTAGGGTGGGAGCGCGCACAATTCTAGTTGTTATATCAACGATTCTGATAGAAGATAAAGCTGCAGCGTAACGTTGAAGAGTATTCCAAACATTAATTTTTTGAAGCATCTGAACAGCTGGAATCATAAGAGCTGTTGTTCGTAATTCATCTGCATGGGTAAGCGGACCAATAAGAAAAACAGAATACCCTTTATGTGCAAGACTAAGCGCTGCTAACATACCAACTGGGCCTGCACCAATAACAGCAATATTTTTATGCTTACTTTTTTTAAATGTCACAATTATCTCTTTTCATTGCGTAAAATTTCTCTATTATATTCCATAATAAATAATGCGATATAAAAAAGTAACTTTTTTATGCTTTCTTACATATGAATAATATCATAAAGAAAAAATAATGTATTAAAGAATGAAGACTTTTAAAATGAGGATAATAAAACTCTGAAACGTAAATTAACAAAAAAGATTAAAACTAAAGCTGATCTTTTGCGTCATAAAACAGTAACGATGCCGCAAGCGAGGGCTTTTTCTGTTCATTTATTAACAGCTTCTGGTTCATTCTTAGCATTTTTATCTCTTATATCTGCATCTGAAAAAGAATGGAGTGCCATGTTTTTTTGGCTCGGTCTTGCATTGTTCGTTGATGGTATCGATGGGCCGATTGCACGTAAGCTTGATGTTAAATATGTACTCCCAACATGGTCTGGAGAACTACTAGATAACATTATTGATTATGTGACTTATGTTTTAATTCCAGCTTTTGCGCTTTACCAAAGTGGTTTTATGGGATCAAGTTTATCATTTTTATTAAGCGCGATCATCGTTATTTCGTCAGCTATTTATTATGCAGATACTGGCATGAAAACTAAAGAAAATTTTTTTAAAGGATTTCCTGTAGTCTGGAACATGGTGATTTTCATGCTTTTTGTGGTAAGACCAGGGGAGTGGATTGCCTTTACTATTATTATTCTATCCGCAATTATATCCTTTTTGCCAATTTATTTTATTCATCCAGTAAGAGTTATTCGTTTACGTAGGCTGAATTTTTCAATTTTTTTCTTGTGGTGTTCTTTTGGTGTTGCTGCATTTTTTTACCAATTAAATGCTCCATATTGGGTTAAGATAGGAATTTCCATAACAGGTATTTATATATATTGTATTGGCGCTATTATGCAACTTTTTCCTCAATTGGGTGCGCAAAAAAATATTGCAAACAATAATAAGTACTTTTAGAAGAATTAAAGATGCAAATTGATTTTGGGGCAGGTAATGATATTTCTTTTATAAAAGAGGGACGTGCTGGTATTATAAAGCTTACACGTCCTTCTGCATTAAATGCTCTTAATCATCGAATGATTTCTGCTTTTAAAAAAGCTCTTAGCGCATGGGAAAAAGATGATGATGTTTCTTGTGTCTTAATTGAAGGGGAAGGACGAGCTTTTTGTGTTGGTGGGGATGTTGTAGAAATTTACCATATGGGGAAAGCGGACTCTTCTTATCAGTATTTTAGTGATAAATATCGCTTAGATGCTTATATTAAGCGTTTTCCAAAACCTTATATTTCTCTTTTAAATGGTATTTGTATGGGAGGAGGGGTAGGCATTTCTATATATGGTTCATACAGGATTGTGACAGAAAACACACTGTTTGCTATGCCAGAATGTGCTATTGGATTTTTTCCAGATGTTGGTGCAAGCTTTTTTTTGCCACTTCTTCCTGACTATTTTGGTGTTTATCTTGCATTAACAGGTGCGCGTATAAAATGGGGAGATTGTTTAAATTTAGGATTAGCAACTCATGCAGTTCCTGAAGTTGAACTAGATATCGTTAAAAAATCTATCATTGAGCAGGGCAATCCTATTTTAGCTTTAAAAGAACGAACAATCACAAAAGATTATGAAACAAGCCATGAAATCCGTCATGTTATTCGTGTTTGTTTTGGTACAAATACGTTGGAAGAATGTATGACATTGCTTTATAAAAAAAGCAAAGAAGGACTATCATTTGCCAAAGAATGTTATGATATTTTACAATCACGTTCTCCTACAAGTTTAAAAATTATTTGGAGACAAATGAAACAAAAATCATTTCAAACTTTGGAAAATTGTATGAAAATTGAAAACCGCATTGCACATCATATGATCAATTCACATGATTTTCGTGAAGGTGTACGTGCAATGTTAATTGATAAGGATCAAACACCTAAATGGCATCCAGATAAACTCTCAAACGTAACAAGTAAAACAATAGATGCTTATTTCCAACCCGTTAAACGAGAATTATTACTTTGATAAATATCTCTCAAAAACAGATTGCAAAAATTAATTTAATTTACAGCTTTTATTTGCGATTATTAGCTTTAATTTGCTTAGGACTGGGTGTCTTTTATTGGTTACGCCTTGTTGGCGTATTTTCAGGAATTTTATGGCGCTTTGATCTTATGCCATGGCAGTGGCAATTTTTATCAGGAACATTAGCTATTATTTATCCTATCGCGTTAATCGGACTCTGGATGTACTCACCATGGGGAATCGTCTTATGGTGTATTGCAGCTTTTACAGAAACATTTGTGATGACAATTTTGTGTTCTGACACTACTTCTATTTACCCGCTGCTTATGTCATTATTTCATGGAATATTATTTTTAGTTCTTATAATATTACAAATTATAATGATCTTTTTTAAAAGGAATCATACCATTGATTCTATTGATAATATTTAAGAACTAATAGACACAAAAACAAAATCGAGCCTTAAATTATTGACTCAATTTTGTTTTTTGCGTAGAGCAGCTTTTCATTAGAAATTTTTTAACAGAATGGCACCCACCATAAATCCCAAGTACTAGTTGCTTTTGCTGAAAAAATCCATATTAACGATCCTAATGCTCCAAAAAATGACGCTATCAACATATAATTATATCCTTTCTATTCTATTTTACATGACCCAAAATATCTTTAATATAGACATTACAGCTTCTATTATTCCCCAAATTATTTTCATAATCATATATCCTTTTTATTTATTATTTAAAAGTTCCATAATATATATTATGCGATAATGCGATGTAAAATAGAGAGATATTATCTAGACAAAATAAGACTTATTCTACACACATTAATCACACTTATGTCACACTGGTCACTATAAAAACAAAATTGTGTCAAAATTTTGTTTTTATAGTGAGATACATTTTGGTTGCTGGATACTTACATTCATTTATTCATTTCAAAAATTAAGCTTTAAGCAATATTGCTTAAAGCTTAAAAAACAACTGTGATACTGTACAATGAACGCGTAAATAAAAAAATAAATCACTGCAATAATTTAAACGCTTTCTTCAGTAAATTAATTTACGTTCTCCAAAAATATCTATAAACATTTAAATTACATCATGTTTTCCTGAAATAACTAAAGTGGCACTTCTTATCTTTATTTTGACATAATTATGTATAAAAAAACAAAATAATGCCTTAAAATCGTCTTTAATATCTAATATTGATGAGGGATTTCTGTTTCAAAGACAAGTCCTTGATATGCAGGCTTAATATGTGAGGGGATATAATTTGTGAGCTCATTGTAATCAAGCGATCTATCCATATGTGTTAATATAGCTTGTTTTGGTTTTAAATATTGTATCCATTGTAACGCTTGCTCAACAGAAAGATGACTTGAATGAGATTCAAATTGAAAAGCCTCAATAATTAAGATATCCAAATTCATTAATTTTGGTAACGTTTTTTCAGGAAATGTACTCACATCTGTACAGTAAGCAACATTACCAATACGAAATCCTAAAGAATGAGTAGCACCGTGAAATTGTAAATGCGTATTAACGGTTATTGCACCACCCTGCCCTTGAATTGTAAATTGGCTATCTTCATTTATAAGATGCGCTTCTAAAATAGGCGAATACAATGAATCTTTTGGTGTTTGAAAACAATACCCAAAAGAATTTTTCAGATGTTCTAATGTAAACGCATCTGCATAAATATTTATTAAACATTGTTGTGCAAGTGCATAACTGCGTAAATCATCAATTCCATGAATATGATCTGCATGAAAATGTGTATAAAGAGCAGCATCAAGATGATTCACACGTGCATCGATCATTTGTGACCGAAAATCTGGACCAGTATCAATAACAATTGTTGTTGTTTTTTCTGATTGGTGAATACGCTCTACCAATAAAGAGCTTCTATAACGTTTATTTTTAGAATTATTTGGGTCACAAGCTCCCCAATCACCATTAGGACGCGGAACTCCTGAAGAAGGACCACAGCCTAATATTGTAAATCGATACCGATCAAACATACCTTTTACCTTATTTCATTTTGCTAAATAAACGAAAAGCATTTTGTGTCGTTATCTGAGCTATTTCTTCAATAGTTGAGCCAATAGTTTCAGCCAAAATATCTGCTGTATAACGCACAAAAGATGGCTCATTTGTTTTACCACGATGAGGAACTGGTGCTAAAAATGGCGCATCTGTTTCAATCAATAAACGCTCATGCGGAACAATTTTTGCTATTTCACGGATTTCAAGCGCATTTTTAAAAGTAAGAATACCTGAAAAAGATATATAACCACCAAGCTCAGTACCAGCACGAGCAAGTTGCATTCCAGATGAATAACAATGAAAAACGAAAGGAAAAACTCCTTCTTTTACCTGCTCACGCAATATTTTTTCCATATCTGTATCAGAATTGCGTGAATGAATAACAAGAGGAATCTGCGTTTCTCGAGCAGCGATAATATGTTCATAAAAAATCTTCTGTTGCTCTTCTGGTGAAGAATAATCATAATGATAATCAAGACCAGCTTCTCCAAATGCAACAACTTTAGGATGATTCGATAGACGAATAAGATCTTGGGCTGTGATATTTTGTTCTTCGTGAGCATAATTAGGATGTGTTCCAACAGAACAAAATACTTGATCATATGCCTGCGTAATCTCTAAAAGCCTATCCAATTTATGAACGTGTGTTGAAATCGTAATCATACGTTGAACATCAGCATCTAAAGCTCGTTGTATAACATCATCCAAATTTTGCGTAAAATTCTCAAAATCAAGATGACAATGTGTATCAATCAGCATAATGAATATCGTCTTTCTTAAGCATATAACGAGGAAAGATTGGTTCTGGTGAAGGAAGGTCTTGACCTTCCTGAATTTTTGAGTGACTTATGTGATGCAATAATCGATCTTCTTCAGCAATTGCAAGACTATCAAGAATTTTAGCTGCTGATTGTGGTATGAAAGGTAATAACATAATTCCTATCCGCCGCAAAACCTCTATAGTTACGTAAAGAACTGTACAGAATCTTTCTTGATTATTTTTCCGTAAACTCCAAGGCTGCTCATTAGCAAAATAGCGATTGGCATCTGCCACGACTGAAAAAATAGCTGAAAGCGCTAAGTGTATTTTCTGAGAGGACATAGCTTGACGTGCAGTTTCAAGCGCTTGAAGAGATTGTTCCAAAAGTTGTTCATCTTGAACTAAAAATGCAGCTGGTGTAGGAACTTTTGCATCACAATTTTTGACAATCATAGACAAAGATCGTTGCGCTAAATTACCAAGATCATTAGCAAGATCTGCATTAATGCGATTCACAAAATTATCATGACTATAACTACCATCTTGTCCAAATGGTATTTCACGAAGAAGGAAATAGCGTACTTGATCAAGACCGTAATGGTCAACCATTGCAAAAGGATCAACTACATTGCCAATGGACTTTGACATTTTTGCACCGCTATTGAGTAAAAAACCATGAGCGAAAATGCGCTTAGGTAATTCAATTCCAGCAGACATTAAAAAAGCTGGCCAATAAACTGCATGAAAACGGATAATATCTTTACCAATGATATGTGCATTCGCAGGCCAAAAATCACGCCTTTTTGAATTATCATCAAAAAAATTAATTGCTGAAAGATAATTTGTGAGTGCATCAACCCAAACGTACATCACGTGCTTTGGATTATTAGGAACACAAATTCCCCAATTAAAACTTGTCCGTGAAATAGAAATATCTTTTAAGCCTGATTTGATAAAACTTATAATTTCGTTGCGTCGTTCAGTAGGAGCAATAAAATCAGGGTATTTTTCATAGTGCTCAAGAAGAGCTTTTTCAAAACGAGAAAGTCTAAAAAAATAACTCTCTTCTTCGTTCCATTCAACTGGAGAACCTAACTCCTTTTCACGGCGAATTTTATCTTCTCCAATTTCAGTATCTTTTTCTTCATAATAAGCTTCTTGGCGAACTGAATACCAACCACTATAACAGCCAAGATAAATATCGCCATTAGCTTCCATTTTTTTCCAAATTTCTTGACAAGCTTGATAATGCCGCTTTTCTGTTGTACGGATAAAATCATCATTAGAGCAATTTAATGCTGCAAGCATTTTTTGAAACACAGCACTGTTGCGATCTGCAAGTTGCTTGGGCGTTATACCTAACATCTCTGCTGTCTGTTGCATCTTTAAACCGTGCTCATCTGTACCAGATAGAAAAAATACATTTTTGCCATCTAAGCGTTGAAAACGAGCCAAAGCATCACTTGCAATTGCACTATAGGCATGTCCAATGTGTGGAGTACCATTAGGATAAAAAATTGGAGTTGTTATATAATATGTATCACGCATGCCATACTCATTGTAAAACGTAATAAAGATATAAATGACATAACGTTTATTAGTTACATTGTCACGGAAAAAGCTCTTTTTCTCGAATGATCTTATGAGCTTTAAAAAACAGATTGATAATGAATTGCTTTTTATCAAGATTAAATGATTGCATTTCCAATACTTCTTGATGAACTTCTTGCCACATTTGTGCGCATTTTTTTGAGAGAACAAAATCTCCTTTTTCAGCTAAAATGATAGCTCTTTTTTGAACTTTATCAAGAATTTCATCACAAAATTGTTGAAATTGGATACCTGAAGAAGGAGACGAAAGTGTTTGAGCAAAAGTATGTACGATAGCTGGATTATATATAGGCTGTTTCAAGATAGTATCAATGGTTTTAATAATTTCAAATCCCCCGTGGCAAATAAGTAAAGCTGCTTTTCTAGGATTTCCTTTGGATTTTTGAATAATCGTCTCAATAGCCTCTTCATCAGCTATAACCTGATGAGAAAAAATATGTGCAATGACTTGTTTCATCTCATCATCATGCAATGGACGCAAAGAAATTTGTTGGCAGCGTGAACGAATTGTTGAAAGTAATTTTCCTGAAGAGTGCGTAACAATAATAAATAAAGTCTTTGCAGGAGGTTCTTCAAGCATTTTAAGAATTGCGTTAGCCGCGCTTTTATTCATATCATCAGCGGGATCGATAATAACAATGCGCCATCCCCTATCTTGCGATGTTTGATGTAAAAAATACATAATATCGCGGATATCATCAATGAGTATACCTGTTTTAAATTTTTGTGTTTTTAAATCAAAGCGACGTGAAATATACAAAAGATTAGGATGACTGCCATGCATAATTTGACGCCATGTGATTGAATTACACTCTGGTTGTAAGAATTGACCTTTTTGAGAGCTTAAAATATTCCAAGCAAGATGAAATGCTAATATGGCTTTTCCAATCCCTTGCTCTCCTTCAAATAATAATGCATGAGGTAAACATTCTTCTTTACACATTTGAGCCAAAAAATGACGAACAGCTTCATGACCAAAGATAACACTATTTTGTGAAGGTGATAAAACTGTATCGATATCGTCATATTGACGTAAAAAATTTACATCACTCATAGAAAATGACCCAATATTACCTGATGACAAATATCTCTTATTTGTTGTGCAATAACTTCTACTGCGCCTGTTGCATCAATTACACGAAATCGATCAGGCTCCTGTTTTGCTAATCGAAGAAAAGCTTGACGTCTTTGTTCTTGAGTTTTTAATTCATCTTTTTCAAAACAATCAATTGTTTCTGTTTTTTTTCTTCGCAAATTTGCACGTTCCATACCACATGTTGCTGGCATATCTAACAAAAACGTTAAATCAGGAATTATTCCATTTACAGCAACACCTTCTAAAACAGAAAGAATACGAGAACTTACCGCGTTATTGAGTCCTTGATAAACACGTGTAGAATCAATAAAGCGATCACATAAAACGATTTTACCTTCTTGCAAAGAAGGAGCAATTACTTCGCTAACATGATCAGCACGCGCAGCTGTAAACAAAACTGCTTCAATTAAAGATCCATAGTGTTGAGCCTGACCAGATAATAAAACATGGCGTATTGCTTCTGCACCTGCTGTTCCTCCTGGTTCTCGTGTTATAACAA
Source organism: Bartonella propinqua (assembly GCF_047263965.1). NCBI lineage: Bacteria > Pseudomonadati > Pseudomonadota > Alphaproteobacteria > Hyphomicrobiales > Bartonellaceae > Bartonella > Bartonella propinqua. The sequence goes on along the minus strand of NZ_JBLEBK010000005.1, from coordinate 79,373 downwards.
CATCATAACCTTTGCTACAAAGATACTGAGCAAGCAAAGAAATTTGCGTTGTTTTTCCTACTCCCTCTCCTCCTTCAAATGTAATAAAATAACCTGACACGTATAAACCTTAATTTTTATTTAATCACGTACTATAAAATATTTCCGTAACCATCCAATTGTTATTTCATAGAATGCATCTTTTATTTTTGTAAAAAAGTCTCCTTCTTGAACATGAGCTCCAGCCCAAACTGGTTTTTCAAAAAGAATTTTTTTATCTTCTGAAATTTGAATAACACCAACCTGTTGCCCTAAAACAATAGGAGCTTTCAATGGGCCACGGTACTTAATTTTTGCTTTAACGTTAATTTCTTTTTCATTCGAAAGCATAAAACTTATCGGCTCTTTAACAACAAGTGGAACAAAGCTTTGTGCCCCACCATAGACATAAGCATGACCAACCATCTCTCCCTTTGTAAAAATTGTTTTAAGATCGAAAGCTACCATTCCCCATTGAAAAATGCGTTCTATTTCTTTTGTACGCCCTTTACCATCCTGCAAACCATTTATTGCTAAAAAAAGACGTCGATGATTCTGATAAACAACAGCAACCATTGAAAAACCTTCTTTTTCGCTATAACCAAAGCCAAATCCTTCTGCACCAATTTTTTTAGAAATAAGAGGATTTTTATTACGTTGAAAAATATTATTCCAAGTAAAATGAGGTTCACGATATAGCGTATAATAATCGGAATATTCGTGAGCAATGTGACGCGCTAATACAATCATATCACGCAATGTTACAAACTGTCCTTCTTCAGGAAGCCCCGTTGCATTAACAAAATGACTATGTGATAATCCAAGTGTCTTAGCTCGCTGATTCATTAATTTTACAAAATCAGCTTCACTTCCTGATATCCCTTCAGCAAGAATAATAGCTGCGTCATTTCCATTGACAACAATTAAGCCCCGCAAAAGATCAGAAACACTAATTTCTGTCTTCACTTTTGCAAACATAGTGGTTGTACCAGATGGTGCTCCACCTTTACGCCAAGCATTTTCGCTCACTTTAAATGTCTGTGCACTGCTTAATAACCCTTCTTTTAATTGATGAAATACCACTTCAGCCGTCATAAGTTTTGTTAATGAAGCAGGAAAAAAAGCAATATCACTTTTTTTTTCAAAGAGTATTGTGCCTGTATCACCATCTAATAATAGCAATTGTGATGCAGAAGTTTGAAAATTTTTTGCCCTCCCGCATTCAGTCAATGTCAACGCAAAAAATAAGGCAAACAAAATCCTTAATACAATATACATAACCGACTCTCTCCTCCCATATTTCAAGAATCAGCATAAAGAATCCTTTTGTACAAGAAAAATTTTGTTTAATTTCTGCAGAAAAAAATCACCTGCAAACTTAGAATCAATCACTCTTTTTTTTCAGTACCATAAAAATAAACCAGTATATCATACTGTTTCTTTCTCTTGAAAAAAGTCTATTTTTAATATTCTGAATACACTTAGAGTATAATAAGTTTTTTTAATAGCCATTTTTTTATAATAACACTCAACTTAAATTTTCTTTAAAATGAGCGAATTACTATAATCATTCACTTTTGATTACTTATAATTTAAAAATTGTACGTATCTGAAAATTAAAATATTTTTTTAAATAACTGTAATCAATTTATCTTCATCTTTTTGTTTAGCTTATTCATAAAAGCCACCTGATCAAACGGCATCGGCTTATCAACTAAAACGGGACCAACTTCTGGTAATTTTATTAAAATAGTTTTCCCTAACTGCTTTCGTTCAGCAATAACTTCAGCTGACCGCTTTTGACCGTCTGCGTCGAATCCCTTTAACATGATATCTTCTTTTTCTTTTGGTAAAGCTGTCAATACTAATGAAGATGAAATATTATCTTTAAGCGTATAAGAAGCCATTAAATAAGCGCTATCATAATAATCAACGGGCGCTTTAGCGATATATTCCACTTTAACATTTGTCACCCCCGCATTTGCATAACCAAGTATTGTTGCAGCGCGTTTTGATAAATCAATAATTCGATCTTTCATAAAAGGACCGCGATCATTCACTCTAACAATGAGTGAAGAGCCATTTTCTAAATTAGTAACACGAGCATAACTAGGCAAAGGCATTGTGGGATGAGCAGCAGTCAAGAGATTCATGTCGTAGATCTCGCCATTCGCAGTCAAACGCCCATGAAAATCTGAACCATACCACGATGCTTGCCCAATACGTTTATAGGTTGGATCATCTTGAGGATAATACCATTTTCCTTTTATTTTGTAAGGTTTACCTACAACAGCTCGCCCGCGACTCTGTCTTTTCGGTTTATCCCATTTATCCGAAGCTTTTTTAGATGGGAAAATAATTTTTGAATCTGTTGATTTCTTATTATTCAAATGTGTTGTAGGTACTATTTTTTTGATGCCACAGGATGCTAATAACAGAGAAACAGCCACCACAAAAGCAAATTGGCATATTGATTTAACAATGGAAGTAAATTTTTCTTTGTCATTTAAAAACATTTTTAGCCCGCTTATTTTTGTTAGTTATTTAACGCAAAAAACAAATCACACTCTCTATACGCAACAAAAAACCCACACTCGTAAACTATTTCCCTCTATGATATTTTTGAAATGCACCATTTATCAAGAAATTAACATAATGTTAACCTTTTTTTCCGCTGTAAAAAATAAATGCTATCGAGCAAACATTAGGATGAATTAAAATATAATAAAATCAATGCATTAATAAAAATACAATCTGATAATATAAGCTGTGAATAGGTGGAATGGTTCTATATAAACAGCAATAAATTGTTCTAATCATGCAAACAATAACTGTAAAACAATAATCAGCTCAATAAATACTCATCATTCTCATGAAATTTAGAAATATTATTAACTTGGTGAGCGCGCAGGGATTCGAACCCTGGACCTACTGATTAAAAGTCAGTTGCTCTACCAACTGAGCTACGCGCTCTCAAACAAATCACATTGCTTGTAAAAACAGGTGGAACATACGGTTGACTTTTCATTTGGTCAACACTTTTTAGAGAAAATATTATTTTTATTTTGAGTTATCAATATTTTTCTAATTTTTTCCCTTCTTTACCACTGCATACACAGTTTTTACCATTTTAAAACTTGAATAAAAATAGTAATTTAAACATAAAAATGCTTCTGATTCTTGAAATAAAAATTGTGACCATTTCAAAGTTATTGAAAAAATTGAAGTACAAATAAACTCAGTAAACTGAATTTAAAAATCAATAACGATAAAAATCGTTATTAAATATACTTAATAAAAGTAAAAAAACATCTTATCAAAAAATTCTAATGTTATTATTCTTATAGAAATAGAATATTTATTTCTCTATAATTTTAAATATATTATTTTTTATTTTTAAATTTTTTATATAATTAAATAATCTACAATAAATTATGTGCAGAATATTATTATTTTTATTATTTAAAAATTAAAATAATTTAATTAATATTAAAAATATCATAAATAAATTATAAAATATATTACAAATAATAAATATTTTATATTATTTTTATTTAAAAAATAAAAACATAAAGCAAATATTTTTAATTTAAATTGCAAAAATTTGTAGAAAAATTAAAATATAAATACGTTTTATTGTCTATTTGCCTCTTTTTTGATTGGATTATTGAATGCTGACATGTAAACAATATGAACTACTTTTGTTCATTCACAATCATATAAAAGAAACTGGTATTTCTCCATCATTTGATGAAATGAAAACAGCATTGGAACTTGCTTCAAAATCTGGCATTCATAGACTTGTTACAACCTTAGAAGAACGAGGGTTTATACGCCGCCTGCATAACCGTGCTCGTGCAATGGAAGTTATTCGACTCCCCAGTAAAATAACATTTAATCTTTCTTCAGCTCGTAAAATTTCTCCCACTGTAATAGAAAAAAATAAAAGAGGGATATCAAAAAATTTTGGTCTCGATAAATTTGATGAAGAAGATAAAAAAAATATTATTATCCCCATTATGGGGCGCATTGCTACAAGTGTCCCTATTTCCTCTATACTGCAACAAACAGATACACTTTCTTTACCACAAGATATGTTGAGTGTAGGTGAGTACTATGCTTTAGAAGTGAAAGATGATTCTATGATTGAAGCTGGTATTTTTGACAAAGACACGATAATTGTTAAACAACAAAGTACAGCAATGTCCGGTGAAATTGTTATTGCATTCATTGATAAAAAAGAAGCAACCTTAAAACGTTATCGACGCAAAGGAGCCTCTATTGCATTAGAAGCTGCAAATCCTCTCTATGAAACACGCATATACAAATCTAAGTGTATAGAGATACAAGGAAAACTAATCGGACTTATTCGCAAATATTAAAAATAAAAAACTTGTTAACATATTCAATATATATAAATTACAAATTATTCAGTATTTTTGTGAAGATTATAAGTATATTTTCATACAGAAAAAATTTAAATAAATATATAAAAAATATATTTTGTATATATAAAAACAAAATTCATTATTTTATTATTAATTATAAAATAAAAATAGTAAATGGTACTTAATTTTTATAAAGTTTTAGTAATTATCATTGTAGTATCTTTTATCAGTATCATTTTTTTCATATTTCTAAAAATATTTATAGTTTTTGAGAAAATTATTACAAATTTTCAATTTGAAGATTAAAAATTCTTACATATTAGATATCAAGATATCTGATCTTATTATTGTGAATAGCTATACTTTTCTTAATGTTTTCTGAAATGAATTATTGGCTAATATTAATATAATCCTCAAAAATAAAAAAACTATTGTAACTAGATATTTTGGTACTGCCCTTGACACTATTTACTAAATATATCTCAATGTATTTGCTGTTAACATAACTGCAAGCCTATAAAGGCATTATACAAGCAATTCATATAATGATTCTTTTAAATCATACTCACTTTATCGATTTAATTCCTCTGTAAACTATTTGCTTAATACCTCACCATTATGCTTACTTAAGAGCTTCTGAAAGATGTTATAGTGGATGTAATTTTGTATTATCACTACTTTACACAATAATCTTATTTCACGCATTATCCGTGATATTATTGATAAATCTAAAAAATTTGTACTAAAAAAAATTTAGATTATTTTATAAAATACAAGTGCTTATAGCATTGATATTAAATATCTCGAAAATTTTGGAAAAAATCGTATAAAAAACCAAATTTTTCGATCTTTTTCGCAAACTAGGCAATATGAAGTATTGCGATACGCATGCATTATTTTTTATCCTGACCTTCAGGTCGGTGAAGCTATTGAGCTTATAACTGCAAGAAAAGTACTTGCTTATTTAAATACTCTTTTTCAGCATAAATCTACAAACTATTTCATGTAATATAATAAAAAATGCCAATTTTTATAGTATTTAAAAATTTCTAAATCTCACCTTGTGATTAATATTTATTATCGGCTTTCCCAGAAAAATTAATGGAGATTTAAACACCACTTCTCGCATAGTGAGAGAAAATAATTGAAAAAAATTCCAGTTTTTTAGTAATGAAAATGAAAACAAAACAGCTAAAAACTGCAGTTAATATGATTCTTCAAAGATAAATAATGTATGATTTATTACCACGACAATCATTTAATGTAGAAGTCATTTTATTACCGTTAAAATTGAATAATCAGGTACTTATGACCTTTATAGAAAAGTAAATTCAAAATAGTTATAAAAAGCTTAAACTTATCCTGATTAGCATCTAATACTTACAATAAGTTTTTAAAATCAAAAATTTTTTTATCAAGCAAGTGACTTGGACGCACGTTCGTCAAGGCACGAATCATGGTATCTTTACGTCCTGGCATTCTATTTTCAATATCTTTCAACATTTCCTTCATTGCATTGCGTTGTAAACCATCCTGACTACCGCAAAGATTACAAGGAATAATAGGAAATCGCATTGCCTGAGAAAATTTCTCCATATCTTCTTCAGCAGCGTAAACAAGGGGGCGCAAAACAAAAAGATCCCCTTCATCGTTTATAAGCTTCCCAGGCATGGCTGCTAATCTGCCACCATGAAATAAATTCATAAAAAACGTTTCTAAAACATCATCACGATGATGTCCGAGAACTAATGCAGAACACCCCTCTTCACGCGCAATACGATATAAATTACCGCGTCGCAGCCGAGAGCAAAGAGAGCAATATGTTTGCGTATGTGCCAATTTATCTGTAACAACTGAGTAAGTATCCTGATATTCAATACGATGCGGAATTTGATAAGAATTTAAAAAATCTGGAAGAATATGTTTTGGAAATCCTGGTTGTCCTTGATCAAGATTGCAAGCCAGAATTTCAACAGGTAAAAAACCACGCCATTTTAAATCTAGAAGAAGCGCTAGTAAACCGTAAGAATCTTTTCCGCCAGATAAAGCAACAAGCCATTTTTTTCCTGAAGAGAGCATAGAAAAATCATCAAACGCTTGCCGCATATGACGCAAAAGCCGTTTGCGTAATTTGTTAAATTCTACAGTCGAAGGTACAGCCCGAAATATCGGATGACAATCATCAATTTCAACTGCACAAGAATCAGTTTTATCTCTATTTTTTTCTAAAGTCTGATACTCGACTAAAGTATTATTCATAAGACCATAAATCCTGCATAATATAATAGTTCGTCTTGCAACAGTAACATAGACAACAACAGATATAACGCAGCTTAAACTAACACCATTTAATCTATAATTAGATACGCAAATTCAAAACAAAGCTATACCAAACTTTATTGCTATAAAACATAACAATAAATTTGATATAGCACCAATTTACATAAATTATCTGTTAGCTTCAACGACAATAAAGTAACAAATATTTCTGATATATAGCAAAATTGAAAGGGTGATACCCCTTCTAAAAAATTTATCGAGAATAAAACTCAACAACCAAATTAGGCTCCATCTGCACAGCATAAGGAACATCTGCAAAAGCAGGAATACGCGTGAATGTTGCTTTCATCTGATTATGATCTGCTTCAATGTATTCTGGTACATCACGTTCTGCCAATTGCACAGATTCCAAAACTAAAACAAGTTTTTTTGACTTTTCACGAACCTCAATAACATCACCTGGCTTACAGCGATATGATTGAATATTTGTACGTCGACCATTTACATTAACGTGACCATGATTGATAAACTGGCGAGAAGCAAAAATCGTAGGTACAAATTTTGCACGGTAAACCACAGCATCTAAACGCGATTCTAAAAGACCGATAAAGTTTTCACCAGTATCACCACGCCGACGAGCTGCTTCTTCATATGTTTTACGGAATTGTTTTTCTGAGATATCACCGTAAAACCCTTTCAACTTCTGCTTAGCACGCAACTGCACACCATAATCAGAAAGTTTTCCTTTACGACGTTGTCCATGCTGACCTGGACCATAATCCCGACGATTAACAGGAGATTTCGGGCGACCCCAAATATTTTCTCCCATACGGCGGTCAATTTTATATTTTGTTGTTTCGCGTTTACTCATCGCATTTCCTTTAAAATAAACTACAAGACTTTAACTAAAGCTCAAGGAAACGCGCCCTCCTCTGCCTTCAAATATATAAAGACTGACAGGATAGCTTAACAAATAATCTGCAAAGTCATCCACGGGACACGTCAATTAACGCCATTTTCTTAAAAGAAAAAGCTGAAATAGTCTTATTGATCTTACACCCCAAAGTCAACTCCTTTCATTATATTTAAGCCAAATCCTTTTAATAAACGCTCAGTAGAAGACGTTATATTTTGCGATGTAAACAACGCAAAATCTTTACTCTTTTTTATATTTTGATGATGTATTCTTGGCAATAATGATCTAGTGTATTTGGCTATAGATTTTGCTGTATCAATCCATTCAACTGACCACAAAGCTTGTTCACGAAATAAGTGAATCAAAAAAGGATAATGCGTACAAGCTAAAACAATAATATCAGTATATTTGCCGTTTTTCTCAACAAAGCATGGAGAAATTTCATAGCGTAATTCTGCAGAATTAACAGGTTTTCCACGTACGTAATTTTCAGCAAATGCAGCAAGCTTTTCACTTCCAACAAGCTGAACATGGCACTGCCCAGCAAAAGAATTGATTAATTTATGCGTATATGCACGTTGAACTGTTCCAGGAGTAGCTAACACTGAAATCAAACCAGATTTTGTTTGTTCAGCCGCTAATTTTATTGCAGGAACTGTCCCTACAAAAAAAATATGAGGAAATTTTTGCCGTAAATCTGCCATCATTAATGTAGAAGCGGTATTACAAGCGACCACACATAAAGCGGGATTGTAAAGTGCTAGAAGATTTGTAAAAATCCTTAAAATGCGGTTCTTTAAAATATTTTCTTCCCAATTTCCATAAGGAAACCCTGCATCATCTGCCACATAAATAAATTGAGCTTCAGGAATAAGAACACGCACTTCTCTCAACACGGTTAAGCCACCAATTCCACTATCAAAAAAAAGAAGAGGCTGTTCAATCATCAGTATTCATACCTACCTTAATTTTCTTTCGATCACGACCTACAGGCGCACCACTCCCCCGTGGAAATTTGGGCGAAAAATGATCTAATGAAGATATAACTCCCCGTAACAAGCGAACCTCAGATTCGCTAAAATTAGCGCGTGTAAAAACAGAGCGCATGTTTGCAAGCATTACCTCTTTGCGTTCTTGAGGTCTAAAATATCCACGAACATCCAAAGCGCTCTCTAATTGAGATAGAAAACCATGAAACGTTGCTTTACTAGCTGGCTCCATCTCTACCGCACGAAAAGCCGTATCGCTCACATCCTGTAGACCTGACTTCATCCACTCATAAGACATAAGTAAAACTGCTTGTGCAATATTAAGTGACGCAAAAGCAGGATTCACTGGAAAAGTGATGATTTCATCAACAAGACTGATTTCCTCATTTTCTAGTCCCCACCGTTCTCTTCCAAATAAAATACCTGTTTTATGTCCAATATTTTCACGCTGACGCAATATATTTGCTGCTTCAACAGCACTTTTTACAGTTTTAAAACCACATCTTTCACGTGCTGTTGTAGCAAAAACATAGTGCAAATCTGCGATAGCATCACGTAACGTATCAAAAATTACTGCATCGTTAATGACATGATCTGCTTTGCTCGCTGCAGCTCTAGCTTTTTCATTGGGAAATGCTTCGCGAGGCTTAACTAATCGAAGCTTAGAGAGTCCAAAATTTGCCATTGCCCTTGCCACCATACCAATATTTTCTGGTAACTGCGGCTCAACTAAAATGATCATTGGACCATTTATTAAATTTTTACGATTCCTATTTGTTCCAGCCATCAATTTTACCTAATTTTATCAATTACGGCTCTTATCACTATTTTTTGAACGCAACTTTCTCAAAAAAATTCCCTAAAAAATAACCTTTTTATTCAAAACTTACGAGTTAATTAACAACTTTAAAAGAATTTTAAATGGCTCCAAAAATTTAACAGTAGATTATGAAAACAAAAATTAAATTCTGTTTTATAGCGCTCATGTAAATTATATAGTGTTTTTTGCATCAATACAGCCTTGCTTGACACATTATAACAATTACGGATTATACTCCGAGTTGAATTATTAAAACATACATTCTAAAAAAGAACATGCTTTTTGTCCCAAAACTTTTTCCTGCAAAACTTGTTCGTCGCTATAAACGCTTTCTTGCCGATGTTAAATGGGACGATCAACGTATTTTTACCGTTTCAGTTCCCAATACAGGATCAATGCTTGGATTAACAATCCCCAATTCTAATGTTTGGCTTTCATATAACAATAATTCTAAACGAAAATACGCATATCAATTAGAAATTGTTGAAGCAAATAATACTTTGGTTGGTATCAATACGACTTTACCCAACAAACTTGCATTAGAAGCAATTCAAAATAACCTATTACCAGAATTTAGCAAATATACAACAATTCTGAAGGAACAGTACTATGGGACACAATCACGTATTGACTTTCTCCTGCGTGACAATATCCTCCCTGACTGTTATCTAGAAGTTAAAAATGTTCACTTCATGCGTCAAAAAGGATTAGCGGAGTTCCCTGATACCGAAACAAAACGCGGCACACGTCATCTTGATGAACTCATAAAAATCGTGCAACAAGGAAAACGAGCCGCTATGCTTTATATGATTCAACGGGAAGATTGTTCAGCTTTTAAAGTTTGTTATGATCTTGATCCCATCTATGGATGTAAATTTGATTTGGCGCTAAAATCGGGGGTAGAATTTTATGCTGTAAAATGTCACGTAAGTATAGAAGGTATCTTTCCGATTCATAGAGTAGAAATAGAAAATAGAAAAAACAATGGTTGATTATATCGAATATAATAAAATGCCTTTAAAATCTAATGGGCAAATCCGTATTTTTGATGATCACGCTTTTGCTAAAATGCGTGAAGTTGGTCGTATTGCTGCTGAATGCCTTGATGCACTTATCGATATTATTAAGCCTGGAGTTACTACACAAGAAATTGATGATTTTGTGTTTACTTTTGGCGCAGAACACGGAGCTCTCCCTGCTGACCTAAATTATCATGGATATAGCCACTCATGCTGTACATCCATCAATCACGTTGTTTGCCATGGTATTCCTAATAAAAGACCTTTGCAAGAAGGTGATATTGTTAATGTTGATGTTACTTTTATTCTTGATGGTTGGCATGGAGATTCAAGTCGCATGTATCCCGTTGGAAAAATTAAACGTGCAGCAGAACGCTTACTAGAAATAACGCACGAAAGTCTTATGAAAGGAATTGCCGCGGTTAAACCAGGAGCTACGACAGGTGATATTGGTGCAGCCATTCAACACTATGCAGAATCTGAACGATGTTCAATTGTGAGAGATTTCTGTGGGCATGGGATTGGTCAACTTTTTCATGATGCACCTAATATTTTACATTATGGAACCCCTAAAGAAGGAATAGAACTTAGACCAGGTATGATGTTTACAATCGAGCCCATGGTCAATCTTGGTAAACCACAAGTAAAGATTTTATCTGATGGCTGGACTGCGGTTACACGCGATCGATCTCTTACCGCACAGTATGAACATACAATTGGCGTAACAAATGAAGGGTGCGAAATATTTACTCAATCTCCTAAAAACATTTTTTATATTCCAAATTCATATGCCTAAAGAAATACAGAAATGTCATGGATAAAAAATTAAATAAAAAGGGAGACGAACAAAGTAATCACTTTGCAGTAACATCAAATTCTTCACCTACCCCAACCACAGAAAAGAAAAGTGAAAAGATTCAGAAAAAATCACAAACACCCGAACATTATCAAGGACATCGTGAACGTCTTCGTAAGCGTTATTTAAAAACAAAAGGAGATGCAATTGAAGATTATGAATATCTTGAATTGTTGCTTTTTCGTACTATCCCCCGAGCAAACACAAAGCCAATAGCAAAAAATCTAATAGCACATTTTGGCTCATTAGCTGACGTATTATGTGCTGATATTCACCGACTTCAAGAAGTTCACGGATGTGGTCCAGCAACTGCACTTGATTTAAAAATTATTTCAGATATTGCTGGACGTCTTGCTCGCGCAGAATTATTTAAACGCGATATTTTTTCATCATGGGATAAAGTATTAGCCTACTGTAAAGCTGTCATGGCTCACGAAACACGTGAACAATTTCGTGTCTTATTTCTTGATAAGAAAAATGGTTTACTTTCTGATGAAATACAACAAACTGGTACCATCGATCACACTCCTGTCTATCCTCGTGAAGTAATTTCTCGAGCTCTAGAACTATCTGCATCAGGACTTATTTTAGTTCACAATCACCCCTCTGGTGACGCTTCACCGTCTCATGCAGATATATCGATGACACATAGACTTAAAGACGCAGCCAATGCTCTAGGAATCACTGTTCATGACCACCTTATCATTGGACGCAACAGCCATACGAGCTTTAAAGCATTAAAACTCATATGAAGCTGCTGGATAAAGAAAAATTTTATTCAATTATTCATGATACATCAATGTCCTAAATCAATATCTAATATGGCCATTGAAAAATTGTATGATAACTCATCTTCATCTTCATCTCGATAGATAACACCTAAAAACTCATCCCCAATATACACTTCACAAGAATCATCCTTTTTAAGCCGTGCTTTTACCTGCAATGCTGAATTTTGGAATGTGTTTTTAAAATAACTATCAAGTTTTTTTATTTCATCAGCATTCACCATGCTCTCCTATTTTTTGAGATTATTAAATTAATTTCTCGTCGGCAAATAAGGCACTCTTACGATTCTGTAAAGATAATCAACATTCTCACTTTTCGATTATATGACTTATATTCAAAGCAAAATTACCTTCACACTTTCGTTGAATGCCCTTTACTAAAAAAGTCCATAATATTTGACTACTCCCGTATAGATTTTAAAATAAAAAAACAGGTAGCAAATCATAAACCTTTAATATTTTTATCCCCACTTTTAGTTCCATACTCATAAGCATATTTTGATAAAAACTTCGAATATCAACCACTATAATTTTTATCTAAAATAAAATTATATAAAATAAAAACATTGCTCTCTACCACAGCTATTTTGTTTATCATAAAATCTTATTGGATAATTGAAAACAATCCTTTTTTGATCACTGTGCAAAATACACTAGCTTAACACATGAAAGAAAACCGTTCTTATAAAAATAAGCTCATTAGATTTTTTATCGCTGCCTTTCTTCAACTTCTATATTAAATTTACGCCATCACATCCAAGACTTTAAATAAATTTTTTATCTTACTCAAAATAAAAAATATTAAATTTCTTTATGAACCTTTAAAAATGTAAGTAATTTTAAACAATAGGATAACGAGAAAGAAAATCGATAACGCCTTTTTTATAGACTTTATCTCCCACAGCAAGCATATGATCTCGATTAGGAATTATGAGCGATTCACCATGAGGCAATAAAGCTGCCAGTGGTTCTGCTTCACCGCCAATTTCATCTAATGAGCCAACAGCAACGAGTGCAGGTTGTTTAATTTTATAAACTTCTGATGCTGTTAATTCCTGTTTTGACGTGATGACACAAGCTGCCAGAGCGTGTTTATCACTTTTAGTTTGATCTGCAAATTTACGAAACATCAAACCACGCTGATCAGTAATAGTAGAAATGTTTTCTGCTAAAAGAGCCTCAGCAACAGGTTTCCAATCCCCTGCTCCTGTTATCATACCAATACCTAAACCACCAAAAATAACACTATGTACATATGTTGGATATAAAAGAGCCATAAATGCACTAATTCTAGCTCCCATAGAATATCCCATAACATGAGCTCGAGATAATTTTAAATGTTGCAGCAATCTCACCGCATCGCCAGCCATAGCTTGAGGCGTATAAAAAGAAGGATCATAACTTTTATCTGAATCTCCATGTCCGCGATTATCAAGAGCAATAACCCGATATCCCGCTTTTGTGAGAGCACAAAACCAACCCGTCGCATACCAATTTACACGTGCTGAAGATCCAAAACCATGAATCAATAAAACAGGAACTCCCTGTCCTTCTTCTCGGTAAGCAAAACGCAAACCATCATATTCAAAAAAATGTACATCTTCAGCTATCATTTTTATTACTTTCACATTCACCACAAATAGCAGGATGAATAACACGTTGTCCCTTTTGTATTTTTCTTTCAGAAACTTCCCCTGCATTAACTTCAATAACAAAAGTTGCAGGCACCCTTGATGAAATTGTATCCGTTGAAAATGGAGTAGTTTTCTCAACAATCGAAACAATCACGCCCTCAGCATTTAAAAAAATCATATCCAAGGATAAAGGTGTATTTGCCATCCACATTAAAATTTCCTGTTTATCCTTTAACTTATGAGTAGATTGGACTTTAAAGAGCATTGCACGATCGCGCGGAAAATCAGTACGATACATCAAGCCAGCTTCTAACTGAGACGGTGTAGAAGCAACTTCTACCTTGTAATAAACAGAATCATGCTCTGTTTGTATTTCTAAAGGAATTGGATGAACAGAAATCTCTATGGGTTTTTGTGCAACAGTAGAGCTGGTTTCAAACATAAAAAACAGCACCAATTGAATGATTTTTTTTCTTTTAAAAAACTTCAACATTTTCGTATTTACTATCAAAATTGTTTAGTTTTATTACATAAAATAAAAAAACTAGAGCTTTAAAATGAAATCAAAATTAAATAGGTTACCTTCTATATCGAAACCTAATGCGTAGCAAACGCAACCCCTATGTCTGGATAAATCTCCGCTGTCATCAAGCCCTTCTCTCCTTTACCAAAACGTATAAGAACAACTTGGCCAGAACGAAGTTCAGCTAAACCAAAACGACGCAATGTTTCCATATGAATAAAAATATCCTCTGTTCCCTGCCCTCTGCTAAGAAAACCGAATCCTTTTTCGCGATTAAACCATTTAACGATTGCACGCTCTAAACCACTCTCAGGAGTAACAACGACATGGGTACGTACTGGAAGCTCTGATGGATGAGTAGCCGATGAACAATCTACGGATTTCACTTGAACACACTTTAATCCTCGTTCAGTTTTTTCCACAGCACAAACAATTTTAGCCCCTTCCAAAGCTGTTTGAAAACCATCTCTACGCATCACCGTAACATGCAATAATATATCAGGGTATCTAGGCAAATCTGGTACAATAAACCCATACCCTTTACTCCCATCAAACCATTTAATGACACCACTAATTTCAACAATTTCACCACAAGCACTTAAACTGTCCTCGGACAGGAAATGATCTTTTAATGTATCCTTACTTGCCATAATAAAACGTGATCCTGTTAGGTCTAAAGTACACGACATTGATTCTTCTGTGTTAAGTAAACATCGCTCTTGCATTAAGACGCAAGCCCCAAGATAAGATTTCCCCACATTGTAGTATTTCTTGTGTTTAACGTTTGATCCATAGACTGAATATCTACAATAACATTTGATCATATGCTCCACATATCTTACAAAAAGACAACACAAAAAGTTTTTCACATACAAAAGGTTTTTTACACAATGATATTTCATGATATGCAACTTGCATGATAAAGGTGTTCAATATAAAGTGTGAAAACTGCAACTAAGGGAGGCACATAATGCAGTTGAGGAAAATTTTTGCCATAATCGCTACGGGAATGGTATTCGTAGCAAGTGCTTATGCGAGTGAACCTATTAAAATCGGCGTTTTTCTTCCACTTAGTGGTCAAAATGCGTTTGGAGGTCAGCTTGAAATTAGGGGCATACAGCTAGCACATAAAAAAGTTCCGGAAATATTGGGGCGTAAAGTTGAACTTATTGTTATTGATAATAAATCTGACAAGGTAGAAGCTGCCAATGCTGTTATGCGTTTAACTGCTAGTGAAAAAGTAAATGGGATCATAGGCAGTTATGGCTCTTCATTGTCATTGGCTGGTGGGGAAATATCTGAAAAAGCAAAGACTCCGACTATTGCAACATCCTCAACAAGTCCGCTTGTTACGCAAGGAAGAAAATATTACTTCCGCACTTGCTTTATTGATTCTTACCAAGGTATAGGGGCTGCCACTTATGCAGCTCAAACTTTACACGCAAAAAAAGCAGCTATACTTAAAGATATATCAAGCGATTATGCTATTGGTCTTGCAAATTATTTCACTCGTTTTTTTAAAAAATTGGGTGGTGAAGTTATCTCAAATCTAAACTATAATTCTGGAGATCAGGATTTTTCAGCTGTTCTCACGCAGATTATAGCACAAAATCCTGATATTTTATTTATTCCATCCTATTTTTCTGAAGGCGCCATCATCATGAAACAAGCGCGTGAATTGGGTGCAAAGTTTCGAATCATGGGTGGTGATGCTATGGATAATCCAGAAACTATTACAATCGCAGGAACATCTGCAGAAGGATTCTTACATACGACACTCCCCTACAGTGAGGATATGCCTAATATGTCAGTAGCTGCACAAGAATTTACAAATGAATGGAAAGCAGCTTACCCTGATAAAGAGCCAAATATCAATTCTGTCTTAGGATATACAAGCTATATGATGTTCATGAAAGCTATTGAAAATGCGGGGAGCGCTGATCGCGAAAAAATCACTATAGAACTTAGCAAATTAAAGGATTTTCAAACTCCTTTTGGCAATATGTCTATGGATGCAAACCATAATCCTCAAATTTCTATCGGTATAATTGAGATAAAAGATGGAAAACGTGTCTATTTAGATGAAGTTCAACCTGCTCTTTAAAAAATCATAAAATCTGTATTAATCAAAAAGCGGAAGGATAAGAGATGAGCACTGAAATGTTCATCCAGTACTTTTTTAATGCACTGGCGTTGGGATCGCTTTACGGGCTTATCGCAATTGGTTACACCATGGTCTATGGTATCCTGAGATTAATTAATTTTGCTCACGGCGATATTTTTATGCTGGGAGCATATTTCGTTTTCTTTTCCACAGTCAGCTTTATGCCTGCGTGGCTCGCTGTTCTTTTAGTGTTCGTGGCTATTTTCATTTACTACTCTGTATTTATAGGATTTAAAGAACGACCCAAAATTTATTGGGTTGTTGCTTTTTCTATTCTTGCTTTGGGGTTCATTTACTATTTTAAAATTGCTCCACAAGACTTTACACCAATTTGGATATTAGCTATCTGTTTTTCGGTTTTTATTACAAGTGCAGTGGGTATTACCGTTGACCAATTTGCTTATAGACCTCTACGTTATGCTCCACGTATCTCAGCGCTGATTGGTGCAATAGGAGTTTCCTTTTTTATTGAAAATCTTGCGACTGTACTCTTTAGTGGTGTTCCCAAAGGTGTGAAACAACTAGATTTTCTTGTAACACCGATTCTGTGGCATTTAGGAAAAAATTCAGATGTAGTGATCAGAATCGCTCCTATGTCCCTTATTGTTCCCATTATTTCGTTTATTCTTATTGCTTTGTTGCTATGGATTATCAATAAAACAAAACCTGGTCTTGCTATGCGTGCAATTTCATACGATATTGAAACTACTCGTTTAATGGGTGTTTCTGTTAATAAAGTCATTGCGTTCACATTTTGTATGGGTTCAGCACTTGCTGCTGTTGCAGGAATTATGTGGGCTTTACGCTATCCTCAAATTCAACCTTATATGGGCGTTCTTCCAGGGCTCAAGGCGTTTATTGCTGCTGTTATTGGAGGCATTGGCTCAATTCCAGGAGCAATGTTGGGTGGTTTATTATTAGGGTTTATTGAAATTATGATTGTTGCGTTCTTTCCTGCTCTGTCTGGATATCGAGATGCTTTCGCTTTTATTTTATTGATTTTGATTTTATTAGTAATGCCCACTGGATTAATGGGTAAGAAAAGCCAGGAGAAAATCTGATGGCAAAATCAGCGAGAATTTTTTTATCGTGTGTCAGTATTTTTCTTCTTATCGGTTTCTTATTTTATGCTGAGAATTACTTTAATGATTATACAATTCGTATCATCAATCTTATTGCTATCAACGCGATATTAGCGATTTCACTTAATTTAATCTATGGTTTCACGGGGATGTTTTCTCTTGGACATGCTGGCTTTATGGCTATTGGTGCTTATATATGTGCAATTTTACTCCTCTCTCCTGAACAAAAAGAGATGATGTGGATTCTCGAGCCTATAGTTGAGCCATTGCATTATCTGCAATTACCGTTTTTTGCAGCCGTTGTTGTAAGTGGTCTGTGTGCAGCAGTTGTAGGTTTATTGATTGCTCTGCCTATATTACGCCTTGGTGGCGACTACCTTGGAATTGCAACATTAGGTTTTGCAGAAATTATTCGCATTGTTATTACCAATGCCACATCCTTAACAAATGGTTCACTAGGAATTAAGGGGATCCCTCAAAGTGCCACATTATGGTGGAATTATGGTTGGTTAGCATTTACAGTTATCTTTATGCTTCTCTTACTACGAAGTAACACTGGTAATGTACTGCATGCTATTCGTGATGACGAAGTTGCCGCAAAAACAATGGGTGTTAATGCTTTTTTTTACCGTAGTTTTTCTTTTACGGTTGGTGCATTTTTTGCAGGTGTTGGAGGAGCGCTGATGGCTGCCCTCATCTCAACTATCGATCCTAAAATGTTTAATTTTCTTTTAACCTTTAATATTTTAATGATTGTTGTTGCTGGTGGTCTTGGTTCAATTACAGGAAGCATTGTTGGTAGCATTATTATCACCGTCATGCTTGAATGGCTTCGTATTATTGAAAGTCCGATTGATTTAGGCTTTTTGTATATTCCAGGAATACCAGGACTTCGTATGGTTGTTTTTTCTCTTTTGTTGTTATTTATTATTCTATTTTGGCGAAAAGGATTGTTGGAGCAACGTGAATTTTCATGGAATTGGATTTATTGCTTCTTAACACGAAAGAAGCTCTCTAATACCGAGGGAAATCTATGAACAACATTATTCTTTCACTCGACAATATCGTTATGCGTTTTGGCGGATTGGTTGCTGTAAATAACATTAATATGGCTATCAAAAAGGGAACAATTACTGGATTAATTGGTCCAAACGGTGCTGGAAAAACTACTGTTTTTAATATGATTTCGGGATTTTATGCACCCACAAGTGGAACAATTATTTTTGATGGGAATAAAGTTTCTGGCTCTTCTCCACATACGATATGTAAACGCCATATTGCACGAACATTTCAAAATATTCGTCTTTTTTCAGGGTTAACGGTCTTGCAAAATGTTATGGTGGGGGCACATGTCCGTCAAAAATACCCATGGTTTGCTTCAGCTTTGTTATGGCCAAAAGCAATTAAAGAAAAAAATGAAATTTGTAAAAACTCAATGGCGCTTCTCGAACAACTGCAGCTTGATCACCTTGCTAATCAGCGAGCAGCAACCTTGCCTTATGGTGTACAACGGCGTCTAGAAATTGCACGTGCTCTAGCAACAAAACCTAAATTGCTTCTTCTTGACGAACCTGCGGCAGGCATGAACCCACAAGAAAGCGAAGATCTTAGAAAATTCATAGCAAAAATACAAAAAGAATTTGATCTTACAATTTTACTAATTGAACATGATATGAAAGTTGTGATGGGACTCTGCCAATATATTTGGGTTTTAGAATATGGCTGTTGCATTGCCAATGGTACACCAACAGAAATTCGCAGCAACCCTAAAGTTATTGAGGCTTATCTTGGCGGAGATGTCTATGAATATTCTTGAAATTAAAAACCTTCACGTTCATTATGGTGCCATTAAAGCTATTCAAGACCTTTCTATGTCTATAAAAAATGGCAGCATAGTAACTTTAATTGGCGCCAATGGAGCAGGAAAAAGTAGCATTGTAAACTCTATTACAGGAATTAATCGATCTGTTTACGGAGAAATCATATATAAAGGTGAGTCAATTATTAAAAAATCACCAGAAGAGATTTTGCGACTGGGTATCGCTTTGAGTCCTGAAGGACGACGTATCATGCCCCATCTAACTGTTTTAGAGAATCTTCGTCTAGGAGCTTATATTCGTCATGATAAATTGGGAGTTGCCCGTGATATCGAATGGATATTTGATCTGTTTCCACGTCTACGTGAAAGAGCTAGGCAATTAGGAGGAACAATGTCAGGTGGTGAGCAACAAATGCTTGCTGTAGGTCGTGCACTTATGAGTAATCCTGACATGGTAATATTGGATGAGCCATCTTTGGGATTAGCACCGCTTCTTGTACAGGAAATTTTTTCAATTATTCAAAAAATTAATGATATGGGAAAAACAATTCTTCTTATTGAACAAAATGCGTTTGCAGCACTTTCTATTGCAAATTATGCTTATATTTTAGAGGTAGGACATGTTTTATTCCACGGAAAAGGTAAGGATATGATTTCTGATCCTCGTGTTAAAGAAGCATACCTGGGTGGTTAAAAACAACAATACAAATAGTTAAGAATCTATAACGACCTCTTTAAGAGTTATTCTTTTGCGTTAATAAAAGTATCGTTTGTGTTAAGAATAACTCTTTTTTTGAAGAAGAGCTTTTTGTTATTTATTACCCCCACCATTTTTTAGCATTAAACATTCCAGCTGCTTGTTCTATAATATGAGCTATCTGGAAAATTACTTCCTCAGCAAAGGGTTTACCAATTAACTGTAGCCCTAGCGGTAAACCATTTTCTGATAGACCCGCAGGAACAGAGATGCCTGGTAAACCTGCCATATTAACTGGTACAGTAAAAATATCATTGTGATACATCGCCACAGTATCATTTTTTATTTTTTCATCAGCAATGCCAAAAGCTGAGATCGGTGTTGCAGGTGTGAGAATAGCATCAACACCAGAAGCAAAACATTGATCAAAATCACGCTTCACCAATGTTCTTACTTTTTGGGCTTTAATATAATAGGCATCATAATAACCTGATGAAAGAACATAAGTGCCAATCAAAATACGTCGTTTTACCTCATTCCCAAAACCAGCAGAACGCGTATTTTCATACATTTCAATAATATCTTTTCCTGATATACGCAGACCAAACCGGACACCATCATAGCGCGCTAAATTAGAAGATGCCTCAGCAGGAGCCACAATATAATAAGCAGGTAAAGCATATTTTGTATGAGGTAAGGAAATATCGCATATCTCAGCCCCTGCTTCTTTTAGCCAGTTCATACCTTTTTGCCAAAGTGCGATAATTTCAGCAGACATCCCTTCAAGATGGTACTCTTTTGGAACACCAATTTTTATTCCTTTAATTGATTGACCAATATAATTTTCATAATCAGGCACTGGTATATTAACTGAAGTAGAATCTTTCTCATCAAAGGAAGCCATTGATTTAAGTAAAATAGCACAATCGCGAACATTTCGTCCAATAGGACCTGCCTGATCAAGTGATGAAGCAAAAGCTACAATCCCCCAACGCGAACACCGTCCATAAGTTGGTTTCATCCCTACAGTTCCAGTGAATGCTGCTGGCTGGCGGATTGATCCACCTGTATCTGTTGCCGTTGCACCTGCACAAAGCCGCGCTGCAACAGCAGCCGCAGACCCTCCTGAAGAGCCACCAGGGACAAGTTTTTCATTAGAATCTTTTTTTTGCCATGGATTAATAGCTGGACCATAATATGATGTTTCGTTAGAGGATCCCATAGCAAACTCATCCATATTAAGCTTACCTAACATAACCGCTCCATCCTTCCATAAATTAGCGGTTACAGTTGATTCATACTGTGGCTTAAAGCCATCAAGAATACGTGAACAAGCTTGAGTATGAACACCTTGCGTAGCAAAAAGATCCTTAATTCCCAATGGGATTCCCTCTAAAATACCCCCCTGTCCTCTTGCTAAGCGGTTATCTGATTCGTTAGCCATTTTTATTGCTCTATCAGCCTCTATCGCAACATAAGCATTTAAAGTCGGATTGGCCAATTCAATCGCTTTTAAATAAGCTTCTGTTAATTCTATCGCTTTGAAGTCTTTTTTTGTAAGAGCGTCACGGGCTTGTGCAATTGTTAGGGTTGTTAAATCGGTCATATTGATTCTCAAATTTTTAAAATATAAAAAATTACTCGACAACTTTTGGAACAAGAAAGAAATTTTCTTCCGTAACAGGCGCATTCGCTACGATATCTGTCGCTTTATTTCCATCTGTGACACTATCTTCACGCATTCGCAAAGCCATTGGCATCACTGATGTTAATGGCTCAACCTCACTAACATCAACTTCATTAAGTTGCTCTACAAAATTTAAAATAACATTGAGCCCTTGTGACATATGCTCTGCTTCATCATCGTGGATAGCAATACGTGCTAAATGTGCCACCCGCTTGACTGTTTCTTTATCAACAGACATATTATGCCTTTCTGCTTTTTTATTTTGATATTCATTTACTATTTTGGCTATACAGGGCTACGTTTGTAAGCGCAAGAATATTGATATCTCGAATAGAAATATAGTACAAACCTTAAAATATTAAAAAACTTAATTATAAGATCACATGGCTGTTATCAATATAGATGAAGTTATTACACATCTTTTGCCCAAGCAAACGATAGCAGGATTAGATTTAGGCACAAAAACTATCGGAATTGCAATTTCTGATATGAGTTTGACTTTCTCAAATCCACGTGCTGTCCTTCAACGCAAAAAATTTACGCTAGATGCTCACGAACTTGTACAAATTTTCAACAATGAAAACGTGGGAGTTGCCATCATTGGTTTACCTCTCAACATGAATGGTAGCAGCGGCTCTCGTGCTCAAGCAACTAAGACTTTTGTCAGCAATATGGCAAAACATACAAAAGTCCCATTTATTTTTTGGGATGAACGTTTATCAACAGTTGCCGCACAACGTTACCTTCTTGAAATGGATGTATCACGCAATAAGCGAGCGACCCGCATTGATTCTGCAGCAGCTGCTTTTATATTACAAGGTGCTCTCAACAGAATCAAAAGCCTCCATCAGATAGAAGGGTAAAGGACATTTAACAAATGCCCTGCATTATATCGTGCAATTAACATGCCATAGGAAATTCTCCATTGTCCACCAAGACGGCTTTCCATATAGGCATTTGCAACATGCTCTATATCTACATAACGCAACGACGCAGCTGCAGCTGCATACGCTACTTGCTCAACAAAAAATCTACCCGCTCCCTCATTTGTTGATGCCATATTTACAGCAGACTTGATAATCTCAATTGCACGCGGTCCTGCTGGTCCAATATCAACAGCAATTTTTTCTAACAATTTTTGGAACAATCCAGGTGCTTTTTCAGCTATGAGAATTGCATCCTTTACCAATTGATTAGCAGAACTATTTCTAACAATCCGCGCTGGTCCATTACACAACATTTGCGATAATGGATTACCCTCTACAAAACTTTCTATGCCAAGTTGTGCAATAATTTCACCAATAATGGGAACGACTAATTGGCTCACATGATAAGCAATAATAGGCGTCATAATTCGTGCAAAAGCTGCTTCAGAGCGGTCATTTGCAGCATTATCAAATGCTCGCGCTAAACGAAAAACCAATGCTTGCGAAGCAGCAATATCAAGTGCAATATCTGCAAAAATACGTTCTGTTAACGGTGGTAAAGGCTGGTTTGGCATTTTTTTCCGAAAAAAATCTATGCCAAATTGAAGTGCTGCCCGCAAAATACCTGCTGATATCACAGATTGATCGAAACGCATCATAGTTTCTATATCTTTAATAACCTTAACACCCTCTCCAGCATTCCCCAAAAGCCAACCACAACTGCCTTGAAAATCAACAACACCTTCTGGCGTTGAATTTTCTCCAGAACGTTGCATTAAATTACGGATCGATATGATACCATTTAGTGCACCATTTTCTTGCACACGTGGGATTAAAAAGCAGCTCAAGTTACCTTCTAGCTCTGCGCTTACAAGGTATCCATCAACTACAGGATTAATAACATTCGTTTTGACGACATTTAAGCGATACAGATCACGCCCCATTTTTTCATCAAAAGAAATTTTCTGGGCACTTGGAAAATTGAAAAAATGTTTTTCGCTTTTTTCAATATTATCAAAAGCACAGGTAAGCGAAGCTGCCATTTTATCATTAATAGGCTTAGATGATAAATCATATTCACGCGATAAGAGAACATTTTGCCATTTTTTAAATAGCTCAATATCACTAATTAATACTGCAATAGCTGCACTTGTTATAACAACTTCATTCAAATGCCCTGTTTCTAAACTGGCAGATAAAGCTAAACGGATAGCACGTGCTTGATAGCGCACTCCACTTTCTGAGGTCGTATTTTCCCAAAGTGAAGTAACCAAACCAGCTTGTCTGGAGTATCGTTGAAGCGCTTGATAAGAAGAGTGTATCTCCAATTGTTCTATTGGTTGTCCCCATTCATCATTATAGCGCAATACTGGCCGATAATGATTTGCCAAATAAGAAAGATCCTTTGCTTCATGGCTAGCCACAAAATCTCCCATTTCTTCAAAACTTGCTAATAAAAACTTAGGCAAAGTAGAAGCAATACGAAACATAAGCGTATCACTAAGAAACGCATTTTTGCGGCGGGAATTTTGTGCAGACACAGCACTCATCATCATATTCCTATTATTCAAATCATTCACATCATAGACTATTTGTCGTTTTGCAGTTAAAGAATACTTATCATATTTAAACAAATAGTTTTTTAATCTCTATTAGCAGAGAGAGAGAAAAGAATGCTATGACTCAAAATACTTTTTTTCCCATTTTCCCCTACCAACATCTTTTAGGTATTAAAGGTCTAAGTATACAGGATCTTACCGCATTGCTTGACCGTGCAAATGCGAATATTAATTTTTCAAAAAAAATTGATAAAAAAAAATCTACATTATACGGATATACTCAAATTAATCTTTTCTTTGAAGCTTCCACGAGAACTCAATCCTCGTTTGAATTAGCTGGTAAACGGTTGGGAGCAGATGTAATGAGCATAGCCATTGGCAATTCATCTGTAAAAAAAGGAGAAACATTGGTTGATACAGCTACAACTCTTAATGCAATGAAGCCAGATATACTGGTGATTCGTCATAGTTGTGCTGGAGCAGCTGCTCTGTTAGCCCAAAAAGTTGATTGTTGTGTCATTAATGCAGGTGATGGTGCACATGAACATCCAACACAAGCTTTATTAGATGCCCTGACTATTAAGAAAACCAAAGGCCGTATAGAAGGATTAACTGTTGCAATTTGCGGTGATATTTTGCATTCACGTGTCGCGCGCTCCAATATCCTTAGTCTTAATACATTAGGGGCACGTGTTCGCGTTATCGCTCCT
The DNA here is from genome assembly GCF_047263965.1 of Bartonella propinqua. Classification (NCBI taxonomy): domain Bacteria; kingdom Pseudomonadati; phylum Pseudomonadota; class Alphaproteobacteria; order Hyphomicrobiales; family Bartonellaceae; genus Bartonella; species Bartonella propinqua. The sequence goes on along the minus strand of NZ_JBLEBK010000005.1, from coordinate 54,498 downwards.
TCAACACTTTTACCCGCAGGAATAGAAAATATGAGCGTCGAGGTTTTTAATACAATGAAAGAAGGCCTTAAAGGTGCTGACGTCATCATGATGCTACGCTTACAACATGAGCGTATGACAGGTTCCTTTATTCCCTCTATTCGTGAATATTTTCATTATTTTGGTTTACATAAAAAAAACTTAGCCTACGCTAAAAGCGACTGCATTATTCTGCATCCTGGTCCAATAAACCGTGGTATAGAAATCGCATCTGATGTAGCAGATGGACCACAAAGCATGATTCAAACACAAGTAGAGATGGGAGTCGCTGTGCGAATGGCCGTCATAGAAGCTTTATTGGACTCACGCCTTAACGGAAGTGGAAAGAAAAAATGACAAAGCCAATAGTTTTTCAAAACGCTCGTGTTATTGATCCTTCGCGCGCAATCGATGAAATCGGCACAGTTATTATTGAAAATGGATTCATTACAGCCGCTGGGAAAGAAGCTTTAAATCAGGGAGCTCCCAAAGATGCAGAGATCATTAATGCACAAAACAAAGCAATTTTACCTGGACTTGTTGATGCTCGCGTCTTTGTTGGAGGATCGGCAAATGAATATCGTGAAACAATCCCATCAGCAAGTCAATCTGCAGCAGCAGGCGGTATTACTTCCTTCTTGATGCTGCCAGACACGCATCCAATTATCGATAATGTAGCGCTTGTTCAATTCATTACGCATACAGTACAGGAAATGTCATCGGTCAATATTTACCCTATTGCTGCTATCACTCAAGGTTTTAATGGACAAGAAATAACCGAATTCGGTCTTCTAAAAGATGCAGGGGCAGTTGCCTTTAGTGAAGGAAAAAAAACACTGCAAAGTTCATCTGTTATGCAACGTGCAATGACTTATGCGTGTGATTTTGACATCACATTGATGCACGAAACACAAGACAAGGATCTTACAGGACAAGGCGTTATGAATGAAGGTCTGCTAGCAAGCTGGCTTGGTCTTTCTGGAATACCTCGCGAAGCAGAAGTTATCCCACTTGAAAGAGATTTACGACTGGCAGCATTGACACAAGCACGCTATCATGCTGCGCAAATATCTACAGCTATGTCTGCTGATGCTATTCGTCTAGGGAAGCAACGCAATGCAAAAATTTCCGCTGGTGTATCTATTAATCACTTGTCTCTTAACGAAAATGATATTGGTGAATATCGTACCTCTTTCCGTCTCATGCCCCCATTGCGTACTGAAGAAGATCGTATAGCAATGATTGAAGCCATAAAAGATGGAACGATAGATATTATCGTTTCTTCTCATGATCCTCAGAATATTGATACAAAAAATTTACCATTTAGTGATGCATCGGCAGGCGCTATTGGCATGGAAACTTTACTAAGCGCAGCTTTACGCCTTTATCACAATAATGCTATCTCTTTGCTACGATTAACTGAACTTTTGTCAACAGCACCAGCAAGACTCTTTGGCCTTAATGCAGGAACACTCAAAAAAGGTGCTCATGCAGACCTTATTGTAGTTGATCTTGATGAGCCATGGGTAGTGTCCACAGATAAGTTGTATTCACGTTCAAAAAATACACCTTTTGAAAATGCCCGCTTTCAGGGACGTGTTCTCCAAACCTTTGTTAAAGGACAACCAGTTTTTAAACTTAATCAACAATAGGATTTTTCATGAATGTACTAGAAACACCTTTTCAGCTCTATACATTATTTATCTTTCTTATGTCCTATCTCATCGGATCTATCCCATTTGGACTGCTTTTTACACGATTAGCCAAGCTTGGTGATGTGAGAAAAATTGGTTCTGGAAATATTGGAGCTACAAATGTTTTACGAATGGGAAATAAAAAAGTTGCTGCTCTTACTCTTCTTTGCGATATATTAAAAGGGACTCTTGTTGTTCTTGTTGTAAAGTTTTTAAATTACTCTACAGAAAATAATATCATTATTATTTTAGCTGGTTTTTTCGCTTTTTTGGGACATCTTTTCCCAATATGGCTTAAATTTAAAGGTGGGAAAGGCATCGCTACCTATCTTGGTGTATGCTTAGGATTTTATTGGCCAGCAGCAATTGTTTTTATTATTGTGTGGATGGCATTTTTTTTATTTACTCGTTACTCTTCATTATCCGCGCTCATTGCCGTTATTATCACTCCAATATTTGTTTATTTTTTCTATCCTTATCTCTATGCTTATTATATGTTGATTGTGATGAGTATATTCGTAATTATAAAACATTACGAAAATATCGGTAGATTATTAGTTGGGAAAGAAAGCAAGATTGGTACTCAAAACGGGGATAAATAAAGGAATTTTGCTCACAGATCGTCAACGTCTAAACTGGTTACGGTTGTTGCGGAGTGAAAATATTGGAGCAGTTAGTTTTCGCAATTTAATTGATCATTATAAAACAGCAGAAAATGCTCTAGAAGCTCTTCCTGAGCTTAGTAAAAAAGGCGGTCTTACTACATCTATTCGAATAGCAACACTAGAAGATGCTGAAAAAGAAATGCAAAAAGCCGAACGATTAGGTATTCGGTTTGTCGGTATGGGAGAACCAGATTATCCAGCCTTTCTTAAGGTAACGGAAGCGTCACCACCACTTGTTGCTATAAAAGGCAACTTTTCGGTCTTTCAGAAACCTTCTGTTGGAATTGTGGGCTCTCGAAATGCTTCAGCAGCTGGCAAAAAACTCACCGCTCAATTTGCTCATTTTCTTGGTAATGCTGACTTTACAGTTATTTCTGGATTAGCTCGTGGAATTGATAGCATTGCTCATCAAGCAAGTTTGTTAACAGGCACAGTTGCAGTTATGGCTGGTGGAATTGATCACATTTATCCTCCTGAAAACAAAAAATTATATGAAGATATTATTGCCAACGGTGGAGCAATTATCAGCGAAATGCCCATTTCTTGGAAGCCTCGCGCTATCGATTTCCCAAGAAGAAACCGTATTATTGCAGGTTTATCACTTGGTCTCTTGGTTGTAGAAGCTGCCATGCGATCAGGATCTCTCATTACAGCGCGCCAAGCTACCGAACTGGGACGACTGATTTTCGCCCTTCCTGGTTCCCCACTCGATCCAAGATCAGTTGGTACAAACAACCTTATCAAAGACGGCGCCTTGCTTACCACGCATCCCTCTGACATCGTAGAAACACTTACACCCCTCATCCCAAATACCGTTAACCCCCAGCTTAATCTTTTCGAGGAATCAAGCTCTCTTTTTGAGCAAGAAAATTTAAGCTCAACGAATGTAACGAATGACAAAATCGCTCCCCTCGAGAACACTGCGGAACGCGCAGCCGTTCTCTCTGCCCTCTCGACAACCCCAATCGACTTAGACACGCTCAGTACACATTCAGGCGTTTCATTGCAAAACCTTTACCTCTTGCTGGTTGAACTCGATCTTGCTGGCAAGCTTATTCGACACTCTGGTGGTTATGTGTCATTGTCGAGTTCGGATCTTCCCCAAGAGTTTCAGCGCTGTTAAGAATACTTTGCCCCTCTTTGGCTACCATATCCAAAAGTAATGCTAAAAGCGGACTACGAGCTTGACGCGCCATTTGGTTCATTTGTTGTGACATATCTGTAATATATTGGATAACTTTTAAATGATTTATAAACATAATCTTCTATCCTTGAGTATTCTCCCCCACCTCTCAATAGACGTTATCTTTGTCTTTCGCCGTATTCTTTTGTATTAACTGCTGTATTAGCTGTGGAAAATAAATCTTACAGTTCTATATAGGGTGTATTTTAATAATAACAATCAAAAGTTGTATAATATAATGTTTTTTATGTGCTCTTAACCAATTGCCATTAGCTATTCCTGCGAAAGGAGTTTATAAAAAGAATTTTTATTTCAACATTCGGGTAAAATTATGAATATCGTTATCGTTGAATCTCCAGCTAAAGCAAAAACAATTAATAAATATCTTGGATCTCAATATAAAGTAGTCGCATCATTTGGCCATGTCCGTGATTTGTCTGCAAAAGATGGTTCCGTTTTACCTGATCAAGACTTTGCGATGAAATGGGATATCAATACTGCCGCGGCTAAACGTTTAAATGAAATAGCAAAAGCAGTCAAAGAAGCTGATAGCCTCATCTTAGCAACAGACCCTGATCGCGAAGGAGAAGCCATTTCATGGCATATTTTGGATGTTCTTCATCAGAAAAAAGTTTTAAATGATAAACCCATTAAACGGGTTGTATTTAATGCCATCACTAAAAAATCTGTGCTCGATGCTATGAATAATCCGCGTGATATTGATATATCGCTCGTAGATGCCTACCTCGCACGGCGCGCTCTCGATTATCTTGTTGGCTTTACACTCTCACCCGTTTTATGGCGCAAACTCCCTGGTGCTCGCTCAGCTGGTCGCGTACAATCGGTTGCCTTGCGTATTATTTGTGATCGTGAATCAGAAATAGAACATTTTATTAAAGAAGATTATTGGTCTATTACAACATGCTTAAAAACTATTCGAGATGACGGTTTTCGTGCAAAATTAACAATGTTTAATCAAAAAAAGATTGGAAAACTTGATATTCAATCTCAAGAACAAGCAAATCAGATTCGCTTTATGTTGGAGGAAGCAGAGTATCGTACATTAAATGTTGAAGCAAAACCCACAAAAAGAAATCCTTTCCCTCCATTTACGACATCTACTTTACAACAAGCTGCTTCTTCAAAACTAGGTTTTTCAGCTTCTCGCACTATGCAAATTGCTCAAAAACTTTATGAAGGCATTGAAATTGACGGTGAGATGGCAGGGCTTATTACTTATATGCGTACCGATGGTGTGCAAATAGCACCAGAAGCAATTGATTCAGCACGAAAAGTGATTCATGAAACCTTTGGTAATAGTTATATTCCTGAAAAGCCACGCTTTTATTCATCAAAAGCAAAAAACGCACAAGAAGCACATGAAGCTATCCGTCCCACGGATTTTCAGCGTACCCCTAATCAAGTAAGCAGTTTTCTCGATAATGATCAAGCAAAGCTCTATGAATTGATATGGAAACGAGCTATTGCTAGTCAAATGTGTTCTGCTGAAATTGAACGTACAACTGTCGAAATTGAAGCACTGCAAGGAAAAAATCACGCAAATTTACGCGCAACAGGCTCCGTTATTCGTTTTGATGGTTTTCTTTCTGTCTACACCGATCAACGAGATGAAGAAAATAATGAAGAAAATGAATCAACACGTCTGCCACAAATAAATACTGGCGAAACACTTACAAAAGAAAAGGTTGAAGCTGTACAACATACCACAGAACCACCTCCCCGTTATTCTGAAGCTTCATTAATTAAAAAGCTTGAAGAACTAGGAATTGGTCGCCCCTCAACCTATGCATCCACATTAGCCACACTTTGTGATCGTGGATATATTGTGATTGATAAACGAAAGCTTACCCCTGATGCTAAAGGGCGTATCGTTACAGCCTTTCTTGAAAATTTCTTTAATCGTTATGTAGAATACGGTTTTACAGCAGATCTTGAAGAAAAATTGGATCTTATATCGGATGGAAAACTTTCTTGGAAAGATGTTCTACAAGATTTCTGGGATGAGTTTAATGCATCTATTACCAATATACAAGAATTACGTATAACAAATGTTCTTGATGTTTTAAATGTAACATTAGCACCTCTTGCATTTCCTATTCGTGAAGATGGCAGTGATGTCCGTTCTTGTCCTCTTTGTACAAATGGACAGTTATCATTAAAATTAGGCCGGTATGGTGCATTTGTTGGTTGTTCCAATTATCCCAGTTGCAAATATACACGCCAACTTGGCACAGATACAGGAAAAGAAAATGAAGCTATGCACAATGATGAACCTGTTGTGCTTGGTGTCGACCCTAAAACAGAAAAAGATATCTCTCTTCGTAATGGTCGCTTTGGACCATATATTCAACTTGGTGAAGGCAAAGAGGCTAAACGCGCAGGATTACCAAAAGAATGGCAAGCAGAAAATATGACTCTTGATAAAGCTTTGGCTTTAATATCTTTACCTCGTGAAATTGGAATTCATCCTGAAACAGGCAAAATCATCACAGCCACAATTGGACGATATGGCCCTTACCTTTCCCACGATGGAAAATACGCTCCCCTTCTACACGCAGATGAAATTTTTGATATTGGTATCAATCGTGCTGTTACTGTGCTTGCAGAAAAACAAGACAATAAAACAAAGAGGAGCAAAACCACAACTGCAGCACTTGCTACATTAGGAGATCACCCAGATGGAGGGGCTGTTACCGTGCGCAATGGACGTTATGGCCCATATGTTAATTGGGGTAAAATTAATGTAACATTGTCAAAAGATAAAGATCCAATTAATGTGACACTTTCAGAAGCATTAGAACTTATATCGGCTAAAGCGTCTGGTAAAAAAACAACTTCCCCAAAAGCCCCTTCCAAAACGAAAGAGACATAAATTTTGGCTACAGGCGAAAAAAAAACAAAATATTTTCAATTTTTGAATATGGAGCAGCTGCCCGATAAAGAAGAGATTTTGACTTTTATTAAGGATAATCCTGATCAATCAAGCAAACGTGAAATCGCTAAAGCTTTTAACTTAAAAGGTGATGCACGCATCTGGTTAAGGGATATATTGCGTGATTTGAAAAATTATAATTTAATACCAAAACGCCATAAAAAGGCAATAAATAAGGAAAAATTGCCGCCGGTTGCTTTAGCGAAAATTAGCGCACGCGATGAAGACGGAAGTTTTATTGCACAACCTCTTGAATGGAAAAATGATCTAAAACCAAATATTGAAATATTCCCTTCTCATCGGATAAAAGGAACAAGCATTGGTATTGGAGATCATGTTCTTGTAAAAGTTTTTCAAAACAAAGTTTCTCAAAACATCCCCTATACAGGACGAATTATTCGTAAAATTGACGTACCTCAAAAGAGTGCACTCGGCATAATAAGAAAATTAGAAAATGGTCAATGGCGACTTGAGCCTATAGAACGCAAAATTAGCGAACTGATCGTTGATACATCTTCAGAAATTAAGATGGAATCTGGTGATCTTGTTGAAGTTGAAATTAAAAACAGTACTGGTTATGGACTGAAAAGTGCAAAAATAAAGAATGTTTTAGGACACATTGATAGTGAAAAAGCATTTTCAATGATTGCTCTTCTTTCGAGAGGAATTCCTTATATTTTTCCTGAAGATGTTCTTGAGCAAGTAAAAAACGCAAAACCTGCCAGCATAGATAATCGTGAAGATTGGAGACATTTACCGCTTGTTACAATTGATCCACCAGATGCAAAAGATCATGATGATGCAGTTTATGCAACAAATGATGAAGACCCTGCAAATAGTGACGGTTGGATTATCATCGTCGCAATTGCAGATGTTTCTCACTATGTTAAATCAGGAAGCGCTTTAGATAGAGAAGCATTAAAACGGGGGAATTCTGTTTATTTTCCTAATTACGTCGTACCAATGCTTCCAGAGCGCATTTCTAATAATTTATGTTCTTTGCGCGAAGGAAAAGATAGACCAGCATTAGCGGTTCGTATGGTTTTTGATGCAAATGGGAATAAACAAAAACATAGTTTTCACCGTATTATGATGCGTGTAGTAGCCAAATTATCTTATCAAGAAGTACAATCAGCAGTCGATGGAAATATAAATGAAAAAATGCTACCTCTTCTCGAAAACGTTTTACAGCCATTATGGAAGGCTTATGGTACTCTCAAAACTGCACGTAATCGTCGACAGCCGCTAGAATTAGAAATAGCTGAAAAAAAGATTATTCTTAATCAAAATGGATCGCTTAAAGATGTCGTGATAGAAACACACTTAGAGGCGCATCGCTTAATTGAAGAATTTATGATACAAGCTAATATTGCAGCTTCTGAAACATTAAAAGAACATAATCAGCCCCTCATCTATCGAATTCACGATAAACCTTCTCTTGCAAAACAAGAAATATTGCGAAATTTTCTCCATAGTTTAGGGATATCACTTTCTCGAGGAGCAGAACTGACATCAGCACGTCTTAATGGCATTTTAGCAAAAGTCACGAATACTCAACAACAAGAATTGGTCAACCAAGTTATTTTGCGCTCACAATCTCAAGCTGAGTATAATCCAAAAAATATTGGCCATTTTGGTTTAAATTTGCATAATTATACACACTTTACATCACCAATTCGTCGTTATGCTGACCTAATTATTCATCGAGCACTCATTAAAGCTTTAAAACTAGGGAATGACCAATTAGTGGACGCACAAGAAAAAAATCTTACAGAAATTGCCACACAAATTTCTTTATATGAGCGTCGTGCAATGATGGCTGAAAGAGAAACTATTGACCGGCTTGTCGCGCAATATTTAACAAATAAAATCGGTCATACTTTCACAGGTCGCATTTCTGGAGTTACAAAAGCAGGTCTTTTTATCTCGCTAGACAAATTAAACACAGATGGCTTTGTACATATTTCTACACTAAAAAATGATTATTATCATTTTGATGAAGCAAAATATATCCTTATAGGAAAGCGTAGCCATAAAGGTTATCAACTAAGTGATATAGTAGAAGTAAAACTTATAAAAGTGCAGCCTTTTGCTGGCGCTTTATGCTTTGAAATATTAACAGAACCTCGTCCAATCGCTTTTTCATCTGCATCACACCATAAAACAAAATTGAAAACAAAAAAACGATAATTTTTATAGAATAAATAAAGTAAAAATAAACAAATGATAATAAAAATAAAGAATTTTTACTATATTATACAGTTAATAATTAATGAAATTATATAAATAATAAGGTATAAATTCTTTAAATTTATAATTATTTTTTATTGTTAATATTTGTATTTTAATTTTTATTAAAATAAACTTTAAAGTAATTAGATATTAAATAAATTAAAAGAATCTATAATGAATAAATTTATTTTTAATAGCGCTACCGACTATTGCAAAACAATTGCAAAAAATTGCCACAATTATTATAATCCATCTTTTTGGTTAGATTGTCTTATGCTTACACTATTGCCAAAATAATATTGCTCAGGTGTAAGCATATAGGTGACTCTGAAATATTTCGGCTTCCTAGACGCCTATTTTCTCTAAGCAATACGGATTTGATCACTTTTTAATTCATATTAGAAGTTCCTCATGACCATTACATTTACTTTTCAACACTTTAAATCAACAATTACACACCACTTAAGAAGTATGATTTTGATTCCATTTATGATATTGAATTAAAGTTTGCAACACATCCAATGCTGACAATCAAAAGTGAAAATACAAAAATCTGTACTTTTACGATCGACTCCATCCTTATTGTACTTTCTGCCATATCACGTTTTTAAATTTTAGAAATTTAAGTCTAAAAATTTAAAGGAAGTCAGCATATACTATTTATTTTTTATATTTTTTTATCTTAATCAACAATGATCGTACTTCTTTATAGTACTTTTAAAATAAAAAAATTTTTCCTTATAACATCTTTAATATTGATCATTGGATATAGCGAAAATAAGGTAATATTCTTTATGGCTATCCTCCGTGCTTATTAATAATGTTTTACTCTTAAATTTCTACACTAAGCATTATAAGTGATTGCACAAAGTATCAGCTCCATTTTCCTATAAGCTGCATTATTTTACGCTATATTAAAAATTTTATAAGATACCACTATAATCAAACAATTATGAATTTTACAGTTATAAATTTTGATGTTTTTTCTTTTGTTTTTCACGGGCGAATTTGCTGATTTTTATGTAGTCAAGCTTGCACAGTTTAGGCACATATCTCAATCTCCATGAATACAGCTACTACTCATGCTGTTTTTATCCTCTTTTATTGTATCGATATGCGCATTAAATTAATCATTATCGGATAATCTATGAGATATTCTTAAAGTATTTAAATTTTTCTGTATTCATTTGTTTTTTACTTATATATTAATTTTGTTTTGATCGAATTTATGAGAAAATTAATCAGCTCTTGACTTTTTTTAGAACATCCGTAGTGTATTGCAAAATCTGATTGCACCAAAAATAGATTTTGGGAGCAAAGTGATATTGTTTTCAGTATAAATAGGATCCTTATATTATGGCTAAGGCAGCAACCATTAAGATCAAGCTTTTATCAACTGCAGATACTGGTTTTTTTTATGTGACAAAAAAAAATAGCCGCACAATGACAGATAAAATGAGCAAACGTAAATATGATCCAGTTGTGAAAAAGCATGTTGAATTCAAAGAAACGAAAATTAAGTAATTGACTTTACCATTTAACTGGAAACTGCTGTAACCGAAAAAAGAGGTAGATTTTATTGATCTCTGAATTTAGTTTCTAGAGGATATTTTTATAAAAAGTGGAAACAATCTGGCGATCTCCACAAAACAAAAGTGCATTTAGGTTTTTATAACTATAACGCTATTATGCTTAAATGAAGTAGATTTATTGATCGCCACCTTGATCGTGGGTATCATCACCGTAGTGGGTTTGACTTGTTTTAATTATATAGTCAAGATTCAAAATGAATTGAACACACAAAATTTTTTCGCTATATTTTTGTTATAATTGGGTAGTACGTTTATTTTTATCAAAATAATGAAAGCTTGTCGCAAAAGCTGTTAAGTGAATGTTTTCCAAAACAAGCGTATCATGATAGCAGTTTTTTAATTTTATGAGAAAAAAAAGCTCTCAGTTTTATCTAAAAAGCTTTAAATTAAAGCTTATCGGTCTTAGCATTCTTGCGGCAATCACACTTATTGTCTTTGTGACAATTTATCTCAAGTGTGCTCAAATATGCTCCCCAAAGGACAATTTTAGTTCCCAAGCCTTTATCAAAGGAAATGCGTCTATTATTGATGGCGATTCAATCACGATTTCTTCTGTTATTATCCGACTGATAGGGATTGATGCTCCAGAGCTTCGCCAATTTTGTGGCACAAAGGAATCACGATATCCATGTGGACTTGAAGCAAAAAAATATTTAAAACAACTTATAGCAAATCAGCCTATCACATGTTATTGGTACAAAAAAGATAAATATCATCGCATTCTTGCGACATGTAAAACAAAGCAAGTCAGCAATATAAATGCAACGATGGTACGCAATGGTTGGGCTGTAAGTTATTATAGTTACCCTAAAGAAGAACAAGAAGCCAGACAGAAAAAAAGAGGAATATGGCAATCAAATTTTCAACAACCGAAAAAATGGCGAAAGACGCATCCTTGGACAGAATAAAGAAAGTATTTTCTGCTCTAAAACGCATTCTTTAAATTTCCGCTTACCTATGAAGCAACAACAGTGTAGTCAAATTATAAAACTTGAAAAACAAATTTACTCCTGTCGTGTTTGTATCAAATGTCCACATTATCTTCCTCCTCTTCCACACGAGCCAAAACCTGTGGTTTATTTATCCAATACAGCTTCGATCGCAATCGCAGGTCAAGCACCAGGATTACGTGTACATGAAAGTTCTATTCCTTTTAACGATCGTTCTGGTGAAAGATTACGTAATTGGCTTAACGTAACTAGAGATGAATTTTATAACAAATCTCTATTTGCTATTGTTCCTATGGGATTTTGTTTTCCAGGCTATGACCAAAATAAATCTGATTTACCACCAAGACGTGAATGTCAAGAAATATGGCATGAAAAGGTATTTCAAGCTATGCCACAAATAAAGCTTGTCTTAGCTATTGGAAGTTATGCACAAAAATGGCATATTACAGAGCTCAAACATAAAACCGTTTCAGCAACCGTCAGTGATTGGAAAAATATTCTTTCCATACGTCAACCTCGAGGCTATAATGTTATGCCTTTACCCCACCCATCATGGCGAAACACTTTTTGGTTACAGAAAAATCCATGGTTTCATGATGAACTTATTGTGTACCTCCGCAATTTAGTACGTAAATTTTTATAAACTGGCTATTAAAAAAGAAAAATATGGATTATTCTTATCGAAAATCTTATATCTTTTACAAGAAAATGTGACATTTCTTATCATTGATATCATTAAAAAATTGAACTTTTCATAACATCTTATCGAAAGAAAATTCAAAAATTTAAAGGACAGAGTGTTATTCAACGTTGTGATACCATGTTTATTTCCCCCCTAAATTTAAATGCACATATCACTATTTTTGTTTTTATTTATACCAATACATACAAGCATAAATGCTTTAAGCGCTTTTTAAAAATTGTGTAGAAAACTCAAAGCTATCGAATTTATCGTATGAGTAAAAATATTAACTATCAATTGTGCGTTATCATTTCTAATATTGTAACTTATAATCTTTGGTACAAAAAATTAATTGCTAAAATTGATATTCGTAACATCTTAATTTGTAATAATAGAACACATTAACTACATAGCTTCCCTCATTAACTATGTAAAACTGCAAAAAATTAATAAATCAAACTCTTAAAGAATTTTTTTAGCTTTATAATTACGCTATAATCCCTTAAATACTTAAATCTTCTTGTTTGAAAAGTGTCATTTGTGCGTGCGTTAAGACTGCAGCTTTGACAACACCAGCTGCCATAGCTGCACCAATCCCTTCACCAAAACACATTCCCAAATCTAAAAGTGGTTCTTTCCCAATTTTTTCTAAAATCTTGCGATGCGCTGACTCTGAAGAAATATGCCCAACAATTATATGATCAAGAATTCTTGGATGCATTTTATAAAGTACTGCTGCTGCTGCTGTTGCTACAAAACCATCCAAAATAACTGGTATTTTTTCCATCCTTGCAGCTAAAATGGCACCCACCATAGCAGCAATTTCACGCCCTCCTAGGCAACGCATTACTTCAAAAGGATCATCAAAATTATGCTTATGTAAAGCAATAGCTGTCTTAACGGCTGCTATTTTACGCTGATAAAACTTTTCATCAGATTCTATGGTTTTTTCTACCCATTCCTCAACTTCTCCACCAAACAATGCTAAACATAAAGCTGAAGCTATCGTCGTGTTCCCAATACCCATTTCACCTATACACACAAGATCTGTTCCACCAGCAATGGATTCCATTCCAAACGCCATTGTAGCAGCTGCAGTACGCTCATCCATCGCTGCATCTTTGGTAATATTCATTGTTGGATATTCCAGTGCCAAATCAAATATCTTCAGTCCAAGATCATAAGCTATGCAAATTTGATTAATAGCACCACCTCCCGCAGCAAAATTTTGTACCATTTTTTGCGTCATAGATTGCGGAAATGGTGTAATATTTTCATCTATGATACCATGAGTCCCAGAAAAAATTGCAACTAAAGGCCGCATTATAATAGGCTTTTCTGCACCTCTCCATCCTGCATACCAAACTGCAATATCTCCCAATTTTCCTAGCGATCCTTGCGTCTTTGTTAAAATTTCTTGTCGTTTTTTTGCCAAAATTATAGAAGACTCATCAGCAACAGGTAAATTTTTAAGTAAAGCACGGAAATCATCAAACGGACTGATGGTCATATAAAGATACCTTTTAAAATTGATAATGCGTCATTAGAATCTTGTCATATAAACAGGATATGAATAATTTGTTGTTTTTTTAAAAAAGAGATTTAAGCATATTAAATATTATTAACAAAATTATTGGTATATTCAATCTTTTAACCACATAACTGTTTTCCCCCGATTTACAGATCATCCATTTCACGATCTATTTTTGTATTGAGTAATAATGATAAGCACATTATTTAGTATATATCATTGACATATTTTCAATGAAAATAATAACAACTTCCTATAGTTTATAAAATAAAGTTGCTTTTAAGAAAGCTTTTTCAAAAAACAGAGCTTTAAAAAAGCTAAGTTTTGATACATATTATTTCATAAAATTATTGTGAAATGAAAGCAGAAAAAGCTTCTTTTAAAACATGCACGCCCGCATCTCTTCTTGTTGCATCATTTGATAATACTTGCCGCCATCGACGTGCTCCATCTTGACCATGAAACAAACCAATCATATGACGTGTCACATGAGACAATCGTCCACCTAATGCGATATGTTGGGCAGCGTAATCACACATATGCTCAATAAGATCATAATCGCTAAGATCGTTCTGTAATTCACCATATATTTCAGAATCAACGTGCTTTAGCAAAGCTGGATCATGATAAATCCGTCGACCAACCATAGCTGCATCACACAAAGTCAAATGTTTTTTTACTTCATCAATTGATTTAATTCCACCATTTATCCCAATGAAATTATTTTGATATTTACGTTTTAATTTATAAACTCTTTCATAATTAAGCGGAGGAACATCTCGGTTTTCTTTCGGGCTTAACCCTTGTAACCATGCTTTACGTGCATGTACCCAAAGTGCATCACACCCAGCATTCCAAACTTGATCAGCAAAAAGGTCTAAAGTTAATTCTTCATTTTGCTCATCCACACCAATCCTACATTTAACAGTTACAGATACAGTAACAGCTTTCTTCATCGCTTCTACAGCATTTGCCACAACATTGGGATGTAACATCAAACAAGCACCAAATATACCTGCCTGAACACGATGTGATGGGCAACCAACATTGAGATTTATTTCGTCATAACCGAAACTTTCTGCAATTCTCGCTGCCTCTGCCAATTTTTGCGGATCTGATCCCCCTAATTGCAAGGCAATTGGATGTTCTTGATGGTGCAAAGCCAATAGTTGTTCACGATTACCATGAATTACAGCATCGGCTACAACCATTTCAGTATAAAGCAGTGCCTTTTTTGTTAAAAGGCGATAAAAAAACCTGCAATGCCGATCTGTCCAATCCAACATTGGCGCAACTGCGAATTTTACTGGTGATGGAGAACTATAAAATGTCATAAAAATATTATTCTCACGTTTCTATTCATAGCTCCCCATTCACACATTACAAATATTCACTTTTTTGACTTCATAAAAAGATTATCTTTTTTCTCGATTAATAGATGTAAAAAACAATTTATATTCAATTGATTTTTAAAAAACCTAAAAACTATTATAAATTTAAATAAAGAAAAAATAAAAATATATTATATATTAAAATAATTTATTTATATGTATATAATAATTTCATTAAATATAAATGTAATTATAATAAGTTATTAAATAGAGCTTTTCTTCAAGTATAAGGTCATTTATTATTCTCTAATACAGTATTTAAATATATTCTTATTTTTATAATTCATAAAATAAATCGTTAAATAACTTATATCATTACACCTTATCTTCCTGTAGCGCTTTTCAATAGATTCCGCAAATAGATGTCATAATAAAACAACGTAAACTCTCTAAAGATGAATTCATCATAAATTTTGTTCACTCCCTCTTTTGTTTTGCATATAATTGGAAAGAACATCAACCTCTTCTTTATTAAACAAAAGTCCAAGTTTTGAACGGCGCCATAATACATCTTCACATGTCCTAGCCCATTCTTTTTCCATTAACCATTTTACTTCTACTTCATAAAGTCCATGCCCAAAATCTTTTCCTTTATCTGCTTTACCATTTGCAAATATTATTAATGCCTCAGAACCATAAGAGCGAGCAAGTCTGCGACATGTAAAAGAATCTAAATCTGATATGAAAAAAGCGATCTTATTTTCGATTATATCTAACCGATTATATGGAAAATCGCCCCCAGGAAGTGTTGAATGAGCTGTCCACGGCGCTCCCTTTGTCCCAAGCGCTTTTTCAACAAATTTCATCACATCTTCAGCTAATTTTCGATAAGTTGTAATCTTTCCACCATAAAGATTAAGAATTCGTGGAATACTTTCTGTGCCCATTTCTTTTAAAACATAATCACGTGTAAGCTCTTGTGCTTTTGAAGATCCATCATCATAGAGTGGGCGAACACCAGAGTAAGTCCAACTAATGCTTTCACGCAATACTGGCTGTATAAAATATTCGCTCGCTGCTGCACAGATATAATCAATCTCTGCATCCGTAATATGAACGTTAGCAGGATCACCCTGATAATCACAATCTGTTGTTCCAAGTAATGTAAACTCTTCTTGATACGGGATAGAAAATATAATACGTCCATCACTGTTTTGAAAAATATAAGCACGATCATGATCGTAAAGCTTTGGAACGAGAATATGAGAACCTCTCACCAGTCGTACTGGTGGATTTTCTTTATAGTCTAATACATTTTCTAAAACATGATTAATCCAAGGCCCTGTCATATTTACGACATAAGAAGTCGTGACGCAATATTCTTTGCCACGTAACTTGTCTCGAAGAATTACAAGCCACTTTTTTTCTTCTCTTTTTAAGGAAAGAACTTCCGTCCGTACCTTTATATCAGCGCCCCACTTTTCTGCATCACGAGCGTTAGCAATCACCAACCGCGCATCATCTACTCTTGCATCAGAATATTCAAAACCTCTCTGATATTCTTTTTTAAGTGTAGAGGAAAAATTTTTTGACAAATTAACTGTTTTACTACGCCACAGTTTTTGATGCCAATCACCAAGATAATCATAAATGAAAAGCCCAAAGCGCAATATCCAAGCAGGACGTAATTTTTTATGATAAGGAAGAATAAAACGTAAAGGACGCACAATATGTGGTGCCATACGCCAAATGACCTCTCGCTCTTTCAATGCTTCACGAACAAGTTTGAATTCATAATGTTCAAGATAACGAAGACCGCCATGAATGAGCTTTGTGGACGCACTTGATGTGCCTGATGCAAGATCATTCATTTCAGCCAATCCCACTTTAAACCCACGTCCAGCTGCGTCTCTCGCTAATCCACATCCGTTTATTCCCCCACCAATAATAAACAAGTCATAATGCGTTGTGGTTTTCATAATCTCACTTTTCATATTAGATTTATTTTGTTTCACTGTATGCAATAAAACAACAGCCAAAAATTAATGTTGGTGCTTTCAATCAAATTATTAACGTGCCTTTTTGACGATAAATTAAGATAATATTCGATAAAAAGGAGAAAAATTTTCAACCATTGCACAAAACACGATTATCGTAAAAAAACATGCGTTACATGAAGTTTTCTAAACCTTCTTATAATAAAGAAAAAACTGATGTTTTCTCTACATCCTACAAGATTTATGCTACAGTTAAATGCTTTGTTGCATATCCGCAATAGTTTTCATATAGTTTACTGGCATCATAATCGAAAATAAAAATATGAAGGCACACAGATGACCTATCAGCCTCAACATTCAAAAACGACACTCATTGCAAAATTTTCAGTAGCAATTATGCTGAGTATTTCTTTAATCTACTCACCTTCTTTATCGCATGCACAGTTAAACGAAAAAATATCAAATGATGTGAATTTAGGAAAACTAAAAACACAGCTTTTAGAAGATCCTGCTTTTTTGTCTAAACTGAAAGAAAAGATTGTACCATATATTAACGATCATGATATTCAAAAAGTTGTAAAAGATTATTTACTTACTAATCCAGAAATTATGATTCAAATGCAGTTTATCCTTCAGGAAAAACTAGAAAAACTAGAAGAACAAAGAACCCAAAAACAATCTTCGGTCATTAATTCATTGAAAAAAGAAATTTTTCAATCTCCTCATGATATTGTTTTAGGAAACCCAAATGGTAAAATAGCGCTTGTTGATTTTTTTGATTATAATTGTAAATTCTGTAAAAGCTCTTATCACCACATAGAAAGCTTAATAAAAGAATACCCTAATTTACGGGTTATTGTTAAAGATTTACCAATTTTGGGACGCGATTCTACTGCTGCACATACTGTTGCATATGCTTTTCGAAAACAGCTTCCAGAGAAATATCCTCAATTTTATAAAGCACTTTTAACTAATCAAGGTCGTGCAAATGAAGCTACAGCTATAAAAATAGCAATTTCATTAGGAGCAGATGAAAGAAAATTGCGCAATGCAATAAAAGATCCTACTCTGTTGAACTCTTTTAAAGAAAATATTCAAATTGCTTCTGCATTAAATATCACAGGTACCCCTTCTTATATCATTGGGGATAAAGTGCTTATCGGAGCCGTAAGCAAAAATATTCTAGAAGAATTAATAAAAAATATGCAATAAATAACCCGTTTACCTTGTCAACTTTATGAAAATACCGCAAAGTGGAAAATTTATGATTCTTTTTTTGCTTTCTCTTTTTTATCAACAAGCTTATAAATGCAACTTTGCATGATAAACATAAGCTTAAAGCTGCAAAATACAATGAGTAAAAATATCAAAAAAAGTACAGGTCTTAAAAAATTCTCAAAAAAGTCATCCGTAATCTAAAGATATTCAATCATAAAATTTAAACAATAATGGTCTTCATTGATCAAGGAGTTAAAAGTAAAATGGCAACAAAAAAAGTGGATGCGACAAAACATACCGCAATTAATACGAAAATTATCCGCGATCTTGCTGAAATTTTGAATGATACGAATTTAACTAATATTGAACTTGAACAGGGTGGACTTCGTATTTGTGTATCACGTCAAAACAGCTCCGTCGCTCCTGAACAAACAATTTATGCCCCTGTTTCCACTCCTACTGTTGCCGTATCATCCCCCCCTTCAACTCCAACAACTGAACCTCTTGCACAGGAAGATAAATCAAAGAATGCGATAACATCTCCAATGGTTGGTACGGTGTATCTTGCACCTTCACCAGGCGCACAAAACTTTATAGAAGTAGGAAAAAATGTTTCTGAAGGAGAAACATTACTTATCGTTGAAGCAATGAAAATGATGAATCAAATTCCCTCACCACATTCAGGCAAGGTAACTGCTATTCTAGTTCAAGATGGGCAACCTGTTGAATTTGGTGAACCACTTGTTGTTATTGAATAAAGCGAGAACTTATTATGATTCGAAAAATCCTCATTGCTAATCGAGGAGAGATTGCTCTTCGTGTTTTGCGAGCCTGCAAAGAACTTGGAATAAAGACTGTAGCTGTTCATTCAATTGCTGATGCTGATGCGATGCATGTCCGCCTTGCTGATGAAAGTGTTTGTATTGGTCCTCCCCCAGCTCGAGATTCTTATTTAAGTGTTCATCAAATTATTGCTGCATGCGAGATTACGGGAGCTGATGCTGTTCATCCAGGCTATGGCTTTCTTTCTGAGAATGCAAAATTTGCAGATGTGTTAGAAGCTCATGACATTATATTTATTGGCCCAACAGCTGCACATATTCGAATGATGGGTGATAAAATTGAAGCAAAGAAAACTGCTAAAAAACTTGGAATTCCTGTAGTACCAGGTTCAGATGGAGCTGTCACAGAAGAAGCAGATGCATTACGTACTGCTAATGAAATTGGTTATCCCGTTATTATTAAAGCTTCTGCCGGTGGTGGTGGACGTGGTATGAAAGTTGCCCATTCTGAACAGGAATTTGCTATGGCTCTTAAAGTAGCTCGCTCAGAAGCTGGATCTGTTTTTGGTAATGATGCAGTTTACATTGAAAAATATCTAAAAAAACCACGCCATATTGAAATTCAAGTCATAGGTGATGGAGCAGGAAATGCTCTTCATTTAGGAGAACGCGATTGTTCGATTCAGCGACGTCATCAAAAAGTATGGGAAGAAGCTAGGTCACCTGCACTGAATGAAACTGAACGGAAAAAAATTGGTGATATTGTTGCAAATGCCTGCGCTAAACTTGGATATCGTGGCGCAGGTACTATCGAGTTTCTTTATGAAAATGGCGAATTTTACTTCATTGAGATGAATACTCGCTTACAAGTCGAGCATCCTATAACAGAGGAAATTACAGGCATAGATTTAGTTCACGAACAAATTCATATTGCATCTGGTCAAGGGCTTTCAGTCAAACAAGAAGATATCTGCTTTTCTGGTCATGCTATTGAATGCCGTATCAATGCAGAAGATCCCGTTAACTTTACGCCATCCCCAGGAACTATTACACATTTTCATACACCTGGAGGTTTAGGAATTCGTGTAGATTCAGGCGCTTATTCTGGTTACCGTATTCCGCCTTATTATGATAGCCTAATTGGAAAACTAATTGTCCATGGGCGTACACGCTTAGAGTGTATGATGCGTTTACGGCGTGCTTTAGACGAATTTGTAGTTGATGGAATAAAAACCACATTACCTTTATTTCGTGATCTTATTAATAATCAAGATATCACAGATGGTAATTATAATATTCACTGGCTAGAGAAGTATCTTTCTAATCAATCAGATTCTTCAGATTCGTAATTTAAAACTATAAAGTAGTGGAATTTCATCACTGCCTCTATTAAATAGAGGTATGGGAGTAATATTGACAGTACAAGATAATAAAAAAGCTTATTATTTTATAATTTGTAACAAAGTTTTTTAAAATATGTATAAAATCGATAATTTTCTATTTTCCTTTTTGTGAGTTTGTGTTACTTCCCATGTGTGGTTACGCCCTTATAGCTCAGTTGGTAGAGCACCTGATTTGTAATCAGGGGGTCGGGAGTTCGAGTCTCTCTGGGGGCACCAGACCTTTTTTATTATGTATAACTTATTGATTTAATGTATTTTTTTAAAGTGAAGAATACGTAAATAAAGGTGAGAGAATAAGGTTTTCGAACCTGCCTTTATCATGGCGTTTTTTGTATCAAATTTTTTATTGTAGCTATTAGATTTTTGTATCGATTTATTTTTTAAAAAGGTTTTTAAGAGGTCTTTAAAAAAGGGGCTTTAAAGCCTCCTCGGAGGGTATTTTTTTCTTCTATTAAACGTGATAATCAGTTCTTTAGCTGCAGTATTATTTGAAAAGACAAAAGTATAAGATGTAGCCACTTCTTTTATATGAAATTGACTGAAGGTTTTTCGAATCTTTGGCACGTCATTTAAAGAGAAAAGGAACTTCCCTTTTAATTGTACAAGAATCGTTGCCATCATCTGATAATCTTCCCGCTTAAACAAATCCTTTCTGTAATAACCCTCAACACTCCAATAAGCTCTAATAACGCTTCGATTTTAAAATAATTAAATCGTGCTCTACGATCAGTTGAAACACCAAAAGTGCGGCTAACCACCTTACCACTAAAACTCAATCGTTGCAGATATAAAAACCGAACAGCGTGCTCCAAGTTGGTTAAATTATTTGGGTCTTGGCTGAGAGAGACATTGAAACTCCTGACTGCTGCTAATCTGAAACTTCACCATATCCATAAATAACTGATAATGACGCTGCGGCACCCGAAAAAAATTCACCACATTGCCAGAACAATCATTGATGATTGTCTGCTGTTGGAATCTGTTTTTTTCCTAAAGAAAATCTCATCCTATCCAAGAAAGAGGAACAGAATAAAGGATGGAAGTGGGTATAAATCTGCATTCACGATTTTTTTCATTGACAATTTTTTAAATTTTTTTGACGCTTATATAATTTTTTTCTTTACCTTAAAAATCTTTAAAAAATTCCTATCAGGACACTTTTGAGGATTCAGATTATCACTAAAAAGAAATGTTTTTTGATATTTTTATATAACTCTTATTACGATTTTAAACCTTGTAGAAATTCAGTTTTTTCAGGGTAACAATCGCTGAAAAATCAAAAATAAAGAGCTAATTTTCCCTTTACCATTTATGCTAAACACGCCAATACACACACTCTCGAACCCATCACCTCGTATCTAGAAGCAATTCCATCCGAGAACTTAGTAAATTAAATTTTGAAAAATAAATATAAGACTCCACTTCTCAGTCTCTAAAAGATTTTTATTGAAAAATAATTTTTCTACAAAAAATAATTAAAAATCCTCTGAACCTGCAGTTTATCAAAGAGCTTTTAAAAGCGATAACGCAACCCAGCAGAAAAATGAACTCCAGAAAAACCAGACTTAGTAAGCTTATGCCGATAAACCAAATCACTGTGAAGCATAATTTTTTTGAGACAATTGCGAATAGACGCCCACTCCCGCTTCTAAGGAAGAACCAAAGGAAGCTAACTGAAAAGCATCTTTAAAATGCACAAATTGCTTTCTTTCAAAATTATGAGTAAAATGAAGCTACCATAAAAAGAGGTGGCACGATCCTTTTCAGATACTACAAATGTCTTTGTTACATTCCCTCCAACACGCATTACCCATTGATCAGGGTTTCCCATCTCAATATCAAAGCCACCAATATCACGTGCTTTATTAAACTGGAGATGTTGATAAATAATCTGAATCTGTGGGTCAAAACAAAGTCTTTATACCCTATCATAAATGCTTTCTTTACCAATAGACAATGAAGCGCTTAGAGAATTACCTTTTAATGTAGCTGTCTTTCCTTCTACGAAAGTAAAAACATCACCTTTAAATAGACCATAGGATAAAAAACCATCCAGATAAAGACCCGCATCATGCTGCATGCTGCCATATACTATACGACTGACCATTTATCTAATGAACTTTTTTGACTTTCTTCAACATTTTGAGGCTGCAAAGAAAGTTTTCCATAAATTCCCATCACCCCAAAAGATGTTGTACTATATGGATTCTCAATTGTCTTCAGTAAGATGCCCAAGCCATATTCAAGTGCGGACAAATTTGAAGTATAATGGTGGTTAGCACTATAACCATGCACAAATAAAGTAGGGTTTTTATCAATTTTTAAAAATCTACTAGTAGCAGTTCGCATAGTTTCCAACTGCCTATTTTGATTGCTAATATCCATCAAATCAGCATGAAACAAAGCGTTTGGCAAAAGCAGATAAGTTGAAATTTGTGGAACAACAAGCCTCACTTTTAGCTCAGAATGAGGAGCGATCTCAAAAGAAGGCGCGATAGGAAAAAGCGCAGCAGGTTCAATATATTTACTTTCAAGTCGATAATCCCAAAAATCCCCCTCGCCTTCAATCAATCTTTGAGCAGTACTTGTATTCCCATAAGAAGAATTTGGGACCATACGCATGAAGATAGTATTGATAAGGAAAACCCTTCAACGTGATATAAGCACTACTTAATTGAAAAGAGTCTTCCTCCGCTTTTCCATACACTTGAATAATTGAAATACTTTGAACATCTTCATTACCAATTTCTCCTCCTTTATCTTCTGCAATGAACTGCACATGAACTGTAGATTTTCCAGAGACATCACCATAAATCAAAATCCGATCAGTCTTTTGATTATCAAATGAACCACCATTATTGATATAGGTGTTAAAATAAAGACGCGCATTACCCTGCACACTGAAAACTTCTTCGGCTCCATTTCCAATACGAAGTATCTGATATTTTGTAAATATTGGAGTTTCAAAAACAATAGCACTATCAGAAAATCTTACAAATGCAATGGACGAGATTACGCGATCCGAATTTTGCCAATTTATTTCTTTCCTTTTTGTCAAAATCCATTTTGAATCTCCACTTAAATAAAGTTCTGCGATAGAATCATCAAAAACACGAGTGCCTCCTTTAAGCACAGAGGAATCAGCTAAGATTCCTACAGAATCCTCCTTTTCAAGCGTTAACAACAAATTGCCAGAGATTTCAGTCCCTTTTGAAGCTGCAATATAACCGCTACTCTTGCTACTATAAATAGCTGTACCATCTGGAGCATTAAAAATGGTTAAAAAAAAACAAACTCTTGTTCAGAATCATTGTCTCCTTTGTCTATATCAAAGTGTATACCGTGCTGGGCACCTGTCACCGTAACTATTAAATCATCAATATAAACCCGTGAAACTGAAATATTCTCTTTCATGTCAACATTCGGCTGTGCATTAACATATAGCCCAGTCCACAAACCACGAATATCTGTAGCCATAACACTGCTATTCTTTAAATGAATAGAACCATGCTGATTTATATTTAAAGCTGTATGGAAGACTTCATCTTCCTCATTAACTACTTTTTGATTTTTAGAAGTAATGGTAACACCATCTAAAATTGCACTTCCCCTAGTCCCTACATAAAGAGCTGCTGCATTTCTCACATCGATCGCCCCACCTATCCTATCATCTTAATGCTTGCATCAACACTACTAAAAAGAGCAGTTCCTTGGATAGATTCCTGATCTTCCACCTTAATTTTTGCATCAGTTAAAATAACAGATGCTCCTTGTTTTTCTGCATAAACACCCACTTCAGCAGTCTTAATAGATCTACGATCTATTTCTATAATCCCATTATTTGAAGCAAACACACCATAAGCACTACTTATAATTTTTACATGTGTTACTTGGATAACTGTTACCGATTCTTCTGCTACTATGGTAGCAGGCAACATAAAAAAATTATCTTTTTTACTTCCTTCTTCAAAGACCTCAACGAACTGATACACTTTATTAGCAATCTTATGCTTTTTGCCATCATTACATCTATAATACGGTTTGTTTTCATTACACGAAAATGACACAAATGAACCAGAACGCGCCTGAATATCTACGGTTAATAAAAAAGAAAAAACAGCTATCGTAAAAACGCACAAATATAAATGATTTTTAGATACTTTCATTATTCTTCTTCAAGCTTTCTTTTTTCTCAACGAAAACAAAAAATGTAGGAAAAAACCAACTACGACTTAAAATATGATACGTAAAAATGAAAAGGATAATTTGTTACACATCTTACTAAATCTAGCACATATAGTTCGTTTTGTATTTTATAAAAATTATAATATTATATATTTTCCAATATATAATATTATAATTCAGTCAAATTTTCCTATTCACAAAGATATTATATGGATTATTTTCTTTAATGAAAATCTACATCAACAAGTAGAATCTTTTATTCTCTACCATAAACACTTTACCATCAATCGATGAAATACTTCCAAATAAAAGACTTTCGCCATGTTACCACACACTATACTGGATATCTATGCAATAAGTGACATTGTGTTATGTTAATGAATATTCATCATGTAAAATGCTGCTAATGAAATTAATATGCACTTTGACACTCATACTTAATAAAAAAAGCACCGTTATCTTTTCAGATGTCTAAATAAAATTACTGAAATCAGCCTTAAATACTGAGAAAAGCACATAAACATTATGCTCTAAAACATTGTAACTATAACTCTTCCTTTGTCACATAAACAAAAAAGTCGTAATTAAGTTTTACTTTTAAGGAAGATCTTTTACAAAAAGATGCAATTAAAATAGTCGAAAAACTATAAAATAGATAAAAAATAACTCATTACAATCGACAAAAATTGATTTTATTAATATTTGGCGGAGAGAGAGGGATTCGAACCCTCGATATGGTTCCCCATATACACGCGTTCCAAGCGTGCGCCTTCAACCACTCGGCCACCTCTCCAGAGCTTTGCACTATACCCAGAAAACAATAACATGCAAGCTTAAACTATACACTCAAAATTCAAAAAATGACTTCATTTATCAAAATGAGATACGAATATTTGTCGAATAACAACTTACCATCCACCTTCAAGAAAAAAATTTTCCGCAGATAAACACCAAAAATCTAGTAGTTGGATCATTAAAAGCTTTAATATTCATCCGTACTACTATTCATCACGAATGAAAAATAGTCTTCAAATTAACATGCTGCACACATTTTTTAAAAATCGAATAATTAAAAATCAGCACCAGACTCTTTATACCACACTACCTATATTTAATAATAAACAAAGAGACTTTTTTTCATTAAGCTATTGAGATCCAAAATTAAAACCTACTTCACGAAAATAATAAACTTTATTTCAAAAAAATTATCTAATCTAATTACTTAAAAAAATTATAAAATTGATCAGTATTTTATTTCATTAAAATTTTTTATCACCTTGTGTCATATCGTTAAGGGCGCGTACAGCCTGTGCAGTTTCACATTGTAATGCTTTTTTTGCCAAAATTTTCATATCTTCAAAACTATGCGCCTGTAAACGCGCTTTTACTGAAGAAATATCGCAAGATATCATGGAGAGTTCATTAATTCCCAATCCAGCCAAAATCATTGCTGCAAAAGGATCTCCCGCCATACTTCCACACACGCTAACCCAACATTTATGCTTTGCTGCACCCTGAATAGTCTGATGGATCATGCGTAAAACTGCTGGATCAAGGCTATCAGCTTCAGATACAAGATAAGGGTTTTGTCGATCAATAGCCATTGTATACTGAGTTAAATCGTTAGTTCCAATCGAAAAAAAATCAACATGAGCACTCAAAATATCTGCCATAATAGCCGCTGCTGGAACTTCAATCATAATACCAAATTTTAATTTTGGAGCACCAATATCGTTCCGAACTTCTTCTGCAATCTTTTTCATAGCAAAAATTTCTGAAACAGACATAACCATTGGAAATAGAATCCATAGATCTCCACCCTCTTTTGCTGCTCGATACAAAGCGCGCAACTGTGGAATCAGAAGATCACGTCGACGTAACAAAAGCCGTGTTCCCCGAACACCTAAAAAGGGATTGTCTTCTTTAGATAAATGTAAATGCGTAACTTGTTTATCACCACCAATATCGAGCGCGCGAATAATCAATGGCTTACCTGCTACAGCTGCAACCATCGCTTGATACACATCAAATTGCGCCTCTTCATCTGGAATGTGTGAATTGTCTAAAAATAAAAATTCTGTGCGCATGAGTCCAATACCTTCAGCTCCCACATTGAGTGCAACAGGAACCTGATTGGCATAATTGACATTAGCCATGATACGAATCCTTTGACCATCTGTCGTTTGTACTGGCAATCCACATACGTGAACCTCACTGCCACGCTTTTGCGCAATAATGTTTATCTGTTTTTGGACATCTTCAACATCTTCAGGAACAGGATCAAGATAAATAAACCCGTTATCACCATCAATAATGGCCTGAATATCGCTCTCAACTGCTAAAATACCAACACCCGCAGCAACAACCATTGGAATGCCAAGAGTACGTGCCAAAATAGCTGTATGAGACATGGGCCCTCCCCATGCTGTCACCAATCCTTGCACTTTTGTACAATCAAGCTGAGCTGCATCAGAAGGAGACAAATCATCTGTAACAAGAATAACCCCGTGTGGAATATCATTTAAAAAAAACGATTTATAAGAGGGGTTGATTTCACCTAAAACACGGCGACCCACATCAACTAAATTAACAGCACGCGCCGCCAACAAAGGATTATCCACCTTAGAAAACATATCTGCAAATTGCCGAACTGTTTTATCCCAAGACCACGCCACACCATGACCTTCTGCCATAAAACGACAAACTTGCGCTATCAGAGTCTCATCCTCAAGCAAAACCATCTGCGCTGAAAAAATTGCAGCAGAATCCGCCCCCATACGGGCTGTAATATCATCAATAACTGATGCTATTTTATGCTTTGTTTTCGCAAGAGCGTTCTCAAGACATGCAACGCCAGTTGCAAAACCAACAGGCTGATCCGTTATAGAAATATCATTCCGTCTTAAAACAAAAATTTTTCCAAGAGATAATCCCGGACTTGCCCCAACACCAGAAATGCCTTTTTGTCCAGAGCGTGGATACCAACCGTGCAAGACTTTGGCTTGAGCTTCCATTTTTTTCATTACACACTTTTCACTTATGCTCACTTTCTTCACAACAGAAATTGCATTCTTAAGCAATTGCTTACCTTCTACAGCATCCGTCGAAAAAGTTAAAACATCACCGTTTTTTACTCCTAATTGCAATAAACCAACAAAATTTTTCATTTCAGCAGCATACTGACCAAGGCGAACTCTGATAGAGCTTTCAATTTTTTTCGCAAAGTCAACCCAAAGCGACGCTGGTCGTGCATGTAGACCACTTGGATAATCTAAAGTCCATTCTTGACATACCGAAAGATCACCAATAAAAACCTTCTCTCTCTTCATATCTTGATTAAACAGAGTGGTAACAATTTGCTGTTTGTCCGTAGTTGTTGAAAGTGTTTCAAGTCGTTCTTTATCAAACAAAAGATGCGTCAGTTTTTTGCAAATCTCTGTATAACGATCTGGACTAGCTGCAATAGCAATAACCAAACGTGCTTTATTTCCCTCTTGCCACTCAACACCAGCAGGAATTTGCACAACAGCGACAGCATCCCTAATAATTAAATCACAATTTTCAACCATTCCATAGGGAATTGCTATACCATTCCCAAGCCAAGTATTTGCTATTGCCTCACGTTTTAGCATGCTGGCTAAATAATATTTGTCAACTGCACCAATCTGTACAAGCAATTCAGCAGCAGCATGAATCGCATCATTTTTATGACTAAAAGCAGCCGCAAGTTTTACAGATTTTATAGATAAGATTTCTATCTCATTAAAATCTGTATTCATTGCTTCTGTCTCCTCGCATCTTATAGGGAATAAAAGGTGTTTTTGATAAAGTTTATTTCAAAGTAGCATTTTTAAAAATATAAAGTATAAGCAGCTATGAAATTTCCTTTATTTAAAAAAATATAATCAAGTAAAATATTAAGACCCTAGTGCAACTTACTAAATTATCAAATATTATCTCTAATGCGCACTGCTCAAAAACATTCACAAGAAAACTTGGCACCTATTATTTATTTTACCAAGCCAAACGCTCAGATACTCATGTACCCAATCAATTTTTAAAAACGTTATCATCATCTCAAGTTATTCAACGTAAATCACTATATTTTTCATATGAGAAAAAAATAACTACTTGCAGTTCCCGTTGATATTCTACGTACGCTCTCTTATTAAGCAGCCTGCTATCGCTTCTCTCCGACTAATTACATAATTTACAAATTGCCACACACAGTTCACTTCTTTAAGTTTGTTGCAACTTAATATTCCACGATACAAAAATGAATCTTGACAATACCGTAAGCTCTCCTTTTTCATATAAGTATCACAATTATACGATATTATCTGCTTCGTGCATAAATTAAATATGACATCAAAAAGCAACGCCATCAGCAGAAAAAATAAGTAAAGCTCTGCAAATAACCTTAATTTTTTCGCACTTCGATAAACAAAATAAAATAATGAAAAAGTGCTATTACCTTAAATTAATCCTCACTATTAAGCTAATGAATTTTATTTTCACAACACTCTAATATAGCTGATCGCACCTTGACCATTACGATGCCATAAAACTAAATTTCTTTAATAGCATATTCCTTATGATAAATTTACTGAAATTCCCTCTATACGTCACACTATCGACGCAACTTTAAGCAGCTTTTATTATTCCTCTTCCACCCTTTTATATATCCATTTTCTCTCTAAACGGCTAATTCAACCAAACCTCATCACCCGCTATATAACTATTATAAAAAACATAAATACCAATAAACCAATCCATTTTCATCAAAATAACCGTAAAAATACCTGCACCAAATTTTTTTACCAATCTCTGAAAAAAATTCAGCAATGTCGTTTTGCATATAAGAAGAGAAAAAATTTCCTGCATTATTATCTATAATTGCCTATCTATCGGAAAGCCCAAATACTACACAAATATTTCCAACACAGATGAAACATAACATCAATCTTCTAGCTCTTTAAGAAAAAGATTTCTCCAGATTCTATTTTTTAATTTCTTGTGCAATCCCTCAACATTTATTGCACTGTAGAAAAAAGGAGAGGTAAAACCCACCTCCCCTTTTAATGCTAAAAAAATTTAATAGATACTGGCTTATTGCAGAGAATACTACTATTTACTCTGCTGTCTCCATCATAGGAATTACTGAGACATATGAGCGGTTACTAGCTTTTCTACGAAAAGAAACCGTTCCATTTGACAATGCAAAAAGTGTATGATCTCTCCCAATACCAACATTATCACCAGCATGCCAGCGCGTACCACGTTGGCGAACAATAATATTTCCAGCAATAACAGTTTCACCACCAAATTTTTTAACGCCAAGACGTTTTGATTCTGAATCGCGGCCATTCCGCGAAGAACCACCAGCTTTTTTATGTGCCATAGATGTTCTCCTTTAATCTTTCTCACTCATCCGACGTCACGACTGAATCTTTTTGCGACACAACCTTTTTCTTAGAAGTTTGCCCAGCAGTTTTCTTGAGAGAATCAGCAGATTTTACTTCCTTTCGTGCAGCAGCTTTTTTTTCAGCCAACTTTTCTGTCGCTTTTTTGGGTTTTAAATCACCAGTCAAGATTTCCAAAACACGAAGCGTCGTTATCTCTTGACGATGACCCCGCGTACGCTTTGAATTTTGGCGACGACGCTTCTTAAATGAAATGACCTTACGCAAACGGCCCTGCTCTACAATTTCAGCCGTGACCATAGCACCAGAGACAACGGGCGCACCAACGGTTGCATTATTTCCCTCACAAACCATCAATACGTCTCTGAATTCAACAATATCACCGATATTTCCAACAATTTTTTCAACTTTTACCAGTTGATTAGCAATAACGCGATATTGCTTCCCACCAGTTTTAATGACTGCGAACATTATGTATCCTTTCGTTCGATCCAGCTCTTATTTCACTTCTAACTTAATTAATAAAGGGAAACAGGCTACTTTTTATCAGTCGTAACAAACTTAAATAGAGTATAAAATAACTGAAAATCGTGCACGCGCAAACCTTCCCACGCTTACACTTTGCTACATATGATAGAATTTTTGTTCTCTGTCAAGAAAAGCCAATAAAAAAGCAAAAAAGGGGTTGTTCTCAGAGTAATTGCAGATTATTTTTTCATCATATATTCACTAAGACTCTACAATGGAAAAATTTTGTTGTGCCTTAGTAATCTTGGAGAGATGGCTGAGTGGTTGAAAGCACCGCACTCGAAATGCGGCATAGGGGCAACTCTATCGGGGGTTCAAATCCCTCTCTCTCCGCCACATCATTAGGTAAAGTAGTGTTATTTTAATTTCCTTACTCAATGTAGTTTACTGTAGCTTACCACTAATGTACAATTTACCACTAGGTTTTGCACAAGTTCATTTTTTCTATTTTAAAAGAGTTTTAAAAAGGCTTTCAAGAGGTCTTTAAAAGAGTTTTTAATCTCCCTCAAAGAATATTGTTTTTTTCTGCCCAAAATCACAGTTTATGATGATCTGCTCTTTAAACTACAATATTATTAAAATGCCAAATGTATAAGATGTGGTGACTTCTTTTATATGAAATTGATTGAAAGTTTTTCAAATCTCTAGCACGTCATTTAAAGTAAGAAGGAGCTTCTCTTTTAATTTTGCACAAGAATCGTTACCATCACCTGATAATCTTCCCGCTTAAACAAATCCTTTCCATAATAATCCTCAACACACCAATAAGGCGGATCAAGGTAAAACAAAACATTTAGGTCGATCATAGGAGGCATAAAATCTGATTAGCGTCATGAGCCATTCTATGATGAATTTGATATTTTGAAGGCTCTGTATAACACAGAAGCTGTAATCAAAATTCTTTATGTAGATAATTCAACAAAATACTGTGAAAATATCAGCGAAAAAGAAGTAAAAAAACAAACAACTGAGGTTGTAAAAATCAAATCCACTAGCGAGTTGTTAATTCATCTCAATAAAATTAAAACACCAGAAACTATAGGAAATACTTATAGTATTGACGATTTTCCATCATTTGAAAATAAGCAAGAAGAACACAGCTTCAACAAAGCTTGTCGCTCTGTTGATGGTATAAAGTTTTAGCCATGCCAAAACGTCGTCCACCTCACCTTGTTCGCGAATGTACTCGCCATGGTAAAATCATCTGGTATGTGCGCATCGATCACGGTTCGCGGTTTTGGATTAAAGGAACCTACGGAACACAAGAATTTGTTGATAATTATACGCTTGCAATCAAAAAAACGCAAAATGGTTCCTCAAAAAATATGAAGCGTACTAGACTTATAGAAGGGTCTTTCGATTGGTTATTGCATCAATATTTACAAAGCATGCAATGGCATAATCAATCAGAATCTACAAAAAAAGTTAAATATAGAATTCTGAATAACGTTTCTAAACTTATTGGTGATCGCTCTTATAAAAGCATAGAAAAGCAACATATTCTTAATGCCGTAACAGCAGGCGCAATACTCTAGCAGCAGCAAAACATTTTTTAACATCTTTAAATGGTCTTTTTAATTGGGCGGTCGATAATGCTCTTTTAAATAAAAATCCTGCCTTTAATATAAAAACACCAAAATCTTTTAACTCAGAAGGATTTACTCCATGGTTAGAGGAAGATATCGACAAATATTACAACAAATGGGCACGTGGTACACATGAACGCGTTTGGATTGACGTGCTTTTGTACATAGGACTGCGACGTGGTGATGCAGCCCATATTAGCTGGAAAGATGTCACAGACAATATCATTCATCTCAAAACAGAAAAAAGCCAATTTTATACGAATGTCTTTCTGCTGATTTTGCCTGAACTCATAGAAACCCTTAAGATTGGTTCTATTGGAAATAAAATATTCATTTGTAGTAAAAATGGAAATAGGCTGTTCAAAAAAAATTTTGGCAACCTATTTTGTGAAGCATGCAATGCGACAGGAATTAATAAATAACACATGGATTAAGAAAATTAGCGGCAATGGCATCCCTTTATACTAAAACGACTGATAGAAAACAGCTCGCAATAGAGCCAATCAAAAAATTACAAGGAAGGTTAGAATAAATGGAAAATAACTTAAAAGAATCAATAAAATAAAAATTCCCAAATTTTTCTATAAACCATTGATTTTATTTAAAATGGCGATCCCGACAGGATTCGAACCTGTGACCCACGGCTTAGAAGGCCGTTGCTCTATCCAGCTGAGCTACGGGACCAACTGATCATTTTCCTCATCTAAAATAGCAGCTTTACTAATGCGTCCAAGATTGCTGTCTATCACTGCGAAAATTATCAGAATAAGAAACAGCACGTCGAATCGGCTTATATGTTTTTTCTACACGATAAGGAATAGAATTTTTGAGTGCAAAAGCAATCGCTTCTTCCTTATTATTAAAGCGAATTTTCACTTGGTTATTGATATCAGATGTTGCCGTATATTTCATAAGAGGCTCAAGCATTTTTGCTTGTGTCGGCTCATACTGCAACAACCAAAAACCAGTACTACCTCTTCCTGACTGCATAGCAGTCTTTGCAGGACTATAAATACGTGCAATCATAGTCTTTCCCTTTAGACCTTACAACGCTTGAGTGATAATCTCTCTACCATACACACTCAATTGAGCCATTCTCTCAAACATCAAACAAAGCATGGTCGGAGCGATAGGATTTGAACCTACGACCCCCTGATCCCAAATCAGGTGCGCTACCAAGCTGCGCTACGCTCCGCCATTTGTATTTATTTGATGCACATTCCCTAAAATTTTCACAACAAAAGTGCAAGGAAAAAACACAGTTTTTTTTAATTTTGTTTCATTTTTTGACAAATAATAACTTTTTTTAGAGTTTCTCCACCCAATGATACATTAATTGATGAAAATTAACGGAATAAAAAATTAATACCCACAAAAAAATTCAATCCACAGAGATAAACAGCTTATTTTCGTATAAAACTCTACAATTGTTCACATTATTTAGGAAATATTCCATAATTATATAAAAAGTATCCAATAGAAATAATTTTAGAAAAAAGTGATTTAAGCATTACAAAAATTTAAGATTTACATTGCTCTATAAATACAAACCTCAATCCTGATTATAAAAAATAGGTAATTTTTCTCGCTTCTTTACACTCTTAATCTCATTTATTTTAAAAATTTTACACTCTTTTACAATGTTAATATCCAAACTGAGAAAAAGAAAATATCTTTACGCTCTAACCATAAAAGTTTTTTACAGCCCTTAAAAATATTTTTTTTCTAAACCAATTTGAAATACACTATGATGTTCATGTAATCTATGAAAAAAATATTATAACATCATAAATTGAAAATCTTTAAAACATTCCAATAATGTATCAGGTTCATCTTAAAAAAAGAGAAAACATTGCCGTGTAGAACAAGAAGCAAATAAAAATAACTGCCCTTCATTCCAGAAAATATAGCATAAACAAAATTTCTTTTTGTAAACTAAAATACCAGCAAAACACTCTACTGTCTTACTGTCTATTTAAAAAAAAGCAATATTTACTGAATTTGCATGTTGAGAACTTCACCAATAACAGTACGTGTTATTTTACTTTTTCTTTGTAATGCTAATTGATCAACAGAATCAATAACACGCTTCAACGAAAATAAAGAACGTTCACAACGACTTACAAGATAATAAATCGTATTTGGATGAACAATAATCTGTCTATCAGAAAAAAGTTTAAAAGCAATAGCTGTTAATAACGCATCATCAGGCTGATCAATCGCAACTAACATAACTGAATTTAGACGACTTTTTAGATCATTTAATTTTAAATTCCACATAGAAGGTACTGTACGTGCAGTTATCAATAAAGTAGCTTGACGCGCATCAAGATTTGCTTGCTTAATACTGTTAATTAAGTGAAAAAGCCCCGTCTCACTGATTTCACCCGCATCAATATCTTCAATTAAAAATGATCTGCCTAAAGAAGCCGCAACAATAGCTTGATCAATTTCATTACGATGAATAGTTAAAGCATGAGCTTTTTTTGCCCATAAATTAGAAAAATGCGTTTTTCCCGATCCTTCTTTTCCAACCAAAATTGCAATAGGCAAAACCCAATTTGGCCAATGATCTATAAGCTGAAAAGCCATACGATTGCTTTCCGTCACTACCAAGTCATCAAATTGGAAAACTGATGTATAAGGAAAGTCTAAGGGCAATTGCTTTTCACGATCATTCATTTTAGTGGCTCCGAATCTTCACTTTGCAAATACATTTGAGAGTTCAGATAGGTATGAAGAGCAAAACGAACCAAAACACCAACAGCTGCTGCCGCAGGAACAGCAACAAGCATACCTGTAAAACCAAATAATGAAGAAAAAGCAAAAAGTGCAAACATCAACCACACTGGATGCAGCCCTACAGATGAGCCTACAAGCTTTGGTTGAAGAATATAACCCTCAATAAATTGACCAATAAAAAGGATAGCTATAACAACAATGATATAACCCCAATTATTTGGATAAAATTGAACCCATGCGACACCAGCAGATAAAACAAAGCCACACATTGTACCAATATAAGGAATAAAGCTAATAAGACCGATAAACATACCAATCAAAAGACCAAAATTGAGCCCTGTAACAGTCAGACCAATAGCATAATATCCCCCCAATATTAAACACGACGTTCCCTGTCCGCGAATAAATCCAGCAACTGCCCTATCCATTTCATGAAAAATACCACGAACAGTTTCAAGATGATCGCGTGGAATCCACGAATCAATTGCTGCAACCATGCGTGGCCAATCCAATAGCATATAAAATGCTACCACAGGTGCTACTACGAAGAGACTAACAACGTTAACTATAGATTTTCCTGACTTCAAAAGTGAATTCAAAAGGGATGTAATAAAATCAGAGCTTTGTCCTAAAAGTCCTGTAATATTAGTCTGTAACTCTTTTGGATCACTACCAAAATAGCGTCTAACCCAATCAAAATCATACTCAACAAAAAAAGTTTGAATACGACTAACATAAATCGGCAAGCCATCACTCATAAACTGTTGTATTTGCCAACTGATAATAGGAATCAAAATGATTAAAGCAGCGACAAAAATAATAACAATGAACAAAGTAATCAGGATAGTACCCAAAACACGACAAATACCAACTTTTTCAAGCAATTGAACAATAGGATTAAGAAAGTAAGCCAATGCAATCCCTGCTACAAAAGGAAGCAACACTGATCCAAAGAGAAACATAAAAAGAATGAAAAAAAGCAATGTTCCGAGCCAGAAAAAAATTTGTTTTTTCATATTGTTCGGTAATGGCACTTGAGCATAAGCAGGCACATAAGCCGCATAACGACCATGAATCTTA
This sequence comes from Bartonella propinqua, assembly GCF_047263965.1. NCBI lineage: Bacteria > Pseudomonadati > Pseudomonadota > Alphaproteobacteria > Hyphomicrobiales > Bartonellaceae > Bartonella > Bartonella propinqua. Next base: position 18,723 of record NZ_JBLEBK010000005.1, on the reverse strand, counting down.
TTTTCACGAATTTTCTTTTTCATTATCTGCGAAGCAGAGTTATCATGATTATCTGGTATCTTACTCATAAATATCTCAAAAAACTCTTCTACAAAAGATTATAAATTTCTTCACCATGGGTCAAGCAAAGTCACTTATTTCTTAAATACTAAATATCAATATCTCTTGCAGATATAATTTTATCATGGCATTGCATAACATCAAAATCTGGTTTTTCCTAAGGAAGGTTCTCATGAGCAATCAAGATTTAATAAATAATAACCCTGATAATGGTCTTACCTATGCAAAAGCTGGTGTGAATATCGATATGGGAAACGCCATGGTAGAAAAAATTAAACCCTATGTCCGCTCAACAAAACGAGCAGGCGCAGACGTAGAAATTGGAGGCTTTGGTGGTCTCTTTGATTTAAAAGCAGCAGGATTCACAGATCCTATTCTCGTAGCTGCTAATGATGGCGTAGGAACAAAGTTAAAAATTGCTATTGAAGTAGGTATTCATAATACTGTTGGGATCGACCTCGTAGCCATGTGTGTTAATGATTTGCTCGTACAAGGTGCTGAGCCGCTCTTTTTTCTCGATTACTTTGCCACTGGAAAGCTTAATCCTGAACAAGGTGCTGCAATTGTCTCTGGCATTGCAGCAGGCTGCCAACAGGCGGGTGCAGCCCTTATTGGAGGAGAAACTGCAGAAATGCCTGATATGTATGCGAAGGAAGATTATGATTTAGCAGGCTTTGCGGTAGGAGCAGCAGAACGGAGTTCATTATTACCTTCAAAAGACATTACAGAAGGTGATGTTATTTTAGGTCTTAGCTCATCTGGAATTCATTCTAACGGCTTTTCTCTCGTCAGACGAATCGTTCAACAAAGTGACCTAAAATGGGATAATTCTGCTCCTTTTAATCCCCAAATGAGCCTTGGCACAGCGCTACTCACACCAACACGCATTTATGTAAAATCACTCTTATCCACTATACGAAATTACGAAGGAATCAAAGCTCTTGCCCATATTACAGGAGGAGGATTTCCTGAAAATATTCCACGCGTAATTCCATCCTCTCTCTGCGCTGAAATTAATCTTTCTGCTATTAATGTTCCACCAGTCTTTTCATGGATTGCCAAACAAGGAAAAATAGGAGAAACAGAGATGTTACGAACATTCAATTGCGGCATTGGTATGGTTATTATCGTAGAGCAATATGCTGTTGAAAAAATTACACAAGCACTTGAAATGCAAGGAGAAACCGTTACTTTGCTTGGTGTTTTAACAAAACGTGAAGATAAAGGGATTTTCTGTAAAGGTGTACTGCATTTATGAAAAAACAAATTGTTGTTTTTATTTCTGGTAATGGATCCAACATGGTTGCCCTCGCTAAAGCGAGCAAACAAAAAGAGTACCCTGCCGAAATCGTCGCTGTTATTTGTGATAAACCTCATGCACCTGGCATTGAAAAAGCACGTAACAATAATTTGCCTATTCATGTTATTGACCGCAAAAGTTATCCAACTAAAGAAGCGCATGAAGAATCTATTTTTACAATTTTAGCTCAATATCAACCAGATTTTATCTGCTTTGCTGGTTATATGCGCCTCATTTCATCAAATTTTGTAAAACTTTACGAAGGAAAAATTTTAAACATTCATCCTTCTCTTCTTCCTTCATTTAAAGGTTTAAATACTCATGAAAGAGTCTTACAAGCAGGTGTTAAAATTACTGGATGTACTGTTCATCTTGTTACAGAGGATATGGATGCAGGAAAAATTCTTGCCCAAGCAGCCGTTCCAGTATGTCCCAATGATACTGCAGATAGCTTAGCACAGAGGGTTCTGAAAGCTGAACATGAACTTTATCCAAAAGCCTTGCAAGCTTTCATCGAAAGAAATGAAAATATGACAGATGCACAACAACAACTTTTCTCTTTTTGAGAACATTAATCGGTATGTTCCAATATTGCGCCTTAATTTATCATTAGTTTTATAGTTTGAATTATATAAAAGTGCTGCTCTTTAATTGAAATTTACATTACTTTCAGGAATTTTTTGTGCAAAAGATGTGAATGTTTTTCAATTTTTTAACTGTGAATGTACAAATGAATTTTGCTTATTTAATTCACTGACTCTATATATTATCATGGGAATTTTTGTCTAAGGATTTGAAAATATAAAGTTTCTTTATTTTATTGTGCAAGAGTTTCTTTAACAGTTAAAGCTAACTGTTTGAGTGTAAATGGCTTAGATAAAAAACCAAAAACAGCATCTTGTGGAAGATTTTTAGTAAAAGCATCTTTCGCGTATCCAGAAACAAAAATAAATTTAATATCGGGGTAGCTTTTACGTACTTCTCTAAGTAAAGTTGGTCCATCCATTTCTGGCATCACCACATCGGAAACAATAATATCAACTGCACCCTTATTTTTCTTAAGAACAGCAAGGGCTTCAATCCCGCTTGCAGCTTCTAAAACAGTGTACCCTCTCATTTGAAGTGCTCTTACCCCACCCATTCTGACAGCATCTTCATCTTCAACCAATAAAACAGTTGCAAACCCTGTTAAGTCTATATTTTTTTCCTGCTTTTCTACTTTTTCAATCTGCTGAGAAATTTCACTGCCAGCGTCAGAAATATAACGGGGAAGAAAGATATGAAATGTTGTTCCTTTTCCTTCTTGGCTATCACAATAAATATAACCACCTGTCTGTTTAATAATTCCATAAACCATTGATAAACCAAGCCCAGTTCCTTTTCCAACTTCTTTTGTTGTAAAAAACGGTTCAAATATTTTTTCTTGTATAACAGGTGATATGCCGATTCCTGTATCTGAAATAGTCAGCTGCACATACTCACCAATTGCAAAACCGACATGATCGAACTCAGCACTTTGTTGCTTTGTAATATTGTTTGTTGCAATTGTGACAACACCTCCCTGTGACATAGCATCACGCGCATTAATAACTAAATTCATAATAACACGCTGAAAAGATGCTTGATCGACTTCAACGCTCCACAAATCTCTTCCATGGATAATTTTTAATTGAATATTATTGCCTAAAAGGGGTAAAATAAGATTGCGAATGTCTGATAAAAGCTCTGTAAAATCAACTTTCTCAGGTCGAAGCGTTTGCTTTCTAGAAAAAGCTAATAATTGCTGTACAAGTGCAGCCGCACGATTAGCATTGTTTTTAATGTTGATAAGATCAGCATGTGCTGGATCGGAGCTGCGATGTGTATTTAAAAGAAAGTCACAAGACATCAAAATTGCTGTTAAAACATTATTAAAATCATGAGCAATACCACCTGCCAGTTGCCCTACTGCTTGCATTTTTTGACTCTGCATCACTTTATCTTCAAGCATTTTTTGCTCTGTGATTTCTATAACAGATATAATGGCTAAACCTTGTAATGTATCATCATGATATGACGTTACAGACATAACATGGAGGCGCAAATGGCGCTCTTCATTATTTTCTAAAACTGTTTCTATCGAAACTGAATCATTTCTGTTTGCCGCAATTTTCTGAAATGCACGCTCTAATTGTGCACGATCGCGGTGAGATATAACATCATAAAGACTAAAAATTTGATCTCGGCATCCCATTAACGATGAAAAAGCATTATTTACGTGAACCAATTGTCCTTTTTGATCTACCAATGCTATTGCAAAAGGACTTGCATCAAAATATGTGACTAATGAATTTGATAATTTTGATTGATCATCATTCTCTTCATTTTTTATCTGATGAGGCATTATCACAATACGATAGATGGCTTCATCCTTTGAGAAAGAAGAAACACACATAAAACAATTCAAAAATTTTTTTCTGCTGATTTCTGAATTTAAACATAACAAAAAAGTATAAGGCATAGAGAAACCTAAACTTTGATGTTTATGATTTTGCAAACAAATATCACTCCACGTGTTATTGGCTTCAATGCTATCAAATAACTGATCAAAATGATATTGACCAACAACAAAATTTTCCAAATCGATTGAAAACCATTTAGCACAAACTGCATTTGCGTACAGGATTACCCCTTGTGAATTAACAGACAAAAAACCAACAGGAGCTTGGTCTAAGTGATGAATAGATTCTTGAAGATGTGAGAAAAAAACTTCGTGATACTTTTGTAGATGTGAAATATCAGCAATACGCCAAAATAAAAGTTTTTTTCTCCGCTTTATTATTGGTTGAACAGAAATATTATACCAAGCAGAATTGTTCTGTACAGAATGGAGAAAAATTGGACGGTCTATTCTTAATTCTTCCTGCGCTGCAAGATTACTGCATGCAGCAACTTTTAGGCGATACAAAAGTGCATCAGCTCCTGGAAGATCAGAAATGACTGCATAACATGAAGATTCAGGCTGATAGGTAAGAATATTTCGATAACTTTGATTAGAATAATAAACAAAACCGGACAGATCAGATACTATAATTGCATCATCGATACTATCAAAGACACTAAAATCAAAGCCTCCATACAACTGTGTTGCATCATATTTCAAAACCCCCATCCCTATCAAAATCAATGCAGCAACACCTATAACTGCTAAAGCTAAAAAAAACATCAGCATAGCTTTTTGAAAATAGCTGTACGGATTTAAAAAACCTAAAATACTCACAATGAATAAAAAGCATATAATAAAAGCAACACCAAAAGTCATAGCTCCCCAATGCACAAAAGCAGATGATGGTCTTTTAATATTTATACAATCTTTATTCATTTCTCTTTATCTCAATTACGGTCATTTTTTATGCCACAAATTGCTTTCATAATTATTGTTATAAAGTATACACTATGATAATATCTGCCTTATTAAAATCACTCAATGTTAAAAAGAACTATATTTTGCACGAGAAATAAGCCTTTTAAGATGTATTTATGAACTTATATAAATGAACAATGATGTTCCATTATAAAATGGGGAGAAGCAGCATGCATGTCTGGTTATCAAGCCAAATAGGCGCACCCGCAGCAGACGCAATCATAAATTTTGTGCTCTTCATAATGGTAATAATAGCCATTGCTGTAATCATTATGTTTTTACGCCATTTAAATACAGGAAACTCTGACAAAAAAAAGCATCCACGACGGTTAATCATATGTGATACGATCGCTATTGATCGTACACGTCATCTTATTTTGGTACGTCGTGATGACACAGAGCATTTAATTCTTATTGGAGGATCAACAGATATCGTTATAGAATCTGATATTATGAATGCACACATTACACACAAAAGTATTGATAAACAAAAAAAAGACACACAATTCAAATTGACAAAAACAGAAACGAATCAAAATCAGGAACTCACAGAAAAAGTATCTTTTCCTGCGAAGGAAATAAAACATGCACACAATAATATTTCCACGTCTTTTATGAAACAACGTTTTGAAGATTCAGCAATTACTGCAGAGATTGAAGGACGACAAGAACCATCCTTATCTATTCCTGTCCCAAAAAAATAAAATCGCGAATTCCTCACACCAAGAAATTTATTTTTTCATCATTACAATTGCTTTCAATCGTCACGATAAACCCTCTCTTGCCGTTCATGGCGTTCTTGCGCTTCTAATGACAAAACTGCAATCGGTCGAGCCTCAAGACGCTTTATACTAATAGGTTCACCCGTTTCTTCACAAAATCCATAAGTTCCATTATCAATACGTTCCAAAGCTGCATCTATCTTTGAAATAAGCTTTCTTTGGCGATCACGCGCACGCAATTCAATAGTACGATTAGTTTCGCAAGACGCTCTATCAGTCAAATCAGGTTGACCAACATTATCTTCTTGCAAATTTTCTAAAGTTTCACGAGCTTCTTTCAATATGTCATTTTTCCAAGAAACTAACTTAGCACGAAAATACGCCTTTTGTCGCTCATTCATAAAAGGCTCATCTTCACTAGGACGATATTGACCATCAACCTGTTTGCTCATGCCATAAAACCTTCACATATGGTATGTGCGGTCTATATATTGTGCAATATTGACCAGTACAAGAGTAAAATGCTTTTTTATAACAGCACACACATATATTTTAAGTCACTGTTTCAAGGTTTCTAGCCACTTTTTTGCAGAGCATGTTATTATTTTGTGATAATTTTTATCATTTCACTTTTATAAATATCTTTTTCAGCAACATCTATAAGCGTATACAAAGAAAAAAACGTAAATATTCAAGATCATATAAAAGAGCCTTATCCAGCAGATATTGAGCTAAAACTCGAACACATTAGTAAAAAATGAGCTGAACACAAAAAAAATCTTTATAACGGCAGAGTATGATATTCACGATTCAAATAGATCAAAGCATCTTTTTCTTGATTACGATTTATTGCAACAACTTCACCAATCAAAACATAATGAGATGCATGTTCGTGCCAACAAACTAAACGACAATCAAGTGACGCTAAAGCATCTGAAAGACTGGGAGCACCAGTTTGCAAAGTCCCCCATTGCGCTATATCAAAATGTTCAGTTTGTGTGAAATTACAACGCCCAGAAAAAATATCTGCTATGGAACGATGTTTTCCTGCTAAGCTATTAACACAAAAATTTCCATTCTCCATAAATAACTTATTTTTAGGGTTCTGGCGCATAAGACAAACAAGAAGCATTGGTGGATTATCTGATAAAGAACAACAAGCTGATACTGTCACCCCACGCCTTCCCTTAAGGCCATTTGTTGTCACAACATGCACAGCCCCTGCAAAATGACTCATCGTATCCCGATATTCTTGCGAAGAAGCAGTAGCAACAATATGTTGAAGTTTAGGCATTAAATGTGTTGTATGATTTGGCATATCTTTCACTTATACAGCTTTTAAATTTTTAAAAAACATTTCTATAAAAAAATCTACTATATATTCTTATTATTTTTGCACCATAACATAAATGATATTTTAACATGCAAAACTACATGCTAAAAAGAACCATCTCAAGGAGATCTTAATGCCTCATTCTCACCTCATTTCATCTTCACTCTTGGCTTCTGATTTTTCTAAACTTGGCCAAGAAGTCTTGGATAGTGTTAATGCTGGTGCCGATTGGCTGCATCTTGATGTAATGGATGGTCACTTTGTTCCTAATATTACTTTCGGACCCGATATTATTAAAGCATTACGTCCATTAACTAAAGCAATATTTGATGTTCATCTGATGATCGCGCCAGCAGATCCTTATCTTGAAGCCTTTGCAAAAGTGGGATCAGATATTATAACCATTCATGCAGAAGCAACCCCTCATCTTCACCGTTCATTACAAACAATTAAAGCAATGGGAAAAAAAGCAGGAGTGTCAATTAATCCTAGTACACCAGAACATATACTTGAATATGTACTTGATCAATTAGATCTTATTTTAATCATGACTGTTAACCCTGGTTTTGGTGGACAAAATTTCATTCCAGCAATGCAAGATAAAATTAAACGTGTCAAAAATATGATTGCCAATAGACCTATTGATCTTGAAGTTGATGGTGGGATCACTGTTGATACAATTGGAATAGCTGCAAAAGCTGGCGCAAATGTATTTGTTGCAGGTTCTGCAATTTATAAAAATGGAAACAAAGAGCTTTACAAAACACGTATTAACGCATTGCGCCAAGCTGCATCCCTCTCACAATAAGGAAAAATTATGATAGAACGTTATTCTCGCTCTGAAATGGTAACAATTTGGTCACCAGAAACGAAATATCGTATTTGGTTTGAAATCGAAGCGCATGCCTGCGATGCACTCGCTCAACTGGGTATTATTCCAAAAGAAGCAGCAAAAATCATTTGGGAAAAAGGAAAAGTTGCCAAATTTGATGTAAATCGCATTAATGAAATTGAGGCAATCACCAAGCATGATGTTATAGCATTTTTAACGCACTTAGCTGAATTTATTGGCTCAGAAGCTCGCTTTGTACACCAAGGCATGACATCATCAGACATTCTAGATACAACGCTTAATATTCAATTAATGCGTGCCAGTGATATTTTGCTAAAAGACATAGAGTACCTTCTTCAAGCATTAAAAAAGCGCGCAATTGAACATAAAGAAACAATCACTATTGGACGAAGTCACGGTATCCATGCTGAGCCAACAACGTTTGGAGTTAAATTTGCTCTTGCATATGCTGAATTTTCCCGCTGTCGCAAACGTCTTCTTGCAGCACGTGAAGAGATTTCTACTTGCGCAATCTCAGGAGCTGTCGGAACTTTTGCTAATATCGATCCACGTGTTGAAGAACATGTAGCAAAAGCATTGGGAATGCGTGCTGAACCCGTTTCTACCCAAGTTATACCACGTGATCGTCACGCCATGTTTTTTGCGACACTTGGTGTTATTGCTTCATCTATTGAAAGACTAGCTATAGAAATTCGCCATCTACAGCGAACAGAAGTTCTTGAAGCAGAAGAGCATTTTTCACCTGGGCAAAAAGGTTCATCCGCTATGCCTCATAAACGTAATCCAGTTTTAACAGAAAATTTAACTGGACTAGCGCGTATGGTGCGTGCATTTACAATACCTGCCATGGAAAATGTAGCACTTTGGCATGAACGTGATATTTCTCATTCATCTGTTGAACGTTATATTGGTCCTGATGCCACTATTACACTTGATTTTGCTCTTGCTCGTCTGACATCCGTAATTGAAAATCTCATTGTTTACCCAGATAATATGCAAAAGAATCTCAATAAGTTTCGTGGTCTTGTTCATTCACAACGGGTGCTTTTGGCGCTTACACAAGCTGGAATAAGTCGTGAAGATTCTTATCAAATTGTACAACGAAATGCGATGAAGGTTTGGGAACAAGGGAAAGATTTTTTAGAAGAACTGCTTAACGACAAAGATGTTACAAAAGCTTTAAGTGAATCAGAGCTTCGCGAAAAATTTGACCTTTCTTACCACACAAAGCATATCGACACTATTTTTAAACGCGTCTTTGGGTAATAATGCAGGAAGCAATTTATGAAAGTCAATCAACTCGATATTCTTATTGTGCCTGGCTATAAAGGGTCTAGTTCTGACCATTGGCAAACGCGCTGGGAACAAAAATTGTCTACAGCTCACCGCGTTAAACAAACCCATTGGTCAAAGCCTGTTTGTGAAGAATGGGTTAATAAGGTTAAAATTGCCATTGCACAAGCTCAAAAACCTGTTGTAATTATTGCTCATTCATTAGGGGTTCCCACAGCTATTCATGCAACGTTACAGAATGCAAAAAAAATTCGTGGTGCTTTTTTTGTTGCGCCTCCAGACATAGCTAATGAAAAAATACGTCCACAGCATTTAAAGACATTTGGCCCATATCACAGCGAAAAATTGCCTTTTCCCTCTGTAGTCGTAGCCAGCCGCAACGATGAATTTTGCCCATTTCCCGTAGCAGAAAAACTTGCCAATGATTGGGGAGCACTCTTTGTTGATGCTGGGCAGTCTGGTCATATCAATGTAGAATCTGGACATGGACCTTGGCCCGAAGGACTTATGGTTCTTGCCCATTTTCTTGCAAAACTTTAACCTACTTTCCTCACTTACCTATGTAGTTTTTTCCTTTTAATAAAACCCAGATAATAAAAATTGTAGCAATCATTGAGAATTTCTGTCAATTAGGATAATATTGGTTATCAATGCTATTTAAGACCCCTCAAATAAATAGAGAATCATAATGAATCGTCGCCACCGTATTTATGAAGGCAAGGCTAAAATTTTATATGAAGGACCTGAGCCAGGAACCTATATTCAGTTTTTTAAAGATGATGCAACTGCCTTTAATGCAAAAAAACATGAGATTATTGATGGCAAAGGAGTTTTAAATAACCGTATTTCAGAGCATATTTTTAGCCATCTTAGTCGTTTGGGCATCCCAACACACTTTATCAAGCGTATAAATATGCGCGAACAACTTATTAAAGCGGTTGAAATTATTCCTCTGGAAGTTGTTGTTCGTAACGTTGCTGCTGGATCTCTTTCTAAACGTTTGGGATTGGCAGAAGGAACAGCTCTTTCGCAACCCATCGTTGAGTTTTATTACAAAAATGACTCTCTTGATGACCCAATGGTAACTGAAGAACATATCACCGCCTTTGGATGGGCAGCCCCACAAGAGATAGAAGATATTATGCAGCTTTCAATTCGTATTAATGACTTTCTTTCTGGGCTTTTTGCAGGTGTTAATATTCAATTAATTGATTTTAAAATGGAATTTGGTCGCTTATGGGAAAATGAAACAATGCGCGTTATTCTTGCTGATGAAATTTCGCCTGATTCTGCCAGATTATGGGATATGCAAACACAAGAAAAAATGGATAAAGATCGTTTTCGTCGTGATATGGGAGGGCTCATTAATGCCTATCAAGAGGTTGCAAAACGCCTTGGTATCATCAATGAAAACGAACCTACACGACAAAGCGGTCCTGTTTTAGTAAAATAAAACAAGGTGATGTAATATTCCCATTCCTTTATATGTACGTATTCTTCTTCAAAAAAGAGATCCTTTTCGACAATAGGAAATAAAAAATGAAAGCACGCATTATAGTTACTTTAAAAAATAGCGTCCTTGATCCACAAGGAGAAGCGATTGTCGGTGCTTTAAAGAGTTTAGCTTTTACAGACATTCACTCTATCCGCCAAGGGAAAGTTTTTGATATTAATCTTGATGATATGCCCGCTAACACTGCAATGCAAAAGCTTGAGCAGATGTGTAAAGAACTACTTGCGAATACTGTCATTGAAAATTATACTATAGAACTTCTTTAAGCGGATATCTCTATGAAAACTGCTATTATTCAATTACCTGGGTTAAATCGCGATCAGGATATGGTTGCAGCATTATTCCACATAACAGGAGTTGAACCACTTAAAATTTGGCAAACAGATACAACGATTCCAGACGTAGATGTTATTGTTATTCCGGGCGGTTTCTCTTACGGTGACTATTTAAGATGTGGCGCTATTGGTGCACGAACACCAGTCTTGCAAGCTGTTCGTGAAAAAGCACAAAAAGGTATCACGATAATAGGCATATGTAATGGATTTCAAATTTTATTGGAAGCTGGATTGTTACCAGGTGCTTTAATGCGTAATGCTTCATTAAAATTTGTTTGTCGTGAAATAAAACTTGAAGTAACAAATGCCAACACAAAATTTTCTCGGTATTATTCTAAAGGGCAAATCATCCGTTGTCCTGTTGCTCACCACGATGGAAATTATTTCGTTGATGGTGAAACGTTAAAACAGATAGAAGATAATGAACAAATTATTTTCCGCTATACAGAAAACACAAATCCTAACGGCTCGATTAATAATATTGCTGGTATTATCAATAAAGCTGGTAATATTCTTGGTATGATGCCTCATCCTGAAAATTTTATTGAACCTGCACATGGCGGCACTGATGGTCGTTTACTTTTCCAAAGTGTTTTAGAATTAACAAATGGATAATTATAAAAAAGGGATTTTGTGTTAGCTAAATTCTAACCATATAATCTTTCACACTCTACGTAGTGAATTTATTAACCCAGCTTTTTACGAACAACAACGAATAACAATGGAATATTATTGCTTTAATAAACAAAAATTTATTTAAAAACCATTTTTAATCTCTGAAGCCACTAAGCAAACGACCAAAATTTCAGCTTATAGTTTATAAACGATTTTATTATCAAATAACGCAATCGCTTATGATCTAAACTGGTGAGGTTTAAAATAATCAAATGCTCAATTTTAATTAATTTGACGGAACAAAATACTCATGAAACCTTGCAATAACATCACCATTACCCCAGAATTGATTGCGCAACATGGTCTAAAAAACGATGAATATCAACATATCCTCACCTTGATTGGTAGAGAGCCGACATTTACTGAACTTGGAATTTTTTCTGCAATGTGGAATGAACATTGTTCTTACAAATCATCTAAAAAGTGGCTTAAAACTTTACCAACACAAGGTAAATATGTCATTCAAGGTCCTGGTGAAAATGCTGGTGTTGTTGATATCGGTAAAGGGCAATGTGTAGTTTTCAAAATGGAAAGCCATAACCATCCTTCTTACATTGAACCTTACCAAGGTGCTGCAACAGGTGTTGGTGGTATTTTGCGTGATGTCTTTACAATGGGTGCTCGTCCCGTCGCAGTTATGAATGCATTGCGATTTGGAGCACCTCATCATCCCCGAACACGCCATCTTGTTTCTGGTGTTGTTTCTGGAATCGGTGGCTACAGCAATTCTTTTGGCGTTCCCACCATTGGTGGAGAAGTAAATTTTGACGAACGTTATAATGGCAATATTCTCGTTAATGCTTTTGCAGCCGGTATTGCAAAGACAAACTCTATTTTTTACTCTAAAGCACAAGGAGTAGGACTTCCTGTTGTTTATCTCGGAGCTAAAACAGGACGTGACGGTGTTGGTGGAGCAACAATGGCTTCTACCGAATTCGATGATTCAATTAGTGAAAAACGCCCAACCGTTCAAGTCGGTGACCCTTTTACTGAAAAATGCCTTCTTGAAGCTTGTTTAGAACTCATGGAACTTGGAGCTGTGATTGCTATTCAGGATATGGGGGCAGCAGGATTAACATCCTCTGCCGTTGAAATGGGTGCAAAAGGCAATTTAGGAATAAAGCTTAATCTCGATAAAGTTCCTGTTCGTGAAGAAAAGATGACGGCCTATGAAATGATGCTTTCTGAAAGTCAAGAACGTATGCTCATGGTGCTGAAACCAGAATTAGAACAACAAGCATCTGCAATTTTTCATAAGTGGGGTCTTCACTTTTCCGTTATTGGAAAAACAACAGATGATTTACGTTTTCGTGTATTGCATCAAGGAGAAGAAGTCGTTAATCTCCCAATCAAAGAACTCGGGAATGAAGCGCCTGTTTATGATCGTCCTTGGATAGAGCCTACCAAAAAACCTACCCTTAAAGCAGAAACATTCAAAAAAGTTGAAAATCTTGCTGATGTACTCCTTACATTATTGAACTCTGCAAATCAAAGTTCACGCAGATGGGTTTATGAACAATATGATACGCTTATACAAGGAAATAGCCTTGTTGGTCCTGGAGGTGATGCAGGAATCATTCGTGTCAATCATAACGATGAACGTGCCCTTGCTTTTTCTTCTGATGTAACGCCTCGCTATTGTGAAGCTGATCCTTATGAAGGAGGAAAACAAGCTGTTGCAGAATGTTGGCGCAATATTAGTACCACAGGCGCAACACCACTAGCAGCGACAGATAATCTTAATTTTGGTAATCCTGAAAAACCTGAAATTATGGGACAATTGGTTCTCGCCATTAAAGGCATAGGTGAAGCTTGTAGAATCCTCGATTTCCCTATCGTCTCAGGTAATGTCTCCCTTTATAATGAAACCAATGGAGAAGCAATTCTTCCTACACCGACAATAGCGGGTGTTGGCCTTCTAGAAAATTGGTCGAAAAGAACCACAATCAGTGGTATGCAAAATGACGATATTATTGTTTTGATTGGTTCTTGCGGCTCACACTTGGGACAGTCGATTTATGCGCGTGATATTTTAAATATTGATGCAGGTGCACCACCTCACGTAGATTTGCAACTTGAAAAAAAGCATGGACAATTTGTTCGAGATGTTATTCATCGTGGTTTTGTTCATGCCGCTCATGACATTTCTGATGGAGGGTTAGCGATTGCGCTTGCAGAAATGGTGATTAAAGCAGGAAAAGGAGTCAGAGTAGAATTAAGTAATAAATCACCTTGTCATGCTGAGCTTTTTGGTGAAGATCAAGGGCGTTACCTTTTAGCTATCAAACCCAATGCACTCAATAACTTTGAAGATTTAGCAAGAATACATGAAGTTTCCGTAACAAAACTTGGTATAGTTGAAGGCAATGCGCTTGATATAAAGGACATGTTCAATCTCTCGGTATCTAAGCTCACACAAGCTTATGAAAACTGGTTTCCAGAATTTATGGGTGAAAATAAATAATGATTCACTTCCATTTGACTATATACTATTCTCACGAGTATAGTAAACAAACACTGGAGAATGACCATGGCAATGAGTGCTCATGAAATTGAAATCCTTATTCGTGAAAATATCCCTGATGCAAAAGTGATAATTCATGACCTTGCGGGAGATGGTGAACATTACGCTGCAGAAGTTATTTCAGAAAGTTTTCGAGGAAAAAACCGTGTTCAGCAACACAGAATGGTTTATGATGCCCTTCAAGGTAATATGGGAAATCTGCTACATGCTTTAGCACTTCAAACAAGCGTTCCCCAATGAATTTAAAATTTCTTCTTGCATTCATTTTATAAATACGCAATTAGAAAAATGATGCTAATATGAATATATCCCTTTCAAATGTGCAATATTAAGGAATAAAAATGACTACAACTCATGATTTTATTGATGAAGAAATTAAAGCAAATAATGTCGTTTTATTCATGAAAGGCACCCCCAGCTCTCCACAATGTGGATTTTCTGGACAAGTCGTTCAAATTCTTGAGTATTTAGGATTAAATTATAAAGGAATTAATATCCTTACCTCAAATGAATTACGTCAAGCCATAAAAGAGTACTCAAATTGGCCAACAATTCCGCAACTTTATATTAAAGGAGAATTTATTGGGGGTTGCGATATTGTTAAAGAAATGTTTCAGAATAAAGAATTACAAAAACTTCTAGAAGAAAAAAATATTCCCTATAATATATCATAACATAAATAAACTTTGATTTATTTCAAAGTTTTGTAAAATATTTTTCAATGGAATTTTTTATTTCTTAAGGGGGGCATATGTTATATTCAATCGATGAACGAAAACACATAGATGCTATCAAAAAAAAGATTGGGTATAAGGAATTTGTTATTCTCCTTGCAGCACTCATGACAATTAATTCCATAGCTATTGATATTATGCTACCAGCTATGCCTGACATTTTAAATAATCTGCATATTGTTAATGAAAACTACCAGCATTACATTATTTCTTGCTATCTTATCAGCTACAGTGTTACGCAAATATTTTTTGGTCCCATAAGCGATCGTTATGGACGCCGTAAACTTGTCCTTATTGGTCTTGCTTTTTATACGTTTTCAGCAATCCTCTGTGCATTTGTATCAAATTTGTCTACATTACTGGTTCTGCGTGCTTTACAGGGCACTGGAGGAGCAGCTATGCGTGTGCTCACAGTTTCTATCATACGCGACCTCTATGACGGTCGAAAGATGGCAGAGGTTATATCTATAGTCATGATGGTTTTTCTCATTGCACCAATGGTTGGACCAGCAACAGGACAAATTATTTTGTTGTTTGGACATTGGCAATTTATTTTTATATTTATGGCTCTTATTGGTTTTGGGCTCATGATTTGGATTTATCTACGCTTACCTGAAACTCTTTACACACAGCGCTCTCTTTCTTTTTTTTCTATTAAAAATAACTTTGGGATTGTTATAACTAATCGCACTAGTCTTTGTTACACACTTGCTGCTTCTATCATCTTAAGCTGTCTTTTTATATCTATTAATACATCGCAACAAATTTATGAAGGAATCTATAATTTAGGATTTTGGTTTCCTGTTGCTTTTGCGGTTAGCGCTGGATTTGAAATTATGGCGTCTCTCTTGAACTCTCTACTCGTTGGACGTATTGGAATGCGACGTATCGCCCATAGTATGCTTTTGCTATTTTGTATTATTTCATGTATTTGGTTTGTTAGCTCAATTTTAGCAGGTGGTGTTGTGTCCTTTACTTTTTACATGCTGTTATACTGTACACTCATGTTTGCATGTGGTGGGATGATGGCTAATTTCAATACACTCGCTCTTGAGCCTGTCGGAAAAATTGCTGGAACTGCATCTTCTATATCTAGCTTTCTTCAAAGCTCTATTGGCACAGGTCTTGCTTTTTTTATTGCACAACAATTTAACGAAACAACAATTCCTAATTCAGCAGGTTTTTTCTTCTTAAGCCTCATTGCCATATTTCTCGTCTTATGGGCAGAACGTGGACGCTTATTTATGCAATACAATAAAAAAGTCTAAAGAACCTCTTTATAATATTCTGATGAAGCCAAACTAAATATATTACTTTTGTAGCTCTAATTGAAAGATTCTATGCTGTATTAATTGGTGAATTTTCCTGATTTTGGAAATCCTTTTGGAACTAACCGTCCAACTCCAGCACGAGCACCTACCCACTCAGTAAGCTCATCGATTTGGCGATTAAAATTACGTTCCGCTGTATCTTGCCAGCTTAAACCTTCTGACAAATTGAAAGTTTTAGCATCGCAAACAGTACTATCTTTATACCGTTGCAAACGTACCCCCTTACCGCGATTCATTTGTGGTATTTCCTTAATAGCAAAAATGAGCATTTTGCGATTTTTTCCAACCAGCGCAACATAATCACCCTCTACCAAAATGCAAAGCTTTACCTTATCAGGAAACTTCACATTCATAACTTGTTTTCCTTTTCGCGTATTAGAAATGATCTCGCTTTCAGGCACAATAAAGCCATTGCCATAAGATGAAATCAAAAGCCGTTTTTCCTGCGCATTGTGCACAAAAGCTGTAAGAATATCGTGCTCGTCATCCATATCAATTAAAATACGAACCGGTTCACCATGTCCTCGACCTCCAGGCAAAATATTTGCACTAATAGTAAAAAACCTTCCATCTGTACTCGTCATAACAATTTTATCTGTAGTGAATGCTGGAAATGCTAATTTCAAGCAATCTCCCTCTTTAAAAGAAAGTGTTTTATAATCACTCAAATGACCTTTTAAAGCACGCATCCAACCTTTTTCAGAAAGCACAATAGTTACTGGCTCTTTTTCAATCATCGCCTGATGAATCTCATCAACATCATACCTTGGTGCATTTTCAAATGTCGTACGTCTTTTTCCTAAAGGAGTTTCTGAACCAAAAGTGTTGCGAACTTTTATTATTTCTTGCGAAATCACCTTCCATTGCTTTGCGTTGGAATTTAATAAATTTTGCAGCTCCGCTTTTTCAACTTCTAGAGCATCAAATTCCTTACGAATTTCTAATTCTTCAAGCTTACGTAAAGAACGCAACCGCATATTAAGAATAGCTTCAGCTTGATTTTCTGTTAATCCAAAACGTACAATCAGCTGCTTTTTAGGTTCCTCTTCTTCACGAATAATCTGAATCACCTCATCAAGATTCAGATATGCAATAAGATACCCATGTAGAATTTCTAACCGACACTTAATTTCATCGAGACGATAAGTAGAACGACGAATAAGTACCTCTTGACGATGTTCAAGCCACTGCTGCAAACTTTCACGCAAAGAAAGAACATTTGGCACTTTTCCTAAGGATAAAACATTAAGATTCAGAGGAAACTTTATTTCAAAATCAGTCAATTTAAACAAGGATTCCATGAGGAGTTCAGGATCAACTGTACGATTTTTAGGAACCAGCACAATGCGTATATCTTCTGCTGATTCATCACGAATATCCTCAAGCATTGGTAACCGCCGTGCAAGCAGTAACTCTGCTGTTTTTTCAATAAGACGTGACTTTTGAACTTGATAGGGAATTTCAGTCACAATAATTACATAAGAACCACGACTACCAATTTCTTGATGCCAACGTGAACGCAACCGAAAGAATCCGCGCCCTACACGATAAGATTCCTCAATACTCTTTTTAGGCTCAACTAAAATACCACCTGTTGGGAAATCAGGCCCAAGCACAAACTGATTTAATTCTTCATCATTTGCATCAGGATGAGCAATCAAATGTAGTGCAGCATCGCACAATTCAGCAACATTATGCGGTGGAATAGACGTTGCCATACCAACAGCAATACCTGATGAACCATTCGCTAAAAGATTCGGGAAAGCTCCAGGTAAAACAATAGGTTCTTCATCTTCTTCATTATAGGTTAAGCGAAAGTCAATGGCGTTTTCATTAATTCCCTCAAGCAGTAACGCAGCCACTTCAGTCATGCGTGCTTCCGTATAACGCATAGCAGCGGCATTATCACCGTCAATATTACCAAAATTGCCCTGTCCATCAATTAATGGATAACGAACAGCAAAATTTTGAGCCAAGCGCACTAATGCATCATAAATAGATGCATCACCATGAGGATGAAATTTTCCCATTACATCACCGACAATCCGTGCACATTTAGCATAGGATTGTCTAGGATTAAGCTTGAGTAAACGCATCGCATGGATAATACGTCGATGTACAGGTTTCAACCCATCACGTACATCAGGTAATGCACGATGTGTAATGGTAGAAAGCGCATAAGCCAAATAGCGCTCTTGTAAAGCAGAACGTAATTCTATTGGCTCAATATGTTCTTTATCAAAAGGTAAACTCATTTTATCAGACATAGTATTAGGATAACAATTCCCAAAATAACGAGCACTTATTCCCAAAAGTTTTTTAAGTGCAATCTTTCACCAGTCAACTATTTTTATTAAAACTGACTATATAAAAATAAACATTATGATTAAAACATGAACAGAAAATTATATCAATTTGAAAAATTTGTGCATATGCTTTACTATTTTTTCTAAAAAATACATAAAAATGCTTAATGCACTAAATTAAAATCACTTTTTTAAAAACATGATAAAAATATTAACTTAAAAAAATTAACAGATAAACAAAAAAATCAAAAATACATCTATTATGAAATTTAGCAATTTGTATTTTTATGATAAATAATAATAGTTTTAGTTTAAAAAATTTTAATTAAATATAATTATCG
>NZ_JBLEBK010000004.1:120056-171777 GCF_047263965.1 Bartonella propinqua | reverse complement strand
CATACGCTTTAAATTCACCAAAATACTTTGTAATCGCTGCCGTCAATGAGGTCTTCCCATGATCAACGTGACCAATCGTACCTATATTAACATGCGGCTTCGTACGTTCAAATTTGCTCTTTGCCATTTGAGCTCTCCATTTTCTGTCCAAAAAAAGGACTAAGTTAAAAATTAATTACACAATCCCAAATTATGCGTATTTCTTTTGAATCTCCAAAGCAACAGCCGAAGGAACAGGCTCATAATGATCAAACTGCATTGTATACTGAGCACGCCCTTGACTCATCGAACGAAGAGTATTCACATAACCAAACATATTTGCCAAAGGAACCATAGCATTCACAACTGTCGCAATACCACGCGCCTCAGTTCCTGAAATTTGACCTCGACGAGAATTCAAATCACCAATGATATCACCCACATAATCTTCTGGCGTAACAACCTCCACCTTCATGATAGGCTCAAGAAGTTGCGCACCAGCTTTTTTTGCACCATCGCGAAAAGCTGCACGAGCAGCAATTTCAAAAGCTAAAACAGAAGAGTCAACATCGTGATAAGCACCATCAACCAAAGTAGCTTTCACACCTAACATAGGGAACCCCGCAAGAGGACCAGACCCCATAACACTTTCAATACCTTTTTGAACACCTGGAATATATTCTTTTGGAACAGAGCCACCAACAACTTTCGATTCAAAAATAAAATCATCACCATCATGAGGCTCAAAAATAATTTTCACACGAGCAAATTGCCCTGCACCACCAGATTGTTTTTTATGAGTATAATCAATTTCTGCAGTCTTTGTAATTGATTCACGATAAGCAACTTGAGGCTGCCCAATATTAGCCTCAACTTTAAATTCACGTCGCATACGATCAACAATAATATCAAGATGAAGCTCACCCATACCAGCTATAATTGTCTGACCTGACTCTTCATCTGACTTAACACGAAATGAAGGATCTTCCGCAGCTAAACGATTAAGAGCTATACCCATCTTCTCTTGATCCGCTTTCGTTTTTGGCTCAATCGCAATCTCGATAACAGGCTCAGGAAATTCCATTCGCTCCAAAATAACAGGCTTTAAAGGATCACAAAGAGTATCACCTGTTGTCGTCTCTTTAAGACCTGCAAGAGCAACAATATCCCCTGCAAACGCTTCCTCAATATCTTCACGAGAATTTGAGTGCATTTGAAGCATTCGCCCCAAACGCTCTTTTTTCTTTTTTACAGTATTTTCAAGAGAAATACCTTTTTGAACCTTCCCAGAATAAACCCGACAGAAAGTTAACGAGCCAACAAAAGGATCATTCATAATTTTAAAAGCGAGCATAGAAAGTGGAGCATCATCTGAAGATTCACGCGTCGTCTCACTTTCAGTTTTTACATCAAGACCACTAATCGCCGCAACATCAACTGGAGAAGGAAGATAAGAAACAACAGCATCCAAAAGAGGCTGAATTCCCTTATTTTTAAAAGCAGTCCCACAAAAAACAGGATGAAATTGAACCCCTATAGTCCCTCTGCGAATAAGAGAAACAAGCTGCTCATTAGTTGGCATAACACCTTCCAAATAAGCCTCTGTTGCAGCTTCATCAACTTCAACTGCCATCTCAATTAATTTTTCGCGATACTCTTCCGCTTTTTCCTGTAGATCAGAAGGAATCTCACTCACTACCGCTGAAGCACCAATAGAACCATCCCACCTCAACGCCTTCATTTCAATAAGATCAACAACACCTTCAAAATCATTTTCAGCACCGATCGGCAACTGTAAAACCAACGCTTTAGCACCCAATCGCGAGCCAACCATCTCCACACTACGATAAAAATCAGCGCCTATTTTATCCATCTTATTAACAAAAACCATACGTGGCACATGATATTTCTCAGCTTGCCGCCAAACAGTCTCTGTCTGAGGTTCTACACCAGCATTTGCATCTAGCAACGCTATCGCACCATCAAGGACACGCAAAGAACGCTCAACCTCAATTGTAAAATCAACGTGCCCAGGCGTATCAATAATATTAAAACGCCGCTTTCTACCATCACGCCCTTCCCAAAAGGTTGTCGTCGCAGCAGATGTAATCGTAATACCGCGCTCCTGCTCTTGCTCCATCCAGTCCATGGTAGAAGCACCATCGTGCGTCTCACCAATTTTATGATTTTTACCAGTATAGAACAAAATACGCTCAGTCATAGTGGTCTTACCAGCATCAATATGTGCCATAATCCCAAAATTACGATAATCTTCAATTTTATATTCGCGAGCCATTGTACTTGCCTTAATCTTTTTAAATACATCTACCAGCGATAGTGAGAGAACGCACGATTAGCTTCCGCCATGCGATGAACATCCTCACGCTTCTTCACTGCAGAACCGCGATTATTAGCCGCATCTACCAATTCACCAGAAAGACGATCAACCATTGTCGTTTCATTACGCCCACGCGCCGCCATAATCAACCAGCGAATAGCAAGAGCTTGACGACGATCTGGACGAACATCAATCGGAACCTGATAAGTAGCACCACCAACGCGACGCGAACGAACCTCAATATGAGGAGCAACATTTTCTAACGCCTGATGAAACAAAGCCACAGGATCTGACTTCACCTTACTCTCTACAGCATCAAGCGCACCATAAACAATACGCTCAGCGACAGATCTTTTACCATCAAACATAATGGCATTCATAAATTTTGTAATAACCAAATCACCGAATTTAGGATCTGGATTAATTTCACGTTTTTCTGCTCTATGGCGACGGGACATCGGCTCTGTCTCTCAATATTATTTTGGACGCTTTGCGCCGTATTTCGAACGACGCTGTTTACGATTCTTGACACCCTGTGTATCAAGCAACCCACGGATAATGTGATAACGAACCCCTGGCAAGTCCTTTACACGACCACCACGAATCATCACAACAGAGTGCTCTTGAAGATTATGCCCCTCTCCAGGGATATAACCAATCACCTCAAATCCATTTGTTAAACGAACCTTAGCAACTTTACGAAGAGCAGAATTCGGCTTCTTCGGTGTCGTTGTATAAACACGCGTACAAACACCACGTTTTTGCGGATTTGCCTGAAGAGCAGGAACCTTATTGCGCTTAACTGGCATCACACGCGGTTTGCGAATTAACTGGTTTACGGTAGGCATACAACCTTCCTCTTTTCGATATACATTCGTCTTACCCACTTGGGCTTTTATTATCTACTCCAAAAATAAACTGGAATAGGCACTTAATTTACACACGAAATCGGGCACCACTGCTACAAACAGCTTACCCGACTACAAGCAGAGAAGGCAACAGCCTCTTGCACTAGCATTTGCTTTTAATCTTCTAAGTAACAACCCCTGCTCAAGATGACCACTAGGATCCCCTTAAATCTAATCACCCTTACGCTGGCTGTGATAGCTTCTAATAGCGAGAACATCTACATTCGTCAAGAACTAAACATCAGAAAATTTATAAAAATGAGAATAAATTAATAAACTTTAAATTTAGCTTTAACAGAAGATCTTGATAAACCAAATTACCATAGTAATATCTCTCATACAATAGAGAGAGCCACTATATATCATAGGTACTACATCTCTTTCGCCAGAGGCACTTAAACGTACGTGCTAATTTACCAATTGTATATATAATATTTTAAGATAAATGATATGAAAATAGCAACGTGGAATATCGCTGGAATAAAAGCACGACACGAAACATTATGTAAATGGCTACAACAAAATCAACCTGATATAGTTTGTCTACAAGAAGTTAAAAGTATCGATGAAAATTTCCCACGCGATGCAATCGAAAGCTTAGGTTATCACATAGAAACGCACGGACAAAAAAGTTTTAACGGAGTTGCGATTCTTTCTAAAAAAACACCAGATGAAGTTATCCGTCGATTACCAGGCAATGATAACGATGAACAAGCGCGTTATATTGAAGCGGTTTATTCAACAAACAAAAAAGTTATTCGTGTTGCATCCCTCTATCTTCCAAATGGAAATCCCGTCAACAGCGAGAAATATCCTTACAAAATGGAATGGATGGAAAGGCTGTACACACATGCAAAATCATTGCTTACATATGAAGAACCCCTTATCTTAGCTGGTGATTACAATGTCATCCCTACCCCATTGGATGCTAAGAATCCTCAAGAATGGAGTAACGATGCTTTATTTCTTTTACAAACAAGACAAGCATTTCAACGCATTGTGCATTTAGGTTTTTATGATGCTATCCGTAGCGTCACAGACGCCCCTTCATTCAGCTTTTGGGATTTTCAGGCAAATGCATGGCGCAAAAATAATGGTATTCGCATTGATCATTTATTATTATCACCAGAAGCTGTTGATCAACTTATCTGTGCATATAGTCAAACAGAAATAAGAGGATATACAAAACCATCAGATCATACTCCTGTTTGGATTCACCTTAATTTCAATGAATAACATTCTTTATTGGGGTAACAAAAGTGCCTCTTCTAAGATAATAAATATGTTACACAGATAATAAATATGTTACACAGCGCATAATAGTATATCTTAAATAACAAAAATAAGAAGTCATCACTAAATGGAGGAAAGAATGAACAAATCATTGTTAATGTTTATTGCAGCAATCGTTATTGCGCAGACAAACGTCGCGTTAGCTGAAAATGACACGCTTGAAAAAATTAAAAAAACAGGAGAAATTACCTTAGGTGTTCGCGAATCATCAGGGCTAGCTTATGCCCTTGGAAATAATCAATATGTAGGATTTCATACAGAGATGGCTATGCATATTATTGATGACATTTCAAAAAAAATTGGAAAACCAATTAAAGTTCACTATATCCCCATCACATCGCAAAATAGAATCCCTCTCTTAAAAAATAAGACCTACGATTTTGAATGTGGCTCAACAACAAACGATATTTTTCGCAGTAAAGAAGCAACATTTGCTTATACTACCTATGTCGAAGAAGTTAAGATTGCCGTAAAGAAAGATTCTAATATCAAGTCCTTTGAAGATTTAAATGGAAAAGTAGTCGCTACCACTACGGGAACAACACCTGTTCAACTTATCCGCAAAAGAAAACGTGCAAAAAATATTAATTTTGATGTCATAAAAGGGAAAGATCATGGAGACAGCTTTCTATTATTAGAATCTGGTCGTGCAGACGCATTTGTTATGGATGCCTCAATTCTTGCTGGACATATTGCTAAATCAAAAAATCCATCTGACTATATCATTCTTGATACTGTACTTTCAGTCGAACCTATCGCCTGTATGCTTCGACTCAATGATAAAAACTTTGAAAAAATAATTAATGATAGTATTGTGCGCCAAATCAAAGACGAATCACTTGAAAAACTTTATGATAAGTGGTTTATGAAACCAATTCCACCTGCCAATACTGTTCTCAACCTTCCTTTGTCTGAATCAACAAAATATGCTTGGGAACATCCAAATAATAAACCTCGCGAAGACTACGCAGAAAATAATTTATAAATAAGCGCAACCACGTTCTTTAAAAATTGAGTATGGTTATATTTTAGTGCGTTTTTCAATAAATTCAGCCATTATAAATATGGCTAGCTTATTGCCCTTTTGCGAATGACTAAAAATTTAGGAAATATCAATCAATGGACTTTTCTTTCCTTTGTACCGATGACCTTAACCAAACACTAGTGGCTGGATGCCTTGGAACTCCTGGTGTGAGTCATACCTATTTAGATACGTTGCTCGATAGCTTAAAAAATACAGTTATATTATCCATTTCTTCACTGACCTTAGCTATAGTTACCGGCATTATTATAGGAACAATGCGCACTCTCCCAAATACTTCCATAACTCGTTGCATATTTCGAACTATTGGTAGTATCTGGGTAGAGGTTATGCGTAATATCCCTCTCCTTGTGCAAGTATTTTTATGGTATTTTGTCGTACCTAAAATTTACCCACCAGCGATGAAACTTTCATCCATTCTCTTAATAACATGTGCCTTGGGTTTCTTTACATCTGCACGCATCGCAGAGCAGATTCGCTCAGGTATTGAAGCTATCCCTTCTGGACAACGCCACGCAGCTATGGCAATGGGCTTTACTACCTATCAAAGTTATCGCTATATCATACTGCCACGTGCTATACGCACGGTCATTCCTCCCCTTACTTCAGAGGCAATGGGCATTGTAAAAAATTCATCTATAGCATTCGCTGTTTCAATAAATGAACTTATGCAATTTCAATATCAGACAATTGAAGAAGTCAGTCATGTTTACGAAAACTATCTGCTTGTTACGATTCTTTATATTTTGATAGCTTTATTTGTATTCATTATTATGACAATAATCGAAAAAATGCTTAAAATTCCTAACTCTCAAACAAAGGGATGTTGAATATGACAAATTTCATAAGCTCTTGGTTTGAATTTCATTCTCCTTTCAATTTTTCAGATTTTGATTTTTCATTTTTTACTTTTGACATATTTTATTCTTATATTCTGTCAGGGTTGCTTTTTAGTATTTTTTTAACCTTTTTTGCAGCAATATTGGGATTTATTTTTGGCACATTATTAGCAATGATGCGGCTTTCTTCTATCAAACTACTCTCTTGGCTCGCAATAATTTACATAACTGCTATGCGCTCAATACCGCTTGTCATGGTTATTTTATGGTTTTTTGTACTTCTCCCGTTCCTGACTGGTACATCAATCGGTGCAAACAAATCAGCATTAATTACTTTTACTGCATTTGAAACCGCTTATTTTGCTGAAATTATCCGTGCCGGCATAAATTCAATTTCACAGGGACAAAAATATGCAGGGCAAGCTCTTGGAATGACATATTGGCAAAATATGTATATTATAATTCTTCCCCAAGCTTTTAGAGACATGATCCCAGTTTTTTTAACCCAAGTCATTATTCTCTTTCAAGATACAACTCTTGTTTATGCAATCAGTGGCAATAGCCTTCTAAATGGTTTTGATATTGTTGCAAACAATTTCGGTGCAAAGCAAGAAGCTTATATCTTGGCAGCCATTTTTTACTTTGTTATTTGCTTTACGCTGTCGCAGATAGTTTTGTATTTACAGAAAAAAATATCCATAATCCGCTAAAGGGGAAAAAATGTCTACTCATATGATCGAAATAAAAAACGTTTCTAACTGGTATGGCGAAATTAATGTTCTTAAAAACTGCACAACCAACATCAACAAAGGGGAAGTTGTCGTAGTTTGCGGACCATCAGGCTCAGGTAAATCAACGTTCATTAAAACCATCAACGCTTTGGTACCTTTCCAGAAAGGTGAAATTTGGATTGATGGAACACCTGTTCATTCAAAACAAACAAACCTCCCTAAACTGCGTAGCCGCGTAGGAATGGTATTTCAACACTTCGAGCTTTTTCCACATTTATCCGTTACAGAAAATTTAACAATTGCACAAATCAAAGTTTTAAAGCGCAGCAAAAAAGAAGCGCTTGAGCGCGGTTTATTATATCTTGAACGCGTTGGACTTACTGAACATAAAGACAAATACCCTGGTCAGCTTTCTGGAGGTCAACAACAACGTGTTGCTATTGCACGCGCCTTAACAATGGATCCACTTGTAATGCTTTTTGATGAGCCTACATCTGCTTTAGATCCTGAAATGGTAGGGGAAGTATTGGATGTCATGATCAGCCTAGCAGAAGAAGGTATGACAATGATTTGCGTAACGCATGAAATGGGGTTTGCTCAAAAAGTATCTAAGCGTGTTATTTTCATGGATCAAGGAAAAATCCTTGAAGATTGTTCATCTAAAGAGTTTTTTTCTTACCCACAAGCCAGAACACCGCGTGCACAAGAGTTTTTGTCTAAAATCCTCAACCATTAGCTATGATATTATGACAAAAATCCCCTCTTGCAGAATCAAACATAAAAGCAAAAGTTTTAAATATCGCACAAACATTGCAATAAAATATGTAAGAATTATTTTTTTATCGGTGCGTTATCATATGTCATCAATCACAAGTGGCAAAAGCGTATTTTTGCATAAACGGATTTAATTTTAATCTGCTTATATTGGCTTTTCATAGGTTGCAGTTAACATCATCGCACTGCTATTATCTTCTTAACCAAAATAAATATTGTATTTCCTGTGCACAATTTTCTCTCTCCTTCCCTTTAAAAATATTTTACTAGATACTTCAAAACTTGATGATTTTCATAAATTATCGCAGCCTACAATAAAGAATATCCATATAAAAAGAATTAGATTGTACAGGTATTGGAAATACTTTTTTATGTCTGTAAGCTTAATCATGTATCAGAAATATAGCTCTAAACAAAAACCAGAAACTTTTTTTAAAGCTATATGCGAAAAATTATACGCCTTATAATTATCTTTAAAGACATCATCATAATCTATGTAAACACAGCCCAGATTCTCACTGACACTATTGCTTTTCATATTAACAGCACAAAAGAATACTAAAATAGCCTAATCTATTTACCCACTTTTATAGGCAAGAAAATCCTCCCCAATAATCATGACTTTCTTCATGCATTAGTTCACTTGTCATCTAAAGTATTTCTTTATCTTATTTCTTATCACTATATTTGCCACAAATTTCTTTATGCGTATCTAAAAGACTCTTTGTTTATAGGAAAAACGAGATATTATGAATATCATCAACTAAATGAAACAGAATAAAAACTATAAATTAAGTCAACCGCTCTAAAGCTATAGATATTTTTGTCTTTGCAGCACGCAACTCAATAATCCTGTTGCGCTCACCCTCGACAACTTCTGGTTTTGCATTTTTTATAAATTTGGGATTATTTAATTTAATTGATATTTTTTCAATATCTTGTTCAATTTTATTGACGTCTTTCATCAAACGAGCATGTTCAGCTTCCAAATCAATCAACTGCCCTAATGGCAAACAAAAAATCGCCTCTCCTAAAATTATTTGCGCTGATACAGCTGGAACTTTATCAGAGAACTCAATTGTCTCAATACGTGCTAATTTTTTAAGAACCGCATCATAACGCTGTACACGATCTCGCGTTACGTCCCCTCCCTCTACAATAACAAGAGGTGCTAACTTAGCCACCGGAATGTTCATTTCAAAGCGTACAGAACGAATCCCTGTAATAACATCAATAAGCCAATTAATATCACAAGCAGCTTCTTCATCTGCAAATGTCACTTCTGGCCATTGTGTCAACGCTAGCATATCTTCACGCTCCATGCCTAACGTTTCTGTAAGGAACCACAACTCTTCTGTCATATGAGGCATAAAAGGGTGAAGAAGCTTATAAACTTCATCCAGAACCCAAGCAGTACATGCCTGAGCTTCACTTTTAGCGCCCTCATCTGAACCTTGAAAGACAGGCTTGAGAAGTTCCAAATACCAATCACATAAGGTATTCCAAATGAAACGATAAAGTGCACTAGCCGATTCATTAAACTTATAATTTTCAATACCCGTAGTTACTACTGCAACAGTTTTAGATAACTCTGTTAAAATCCAACGATTAAGCGCAAGCTTTGCTTTTTCTGGCTTAAAAGTAGGATCGTGCTTAACACCATTCATCTTTGCAAATCGAGTAGCATTCCATAATTTCGTAGCAAAATTGCGGTAGCCTGCAATACGAGAAGGATCAAGTTTTACATCACGACCTTGTGCTGCCATGATAGCCAAAGTAAAACGGAGCGCATCCGCGCTATATTGATCAACGAGCTCCAATGGATCAATAACATTCCCCTTTGACTTTGACATTTTTGCTCCCTTCTGATCACGTACAAGAGCATGTACATAAACAGTAGGAAAAGGAACCTCTCCCATAAAATGAAGCCCCATCATCATCATACGAGCAATCCAGAAGAAAATAATATCAAACCCTGTAACTGAAAGAGATGTTGGATAAAAGGTCGTTAATGCATCTGTTTTATCTGGCCAACCTAATGTTGAAAAAGGCCAAAGCGCTGATGAAAACCAAGTATCTAAAACATCTTGATCACGAGTTAACTTAACCTCTTCACCATAATGAGATAAAGCAGAAGCTAAAGCCTCTTCTTCACTTTTTTCAACAAAAACTGCACCATCTGGACCATACCAAGCTGGAATTTGATGTCCCCACCATAATTGACGAGAAATACACCAAGGTTGAATATTTTGCATCCAATTGAAATAAGTTTTTTTCCAACTATCTGGAACAAATTGCGTTTTCCCTTGACGAACAGCCTCTATCGCTGGTTTAGCTAATTCTGCAGCATTAACATACCATTGATCTGTTAAGAATGGTTCAATAGGCACCCCACTTCGATCACCATGAGGAACAGTATGTGGATGATCATCAACAGTTACTAGATATCCCGCCTCTTTCATCAAAGACACAATCTGATTCCGTGCAACAAAACGATCAGATTGATCTAAACTTTCTACTAATATTTTCAATTCATCTGATAAAGTCAAACCATCAAAAAATGCTTCATTTTCACGTAAAAAAATCTCTGCCTTCTGTGTAAAAATATTGATTAAGCGTAAATTGTTGCGCTGTCCTACTTCAAAATCATTAAAGTCATGTGCCGGTGTAATTTTTACAGCACCACTTCCTTCTTCAGGGTTGGCATAAGTATCACCAACAATTAACAATCTACGACCAACAAGCGGCAAAAGAGCATTTTTACCTATAAGATTTTTATAACGATCATCTTCGGGATTAACCGCAATTCCTGTATCACCAAGCATTGTTTCTGGTCGCGTTGTTGCCACTGTTATAAAAGTTGTATCGTCGCTTGGATCAAAAACTTTACCTTCAAGAGGATACCTAAAATGCCATAAATGCCCTTTAATTTCTTTTTGCTCAACTTCAAGATCAGAAATAGCTGTCAATAATTTAGGATCCCAATTAACTAGACGCTTATCCTTATATATTAATCCTTGTTTATAAAGTGTAACAAACACTTCACGAACAGCCTGAGATAATCCTTCATCCATTGTGAACCGCTCGCGCGACCAGTCACATGAAACACCAAGACGTCGTAGCTGACTAGTAATAACCCCACCAGCCTCATGACGCCATTCCCAAATACGCTCAACAAATTTTTCCCTACCCATTTCTTGACGCGTTGACTCTTGACGCTCTGCGAGTTGACGTTCAACAACCATTTGCGTTGCAATTCCCGCATGATCCATGCCAGGTTGCCATAGCACATTTTTGCCACACATTCGCTGGAATCGAACCACAATATCTTGAATTGTTGTATTGAGCGCGTGCCCCATATGAAGTGAGCCTGTAACATTGGGAGGCGGAAGCATAACACAAAAAGGCTCTGCGCCTATTTTTGAACCAGCTCCCGCTTTAAAAGCTCCACGATCTTCCCACTTTTTCGCAACCTGTTGCTCTACAAAAGCAGCGTCATAGTTCTTCTCTAACATTCTCACCCACTCATTCATAACGCTACTGAAAATACAAGGACAATCATGCTATCTGCAACTTTCATTATCTATAACGATCTCTCAAAACTGTTAACGATCGCTTTATAAAAACAAAATGCAAAATAAAAAATAATGATAAAACAAAGAGTTAAGACATTTTTTTAATCGCCTTGACAATTTCTTCACGTAAAATGTCTTCAAGCAAAACAGGCAACTTACCCTGTAACCATTCTGTTATAGCTGGACGCAATACGTCCTTAGCAATCTTTTCTGCAGAAGAGACACAATACGCAGACAACTTTACGCGATCATCAGTCACATTCTCTGATTGCGATACCAACACTTCATCACTGCACTCGTTTGTTTTATGAATAGAACGCTGTTCTTCAGGGGAAGATTTTATTTTCTGCACATCCATACCTGCTGTATTATTTTCTGTTTCTATGTTTTTTTCCATTTGCGCTAAAGAAAAATCTTTATTCTCAGAAGAAAGACCAATACGGTCAGCCAAAGCTCTCATCGCATCATCAACCGATAAAGTTGTGTCATAGATATCCTCCGACGATGACAATCCTGAACTCTCTGTAACAGTATCCATCGCAACGCCTTCATTTGAAAAGTGATCAGGCTGAATTGCATTCTCTTCGATTATTTCGCGAATAGATGTCAAAATCTCATCCATACTTGGCTCACGTAACACGCTTGAACTCTGTACCATACTAAAAAACCTCTCAAAGATGCAACAAACAGAATCACCATTTCAGTGTAGGCAAAAGAACTATAAGATCAACATACCTCTTTGTCATGAAAATGGTGCTACACACAACTTTCTTCATTTATAAAATAACACCTACTGCTACATTCTCCAACATGTTTAATAACTAACTTGTTGACCTTTGAAATATTGAAACTACTTAGCAATATGGAGGGTTATTTTAAACTCTTAGCGGGTATATTTAATAGTTTTCAAGCCCAA
Organism: Bartonella propinqua; assembly: GCF_047263965.1. Lineage (NCBI taxonomy): Bacteria > Pseudomonadati > Pseudomonadota > Alphaproteobacteria > Hyphomicrobiales > Bartonellaceae > Bartonella > Bartonella propinqua. The sequence continues at coordinate 159,382 of NZ_JBLEBK010000004.1, read as the reverse complement.
ATAACTTGCAGTTAATCGACCAACAGCAGACTGAACACTATAACTCGCAATAACAGCATTGCACTCTGCCATTGCAAGTGCAATTTGAGCGTTAATCAATTGAGTTCGAGAATTTAAGACATCTAATGTAGTTGCTTGCCCTACACGATTTTCTTGAATCCGACCTTTAAGAGCAATTTCAGCAGCACGAACACTTTCACGATAAGCAACGACAGATGCACGTGCACCCTCTAACTGAAACCAAGCAGTAGTAAGCGCCTGTCTTATATTACTACGAGCCAAATCAAGCTGGAGACGAGCATGCCCAAGTTGTTCCCTTGATTGGCGAATCTGTGCAGACGTACGCCCACCTTCAAATACTGGAATACTCACAGACAATCCCACTGATTTAGAAACACCGTCTTCTCCATGACCACTGTAAATCCGATTATAGGAGGTTGTTGCAGAAAAATCCACTTTAGGAAGTAATGCTCCTTCTTTTGCCTTTACATTATAAGAGCTAGCATCGACTAAATATTTTGCATAAAGAATCGCTGGATGCATAACAACACTAACTTTGTAAGCAGCATCAAGATTTATTGGCAAACCTTTTGCCACCAATGGACGTACTAATTTTTCAGGATCAGAACCAATAACTTGCCTATAAGCTGCCTCCGCTGTCTTCACATTAGCACGCGCAAAACTGAGCTCTGAAACAGCAACAGAACGCGCAGCTTGCGCCTGAGAAAGATCAACACGAGCACCCTCTCCCACATCAAGTTTGGCTTGATTGGAACGCACTTGCTCTTCAAGAGCAGCCAAATTTTCTCTACGAAGATCAGCAATACGACGTGCTTGATACACATTGGTATACGCTGTTACAGTATCCAAAAATATATTTTGTTCAGTATTCCGAAGATATTCACGCTGAGCCTGTAGCCTAACCTGAGCTGAAGAAAACATATTTTGCGTAATAAAACCGTCAAATAATCTTTGATTTAATTTTATTCCTATAGATCCAGAAGTACTATAAGAACCTATCATAGGTTTATTGCGCCCATAATTTCCAATTCCTTCAATTTGCGGCAATAACCCCGAACGTGCAATGATCACATCATCACCTAATATACGCACAACTGCACGTTCACTATTCAACTTAGCATTGTGTATATAAGCTTTAGCAAAAGCATCCATCAATGTCTCAGCATAAACCAATCTTGATATAAAAACACTCAAAATTAGCAATAAAAACACCTGAAACTTTTTGTTTATTTTGAACATAATATACACGATAAAAAACCCCACACTAACTCTATAATTATTTTTACTCATAAAATGAGACAAGCACTAAAATACAAAATCAGGCGCTCTTAAAAAACTAGGAAGACATTTGACAGCAAGATTAAAAGCACGACGAGTCGAAATAATTCCATCTGTTTTCATATAAATGCGCGCAACACCAGTATTACCGTGCCCCTCAACCACAACAAGGCGACCCCCATCTTTCATTTGGTCAAAAATATTTTCAGGGACAAAATCGACAGCACCTTCAATAAAAATAAGATCATAAGGACCTTTAGCAGCATGTCCGTGTTCTAAGGGCCCATGCACCACAATCACATTATCACATCGATTACGCTCTAAAATCTTGGACGCTTGTTCAGAAAGAGTTTGGTTACTTTCCAACGCAATCACAGACTCCGCAAGCTTTGAAAGCAATGCCGCACAGTAGCCACTCTTTGCACCAATATCTAAAACGACATCTGATGGCTTTACAGCTGCAAGCTGTAGTAATTTTGCTAAAGACGCAGGCCCCATTAAATAATTCGCAAGCCCCCCCTTTTGCTCTGAACATAAAGCAACATCAGTATCAAGATAACTCAAAGCCTTAACATCTTCTGGGACAAAATCTTCACGCGGAACCGTTAAAAACGCTTCAAGAACTGATAAATCCGTCACATCCCTTGTGCGAATTTGATTGTCAACCATTTTGCGGCGAAGCTCAGCAAAACTTGCAACCATAACCAACCTTTTCCCCCATATATCACAATAATAACTTTACCAAAGCAGCAACAATTAGGATCTAAAATCTTCTACTATAAATGTTACAAAAAAGCGCTCGGCAGTCAACAATTAGATTTTTACCACACCATTAGATTTTAACAGATTTTAATTGCATAATTTTTCACATAAAAAGCATTTTTAATAGGGAAAAAAATAACTTACTTGGGCACATTAACTCTGAAGACATTCTTAGTTAAAATCAGCTGGAGGCCTCGCCCGGAATCGAACCGGGATACAAGGATTTGCAGTCCTCTGCGTAACCATTCCGCCACGAGGCCTTACCAACAAACATAAAGCTGTCAATAAGGGAAGGCAACACATCCGTCAAGGTAAGAAATCTTTTCTGATCTTTTTTCCCCTTCTTATATAACTTTTGACATTTTTTTAAAAAAAAGTAATTTTACTCTTTGCAAATCGGTATCGCTTTGCTATAGCCTTATCAGTTGAATGATTGAGCGCTATTCCTCGGTAGCTCAGTGGTAGAGCAACCGGCTGTTAACCGGTTGGTCGCTGGTTCGAATCCGGCCCGGGGAGCCACTTGTAGCTTGCCATTAGGTTTTGCATAATTTGACACTAGGTTTTGCATCAATTCATTTTTTTCAAAGGATTTTTAAAGGCCTTCAAAGGGGTTTTTTAAGCCCCCCTCAAAGAGAATTGTTTTCTTCTGTTTAAAAATCTACAATTGGTGATGATTAGTTTTTTAGCTACAGTATTATTTGAAGAGCCAAATGTATAAGATGTCGTTACTTCTTTTATATGAAATTGGCTGAAGGTTTTTTGAATCTCTGGCACACCATTTAAAGAAAGAAGGAATTTCCCTTTCAATTGGGAAAGAATCGTTGCCATCACCTGATAATCTTCCCTCTTAAACAAATCCTTTCCGTAACAATCCTCAACACTCCAATAAGGCAGATCAAGATAAAATAAAACATTTGGTCGATCATAGCAAAGCATAAAGTCTGACCAGTTTAACTGTTCAATGGTAACACTTGGCAAGGAGAAATTCTTAAATCATTACCGCTATTATCAAACTTTACCTAGAATGTATCACATTCATTCCCTTCATGATCAATGATGATGGCAGATAAAAACCGATTCGACAATAAAACACCCCATCAAAGCGCTGATGCTGCCCTCATAACCAAAGCTAACCTGTAGATCGCTCTTACTTTGGGGAAATTCTTAAATCATTGCCGCTATCACTAAACTTCTGCCTCAAATGTATCACATTCATTCCCCGCATGATCAATGATGGTGGCAGATAAAAGACGCTGGTAAAAAACCTCATGAACAGGTTGTCACCCACTTTTACCACAATAAAAGGGCGTGTATACCTTAATCCTATAAGCGCCTCACCGTGCTTTTCTTATCAAGCATTGTAAATTCAGACAGGAGAACATGCAAACCACGCGGCAAAAAACTATATCAGGATAGCATAATAACTCTGTTCTTAAATTACAATGAATCCCGCACGGATAACAAATTCATTCGATATTATTTCCAAAACTAGAATGTGGCACCAGCTTTGTAGGTATAAAAAGAGAACTTTGACCAATCATAATTTTTTCTCCATTACTTAAGGGGACATACGTGATAATATTGTTTTAAAAAAAGCGTTATTCTATTTTTGTTGTCCTAAATTCAAAATTGCAAAAAACGAAAAAAGCTCTCTCCTGTATAGCTTTTAAATATTTGACTCAAGCTGCCTTTTTTACTGACTTGCGAGAACGAAAAGATTTTGTACCTCTTACCACTGTTTTTTCTTTTTCGTATCCTTCGCTTGAAGATGAAGAGTTTTTATTCTGTGACTGTGTAGCACTATCTTGGAGACTCAAAAATCGCTTCTGACGTTTAGATTTTTTAAAACGACGCCCCTTACTACTTCCTTTACCATTTTCTTTCTCTTTATTTTTTAGTATAAATGGCTTCTGAGGAAACGCTGCAAACTGCACTGGAATGGATTCACGTACTATTTTCATACGAATCAACTTCTCTACGGCATGCAAGCGCACCCTCTCTACTTTTTCATCAAAAAGTGTGATGGCATTACCAGATGCACCATTGCGTCCCGTGCGACCAATGCGATGCACGTAACTGTCAGCTTCATCTGGCAAGTCGTAATTAATAACATGGCTTATTTCTGGTATATCAATGCCGCGCGCTGCAATATCTGTCGCAACAAGAATTCGCACTGATCCTTCACGAAAAGCTTTCAGCGCACACTGCCGAGCATTTTGTGATTTATTCCCATGAATCGTCGCAACAGAATATCCTACCTTTTCTAAACTACGTGTAACAGAATCAGCTCCATGTTTGGTTCGGGTAAAAACAATAACTGAAGCGAAAACTGGATTTGTCAAAAGTTTCGCTAAAACACTCTTTTTTTCACCCGTAGGAACACAATATATTTTTTGAGCGATGTCTGCAGCTGTAGTTCCTTGTGGAGCAACCTCTATTTTTACAGGATCATTGAGCAGAGTATTTGCAAGTGCTGAAATTTCTTTCGGCATTGTTGCAGAAAAAAGCGCCGTTTGACGCTCCTTATGTAAAAATTTTACAATTTTCTGTACATCATTAATAAAGCCCATATCTAACATACGATCTGCTTCATCCAAAACCAAAAAACGAGACTGAGAAAGATCAATGCACCTTTCACGAACAAGATCTATTAAACGACCTGGCGTTGCTACTAAAATATCCACACCTGCTTCCATGCGTTTAATTTGTTTTAAACGTGACACCCCACCAAAAATGAGACATGTTGAAAGATGCGTTCCTTTTGCAACAATACGAATTGTTTCATCAATCTGCACAGCCAATTCACGCGTAGGCGCCAAAATTAAAGCTCGAGCAGTTCTCGGGCAGCGCTTATTACCCAAAGTCAAAATCTGACTCAAGACAGGTAAACTAAATGCCAAGGTCTTTCCAGAACCTGTCTGTGCAATCCCTAAAATATCGCGCCCTTTCAGCATCATTGGAATAGCTTGCTCTTGAATAAGTTTAGGTTTATTCATACCAGAAATGGATAAGTTCTTAATCAAAAGAGTAGACAAACCCAATTTTATGAAACCATTTTCTCTATCTATATTCAAAATAAAACCTCTCTTCAGTTCAACAACTACTAAAAAAATAATAAATTGAACTCTACCTCAAGAATCCACATAATGGAGAGCTTGACATTTTAAACTTGCGGAGCAAAGCTTGAAATAGCAACTATGCAACCTCAAAATAACTGAAAATAAGGACAAAGGTGCATAAACTTCATCTTACAAAGAACCAGTCATCCAACCCAAACATCTTCACATGTACTATCGTCAGATTACAATAAAAAAGCAAGTACCTTGCAAGATATATTTATCACAGACAAGAAAAACAATATTTTAATCATTTATTTATTATCGTTTCCTTTGGTAAATGTACTTTATCAAAATCAGAGTAAATCTCAAGAAAAACTGGATTATGTATAGTTTTTTGACCCCCATAAATTAAATACCATTGCGTTTGATCAAAAATCGCTAAAGTCTTATATTGAATGATGCGATCTTTCGTCTCAAGCGTAGTTGGAATCAAAGCATAAAAAGTACCGTTATCGGTTTGCAAATAATTTATATTGGTTTCACCTAAAGAATAAGCACCAGCAGGCAAATTCTCAAATTGAACACTCAGCTGTTTAAGAAAATTATTTCGTAAATCATTTTCTGTAGTATTTAATCGGCGAGCCATTTCTTTATAAAGCCGACTGGGCATGTAAGAAAAAATAGATGAAAAATTTTTATTTTTCACAGCATTATTAACATCAATAATTAAATTCAAAAGTTCAGCTTTTTGTATTGCTGTTGGCTCAATTGCTAAGCTCTGTGTGCCAAAATTAAAAAACAAAAACAAACTCAGCATGCAATAAAAAACAGATTTCATCGCTGTATCTCTTATTTCAACTGTTTCTATCAAAATTTTAACTGCTCAGATAACAAAATCAAATAATGTTTGATCATCAGTAATATCACGATAACGCCAACCTAATTCTTGAAACTTTTTTTCTAAAGAATAAAAATTATCGTATTTTTTTGTTTCAATTGCAACCAACACAGAGCCAAAACTTCTAGTTGATTTTTTGAGATATTCAAAACGCACAATATCATCATCTGGAGATAATTGAGCAAGAAAACTACGTAACGCACCAGGATGTTGCGGAAAACTAAAAATAAAATACTTTCTCAAGCCCTGAAACCGCAGAGAACGCTCTTTAATATCTGGCAAACGCTCAAAATCAAAATTACCACCTGAAATAACGAGAATAATTTTTTTTCCCTTTAATTCCTGAGAAGAAATACTGTTAAGAGAATCAAGTGATAAAGCACCAGCTGGCTCAAGCACTATACCTTCAACATTGAGCATCTCAAGCATTGTAGAACAAACCCGATTTTCAGGAACTGTAATAACAGAATCTGGTGAAAACTGTTTCAACATTGTGTAATTTAGCGTGCCAATTTCCGCCACCGCAGCACCATCTACAAATGTATCAATATTTTCAAGTTTGACGCGCTTTCCATTCTTTAAACAAGCAAACAAACTTGCAGCACCTTGCGGCTCAACAAATTGAAGTTTTGTTTTCCAACCATATTCACGTAAAAATTTGCTCACACCACTAGCTAAGCCACCTCCACCTACAGGTACAATCATTAAATCTGGCTCAGTATCTCCATTGAGTTTTTTCCATTGTACAACAGCTTCGCATAAGACTGTCGCCTGCCCCGTAATAATGCGAATATCATCAAATGGTGGTGCCATCACACCACCACCCTCAGCAACAAAGGATTGCGCAGCTGCATAACATTGATCAAACGTATTTCCAGTTAAACGGATATCAATAAACTCTTTACCAAAAATGCGCGTCTTATCAATTTTTTGTTGCGGAGTTGTCACAGGCATAAAAATCACGCCTTTACGTTTAAAATAGCGACAAACAAAAGAAACCCCTTGTGCATGATTTCCTGCTGACGCGCAAACAAATGCAGCATCTTGAGGAATCTTAGCAAGCATTTCTGAAACAAAATTGAAAGCACCACGAATTTTATATGATCGTACTGGTGTTAAATCTTCACGTTTCAGATAAATTTCTGCATCATATTTTTGACTGAGAAAATCATTTTTTTGAAGCGGTGTTTCAGCAAACACATTATGCAAAGCTGTCGTAGCCTTAGTTACGTCATGGATAAATTTGCTCATAACACCAGTCATTTCATGCTACGTTAATATTATACAAATTTCTTCTAGCTATAAAAACAATCATTAGCAATCATTGTCAGTCAAAAAATTATCAAAGAATGAAAAATTTTTCTCTCATTCATTAATTCTTGATTCAATGAAAGATATAGCTTATGAGAGAACTTTCATCGCGGACGTGATGAAATCGGTAAACATAGCAGACTTAAAATCTGCCGGTCTAAGACCTTGCGGGTTCAAGTCCCGCCGTCCGCACCATTTATATGCAAATTTTTTCTTATTTTCTAATAATTCAAGTGACAAGTGAAGCACATTTAGCGCCGTGTTGTGTAATATTGTTACAATGCTGTGATTATGTGAGACGCGAATCATTCATTCTTTTTGAATCAGTGTTTTAGTTACGCTAATAATCCAAAAAGTTTTCATTTTTTAGAATAGAAGTTTTAGTAATTATCCCTCACTTTATCATAATCATTAAAAAATTAATGATCTCTTCTCCACCATAAAATACTATTTTATAGTATAAAAAAAATAAAGGCTCCATTAAAGATGGAACCTCTTAACAATTTAATTTTGCAAAAATTAGAATTTGTAAGCTACACCAACACGAAAATCATTAGTCTTGTAGCCAATCTCCATTTCGTCTCCAAATTTCTTCTTACCAAAATCTGAATAACGATATTCTGCACGCACAATAACATCATTTGTTATCGAAAAATCAACACCACCACCAATAGTATAACCAATCATAGTCTTTGTATCATCTAATGTGCTACTAAAGCTCTCCTCTCCTGTAACTGATACAGACAAGGTATCCTGAAACTGCCCATAAGCAACACCACCAGAAACATAAGGCATAATACGACCAGCAGAAAAACCAACACGTCCCCGTGTAGCACCAGTCCATTTTTGTTTTAAAGTATGACCAAAAGTTATACGATCTTCTGCCTCTCTCTGATCTCCTACAGCTGGAAGAGAAACTTTGCTCGCTCCACTGTTTTCATTCGATTCATCCTTTACAATCTTACTTCCATCAGATTCGCTGGTAATGGTGATCGTTTTTGTATTTTTTCGTCCAGACAAAAGCACATCCGTCTCAACCCCCAAGATAAAACCATTGCCAGAATCAACATTAGCACCTGCATAAAAACCACCTATAAAACCGGAAAGCTCAGGTACATATTTCTTCTCAAGCGGAATCCACTTTTTATTTTTACTATCCTCATTAGGCAAAAGAGGAATTTCCTTATCAGGAACAAATGCAGAAACTTTACTCGAAAAGCCACCAATTTGACCTCCGAAATAAAATCCTGCCCAAGAAAAACTAGGAGAAACAGCGTCTGTTGAAACTGGTAAAGCAACGCGTTCCGGCTGATGAGAAAGCACAACATCTGCTGCCTGCACCACAGACGCTGAGAGAAAAACAGATGCTGTTATTAAATATTTTAACTTCATAATTATACCCCATTGTTGTTATTAAAACACTTATAAAACACATTACAAGTTAATATAAAGTATATTATTTTTTTTAAAACACATAAAAAAATATAAAGTAAAATACAGTTATCAACATATATATTACATAAATTATCAAAATAAAATTTTGGTTAGTTTTTTTATGTTAAGTAATGCCTTAAAATAACACAATTTAATTTTAGCATATTGATACTTATCAAATAGGTTATAAATACACTCTATAAAATATTAGAAAATAAGTTAGCGTGAACGCGTACATTTTTGCTCGCATATGAGTGTTCCTACACCCATTTTTTAAATTTTATTGTAACCTTGGATGCAACTAAAGTTGTGCACAAAAACCAATACATGGATAATGACAATAGCGCCTTTAACCTGCAACACGCTCATCTCATTAATCAATTTGTTTAATTAATATATATAAAAAACTAATAATAAATATTATTTTTTATATAATTATAAAAACTGTTTTTTAAAGAATAATCATATTTATTAAAAAAGTTTATTCAAAAAATAGAATGTATTATGATATCAAAAAGTAAATTATCAATAATAAAGTACTTTAATTATAAAAATAATTCATAATTTAAATAAAAAACTTTATTTAAAAAGTGCTTTACCATTGTTTATTTCTATATTATCCTCTGGCTTTATTGCAAAACGATCCTTATTTGGAAAAGTAATAAAACATCCCTTCGTACAAACTGTAGCAGTTTGATCATTATTGAGAGAAATATTTGATAATGTACTTCCTTCAGCAATGATAAGTGATTGTGCTTTTAAATCAGTATTCTTCACGGTTGCCGCAAAAACAACCACAGTTAAAATATTTAAAAACATAACTGCAACAAAAACATGAACATATTTTAGCATGCTAAGATTCCTTCCTCAGCGAAACGTTTATATAATACAAAGCGAAGAGCATTAGCTACCTTAGAAGTAGAAGTAATATTGGGCACATAAATAGCCAACGTAAATGAAAATTTCTTACTATCAAACGTAGTAAAATTTACCTGTGGTGCTGGATTTTTTAAAACACCCTCTGTCGCTGAAGCAATCTCTAATAAAATTTCCACAACGCGCTCTGGAGAAATATTGGATGAGACATCAACAGGAATATCAATCCGCCCTATTTTGGTACGTCGGGTCCAATTTGTTACATTATTATTGATGAGGCTTGAATTAGGAATAATAACCGTCTTGTGTTGGAATGTTTCAAGTTCAGTTGCACGCACACTAATCTGCTTGACAATACCACCTACAGATCCAGATTCCACGTAATCACCTAATTTAAACGGTCTCCCAACCAAAATAATAAGACCAGATACAAAGTTTTGAACAATATTTTGTAAACCAAAACCTATACCAAGCGAGAGCCCACCAGCAATCAGCGCAAAATTTCTAAGATCCAAACCTGCTGTTGATAATCCTATCAAAGCAGACACAACAACACCACCATAGCTAACCACTGTTTTGATAGAGTTACGCGCACCAGAATCAAATTCTTCACGCACTAATACTATACCATCCAGCCAACTGATAAATCGACGAACAAGGAACAAACAAGCAAGGAAAACAACAATTCCTGCCGCAATAGAAATCAAAGAAATATACACATTTCCAATTTGAAAACCAGTAATTAACTGCCACAACACTGCTCTCAAATCAGAATACGAAAACCCAAACTGAACAACAATCGGCATTGCACAAAACACAACAACAGCTAAATTGAGAAAAACGCTAATAATAATTCCCAATCGATCCATAGTTTTCTTTCCTAAATGCAACCACTGCATTAAAGCTTGACCAACGATTGTTTTCATAAATTGGCCTTTAGATCCAATAGCTTGAGAACTTTTTATTCCCAAATACATTAAAACCAAAAATGCACCACCAATCACAATTTGTTGCATTATAAAACGTGCCAAACCGATATAACCCAAAAAGTCCATTACAATAAGCAACATCCCCAATACAATAAGGGGTGCACGTATATAAAATGGCCAAAATAGTGACTCTCTTTCTTCACTTTGAGAACCTCTACGTCTAAACTGCAGCGGCACAAATGAAATTATAAACAGCAATACCGCCACAACAAAAACAGCAATGAAACTTTTAAAAACTGTCAAAGAGAAAGAAGCAGAAACAACTTGATAAATACTATCGAAAACAGCATCAAATGCCAAAACCCCACCTAAAAAAGTAAGCAATATTACCAATTGTTTTGCTGCTAATGGCGCAATATTGATGAGGCGCACATGTGTCATATTCGATGATAAAAGAACAACAGCTAAACGATTTATAAAAAAGATAAAAATAATTTGATTCCCAATCGCATAAAATACCGTTGTGAGTTTCCCTAAATCCAAACCAAAGCTGCGAAACAAAAAAAACATGAAATAAACGCAAATGATACACACAAGCGAAGGAAAAAGAATTGAAATAAAAGCGACCAATAAGCGCTGTAAATAAGATATTTTCTCATTACCAATACTGTTGGTAACACGACGATGTATACGTATAAGAGCCTTACGAGAAAAGTAAGAAAGACCACAAGCAATAACAATCGGAATCAAAAAAGTAAGAAATAGTTGTAGTAGTTTGAAATGAAAGACAAAGTTCCACCAAGATTTTAACAAAAATACAAAATTAGAGGAAGCTTCTTTGGTCTTTTCAATGAGGCGCTTGAGCATTGATGGCGAAAACTCAAACTTATATGTAAGTGTGCGTTTTAAAAGTTCCCGAGATTGAGCGCTAGCAAATTCGGCCATTCTATTTGTAGCTAGAAACACTTCTTCAAACCGAAGCATTGTATTATTAATCTTAGCCCTTTGCTCTATCAGATTAGAGTGCTCCTGACTTTGATCTTTCAAGTTTTTTTGGTTATCACGAAGCTCTGTTACTTGATCCAGAAGTGCATTAATATCATTAAGGGGAGTACGTAAAACAAATGCTGCTTCTATTGCACGTTTACTTATATCTCTTGCTCGTAACCGCAACTCTGCTAAAGCACGCTCATCTTCTAACTTACGCTCAAAATCTTTTTTTAAAGTCTCTGTATCTTGTTCAAGAGTCTTAGCAATTGACTGCTGTTGTTGAATAACTTTATCAATTGAATACGTAGTGAGTGATTGTCTAGTTATTACTTGTGGTATTAAATGCCCCCATGCACAAGAGCTAAACACAACAATAATCTTAAAAACGAAGAAAAGAATGCGTAATTTTTTTTTAAAAAATGAATACATATCTGCCTTACATAAATATGAGCAATTCCCTCCTGTTTAAAAATATGGCATGAAACAAATATTTTCAACTTCCATAAAATGATCTATAATGGATAATACTAAATTATAAAGCTTTCCCTCATCCTATAATACTGATAAAAGGAAGAATAATAGTAAGCTAAAATAATAAAATAAAGAAAGCATTCTCGTATGTTTTTTTTGCACCTGTATTGCAAAAAAGGAAATTTTCTCTCTTTCACGAATGGGCTTCTTTTGTCCTGCTTTGGCATGTTGCTGAAGAGTGCTCTAGGAGCGAGGAGCAACTTGATCAATCAGCCACATGCCAACGATATTAAAGCTAATACACTTCATCAAGAAAACAAGCGTAATCAATTTAATGTTACAATGGCTGCAAATAAAAAGTTCGTAACACTTCATATAAAATACGTTTTGCCTATTAGTGCTTTTCAAAGCATTCTAATATTGAATACATTTTTAATAACCACTGTAGTTACTTGCGCACAACTTCGTTATCTTCAAATGCAATATTTTTCAAACAAACGCGCTCCTCCCATTGTGTGAGCTATAAAACATTATTCTATTTTATTCCTGCCTTTAACCTTGATAACCATTAGATTACCTATTAGCGGAATATATCATGCGCACACCTATTTGGTTGACTACTCTTTATTGTTTTATCATTTTAAGCAGCATCTACATTGCTTTGCCCAATTTATTTTCGCAAGAACAAATTGAAAATTCAAAATTCTTACCGAACACTCATGTAACACTTGGGCTTGATCTTCAAGGAGGCTCTTCTCTCTTACTCGAAGTCGATACCAAAACATTAAAGCGTGATCAACTACACATAATTTTGGGCAATGTGCGTAATAAACTACGTGAAGAACAAATCCGTACATCAAGTGTCCGCATCATTGACAATAGCGTAGTTGCTATCATTTCTGATCCAACACAAAGTGAAAAAGCTCTTTCTGCTTTAAAGACTTTGATTACACCCATACACAGCAGCTTTGGCACTACAGCCGATGATATTGCTATCAGTGCTCAAAATGAAACTATCCGTGTAATATTAACTGAAGCGAGTATTAAAGACCGTATAAACAATGCTATTGAGCAAAGCTTAGAAATCATCCGTCGTCGTATAGATCAAGTTGGTGTGACTGAGCCTGCCATCCAAAAGGTAGGCACTGATCGTATTATGGTTCAACTGCCTGGTTTACAAGATCCAAAACAATTGCGTGATCTTTTAGGAACTACTGCTAAGATGACCTTTCATCTTGTTCCCCTCAATGTAGATATAAATAATCCACCTGTAGGGGTTTCAGTCCTTCCCGGATATATTGATGATGGACAACGCTATGCAGTTTATGACCAAATCGCTTTGGATGGAAATGTGCTCAAAGATGCTCGTGCAGGCTTCGACCCGCAAATGCCAGGACGTTCTATTATATCATTCACCATGAATTCCACTGGCTCAAAAATATTTGCAGATATAACCCGACAGAACATTAACCGCCCCTTTGCAATTGTTCTTGATAACAAAGTTTTAACCGCTCCCATTATTAATGGTGTTATTCCTAACGGGCAAGGCCAAATTACAGGGAATTTTGACCCCAAAGAAGCATCAACTTTGGCAGCTCTCCTGCGAGCTGGCTCTTTGCCCGCACCACTAACCGTAATTGAAGAGAGGACTGTAGGTCCCAACCTTGGTGCCGATGCCATTCAAATGGGACTTTACACAGGCATTATAGGCTTTGTTCTCGTTACAATTTTTATTTTTCTTCTTTATGGGATGTGGGGTATCATTGCGAACATAGCGTTGGCACTACATACCGTTTTAACACTTGCAGCTCTAAGTCTTCTTGGTGCTACACTTACATTACCAGGAATCGCTGGGATTATTCTAGGTATCGGAATTTCTGTTGATGCCAATATTTTAATCAATGAACGAATCCGCGAAGAAAGCCGAAAAGGGATTAGCGCCTTTGCTGCTTTGGATCGTGGCTTCAAACAAGCTTTTGCGACCATCGTTGATGCTAATGTTACTGCAATTATTGCAACTATTTTGCTATTTTGGTTTGGCACTGGCCCTGTTCGCGGTTTTGCTGTGACAATGTTGCTTGGTATTATCATCTCCATGTTTACAAATATCACCATTGTACGCATCATCATGATTTGGGCCGTGCGTAAGTGGAAAATTAAAACTCTCCATTTTCGCTCTGTTTTCAACATTATCCCCCAAAATACGACTTTTCGTTTTATGAAAGCTCGTTTTATTGGTATCGGTGTATCAATTGTTTTATCACTTGCTTCAGTTTTTTTATTTTTTAAACCTGGCTTAAACTTGGGCATTGATTTTATTGGTGGCAGCCAAATAAGTATTACCACAAAAGCACCTGCAAATTTGGCAACCTTACGCTCAAAGCTTTCCACCCTTAACATCGGTGAAGTGACACTGCAAAATGTTGATAGCGCAAACAATGTTCTGATTCGCATTCAGAAACAAAATGGCAGCGAAGCACAACAAACTATCGCTATTGATAAAGTCAAAAAAGCTATACACAATATCTATCCAGATACTATATTCGATCAAATAGAGGTCGTTGGTCCTAAAATTTCAGGTGAACTTGCCACAGCTGCTTTTACTGCTGTTATTTTAGCAGCGATTGCCATGTCGCTCTATATATGGTTACGCTTTGAATGGTTTTTTGCAATTGGAGCGATCGTTACACTCATCTTAGATACCACAAAAATGATTGGTTTTTTTGCTTTATTTAAACTCGATTTTAATTTAACAGCCATTGCTGCCCTTTTAACAATTGTTGGCTATTCCATAAATGATAAAGTTGTTGTCTATGATCGAATGCGTGAAAATATGCGTCTTTATAAAAAAATGCCACTGCGTGAATTGATTGATTCTTCAATTAATCAAGTTCTTATACGCTGTATCTTTACATCAGCCACCACGGTTTTAGCTATGCTCCCTATGGCGATATGGGGGGGAAGCGCTGTGCATAATTTTGCATTTCCCATGGTCTTTGGAATTATTATTGCAACATCATCTTCAATCTTCATTGCAGCTCCTATTTTATTACTGTTAGGGGATTGGTGGAATAAACGAAATAATCATACAAAAACGCTAAACTAAAATGAAAATACCATGCTAATCCACATGACATGTCACCTTCTTTTTTTCATAAAAAATTATAATCGCTTCAATTAGTTCACTTTTTTGAAAAGAATCGTAGATAATTATGCTCCATGATACGCCACTTATTACAACTATTGTTGCGGGTTTATGTTTAGCATTTCTTTTGGGAATGATTGCTAATCGTTTGCGCATCTCACCACTTGTGGGATACTTATTAGCGGGTGTTATTGTGGGGCCCAATACAGGCGGATTTGAAATAGATTCCATTATTATCAACCAACTTGCTGAAATTGGTATAATTTTGCTAATGTTTGGTGTTGGACTACATTTTTCATTAAAAGATCTTTTATCTGTCAAAGCTATTGCTATCCCTGCTGCTATTGCACAGATGGCATTTTCTACTTTTTTAGGTTTGTTGCTCAGCCTGATTATGGGGTGGGGATTTAGCAGCGGCATCGTTTTCGGTTTAGCTTTATCAACAGCAAGTACTGTTATCCTGCTGCGCGCTTTGCAAGAACGCCATCTTATTGAAACAGAAAAAGGACGTATTGCTGTAGGTTGGTTGATTATTGAAGATCTTGCTATGGTTCTTATACTTGTTCTCATACCGTCACTAGCAGCCATCTTTGGTAATACAAAAAAAGAAGCTATTGATCCTCTTGTTCAATGGCTAGACTTAGATATTAAAGGAATTTTTGGTCTTACCATCTTAAAAGTTATTGTATTTATCGCTCTCATGCTTGTTATTGGGAGACGCGTTATTCCATGGCTACTAAAAGTAAGTGCACAATCAGGGTCACGTGAATTATTTCGTCTCAGTGTCTTTGCAATTGCACTAGGAGTAGCTTTTGGAGCTGCTCATTTATTTGGTGTTTCTCTTTCTCTTGGTGCCTTTTTTGCAGGTATGGTTATGAGTGAATCAGAACTCAGTCATCGTGCAGCAGAAGAATCTTTACCATTGCGAGATGCATTTTCTGTTCTCTTTTTTGTTTCTGTAGGCATGTTATTTGATCCAGGAAAAATATTGACCAACTTTTTTCCTCTCCTCGCAACGTTATTAATTATCATACTAGGAAAATCTATTGTTTCCTTCTTCATCGTTAAAGCTTTTGGTTACTCTAATAAAACTGCTTTAACCATCTCTGCTAGCCTCGCACAAATCGGAGAGTTTTCTTTTATTCTTGCAGGACTGAGTTTGAATTTTGGGCTCTTAAATAACGATGCTCATGACTTAATTCTTGGAGGCGCAATTCTCTCTATCTTATTCAATCCTTTTGTTTTCACCGTCTGTGACAAAATTAAAAAATATCTAGAAAATTTTTCTGCAAATTTACAAGATACACAAACAATTATTAATATTGATCCAGAGGATTCTGACCAAGAATTCGTGCCAATTACTTCAAAAATCAATCATATTGTCGTTATTGGTTATGGTCGTATTGGTAAATATGTTGCACTATCCTTAATGAAGAAAGGTGAACCTGTAATAGTAGTGGAAGAATCAAGACGCCTTGCTGATAAAGCAATTACAGATGGAATCGAGGCAATTTGCGGCAATATCATACAACAAGAAATAATAAACGCAGCCAATATTAATAACGCATGCAAAGTTGTTATTACAATGCGCAACAGTATTGAAGTAGGGCAATGTATAACAAATATACGTGATATTAAGAAAGATATCCCAATCATCACTCACGCACTATCCAATACAGAAACAGCCTATCTCATTGATTTAGGTGCAGATATTGTAGTAACTGATGATGATGAAATCGCTAATGGTGTTATTGAACATGTAACTGGACAACGATCTTTATCACATACAAGTAACCATGAATTAAGTTTATAAAAAGCATAAATACAAACAAAAAGCGGATGACAAAGCATGAAAATAAAGCAATTTATATGGCCATTTATTGGTATTTTAGCAATGCTAATATCTATCCGTATTCTTTATATCAAGTTATCTGCTATTTCTTTCAATGATGTACTAGAACGCCTAAGTAATTTGAATGCACAGCACTGGCTATTAGCCTGTTTATGTTCTCTGATAGCTTATGCTGCTCTCGCTGGGTATGACAGAATTGCCTTGCAACATCTCGGTCATAAAATTTCTTGGGTTTTCATCGCTATATGTTCGTTTACCACTTATGCACTTTCACACAATATCGGTGCTTCAGTTTTTTCCGGTGCAATTGTGCGCTATCGCGCCTATAAAATGAAAGGATTAAGTGGGACAGAAATCGCAATATTAGTAGGATTTTGCTCTTTTACTTTTATAATAGGCACAATCTTACTTTTTGGTATCGTTTTGATTCTGCAGCCTGAAATTATCACTCTCATTCATAAAGATCTTCCTGAATGGCTTGGTACGATGGCTGGTGCAATTTTACTCATCTGCATAGCACTTTACATTTTTGGCAGCTGGCTTCAGTTAAAACCTTTACGTTTAGGCAAGAAAATTCAACTTTCTTACCCCCAGCTGAAAATTGTTATTCAGCAGCTGCTCATTAGCCCGCTAGAACTTTTAGGAGCAGCAGGAATTATATACGCTGTACTTCCGCATAACGCAGATATTCATTTTATTTCTGTTCTTGGTGTTTTTCTTGCATCGTTTACTATAACCATTCTTTCTAATGCCCCTGCAGGAGGGGTTGGTGTTCTTGAAGCCCTATTCATAACAGGTATGCCCAATACAGATCCAACTGATATTATCGCAGCGCTTATTGTATTTAGAATGCTTTATTTGATTATACCGTTTATCCTCTCATTATTCGTTGTAGCAATTTTTGAATTTCAGCAATATCGGAAACGAATACAAAAGGCATCACCTAAATAAAAAAGGACATATCTCCATTATTCTTTTTGCACACACAAATAATAAATAATGGTATCATCTTCGATTTTACATGGAAATTAATGCAATTATTATCCTCACCGTGATCTTCTTTAGCTTTAGTATAAATTTTATACTTGCAATACCTTTATTTCTACAAAAACTCCCTTTTAAAAATATGTAGCAATATTTAATATTTTAATTTTTCTTTAAAAATCTATCCATAAACTTACCTAATAAAAACTATGCGGAAAAGTAACAACTTCTATAACCTTCATTGGATTTTAAATGCAGATATTTAATCACTATTTTGTAGTATAATACACATTGTAACGCTTTTAGCTAAAGAAGGAATAAAAATAAGCTTCGTAAACAATCACACAAAATACAAACAATAATTTCAGAAAATTTGTTATATTAAAAAAACACAAAAAAGTATACACGTGATTATTATTTCATTTACAAATGACTCTGCATTATTTTTCCTCAAATTCCCATGCTGACTATCGATTAAAGCTCTTTTTTATCATAAAAAAAACCACTAAACTTAAATGCTTTCGCATATTTATCACTACGCACTTTAAAATCTTTCATTAAAAATAGTTTTTAAAATAATAACCAAACAGCCACTCCCTCATCAGCTTCCAACTTTCTATAATAATAGTGATAAATTTTTCTCTTTTATTTAGCGCGAATTACTAGTTTTTTTCCTGCAAAACAAGTCGAGAAATAAGAATTTTAGATATATTTCGGCGATCCATTTCTATAACTTTAAAACGCAAACCATCAGATTCAAAGCTTTCACCTTCGTTGGGCAAATGACCAAAACGCCAAAGCATAAATCCTGCTAGAGTAGTATAACGATCTGCTTCATCAACAAGATTACGCTCAAGGTAACCACTTAAACGACGAATATCCGCATATCCCTCAACAAGAAAACTTCCATCTTCAAGCTGTTCTGCTACCACAGGTTGTTCTTCATCATCATCAGGAAAATCCCCTGCAATAGCTTCAAGAATATCTGTCGGCGTTGCAATTCCTTCAAAAGATCCATGCTCGTCAACAATAATTGCAAGCTGAATCGAAGAACGCCGTAATTGCTCCATCAATCGTAAAACGCTTGTATTTTCATGAACAACGAGTGGTTCACGCATAGCTTTTTTCCAATTGATCTTTTTGCCCTCAGCCAAACTCAAAAGAAGATCTTTGGTCAAAGCAACACCAACAAATTCGTCCACTTTTTCACGTGCAAGAATTAAGCGACTATGTTTAACTTGTTGCAACTCTTCACGCATTTCATTTTCATCACTATTTAAATCTAACCACTCAATCTCATTACGTGGCGACATAATAGAGCGGACAGGACGATCTGCCAAATCAAGAACACCACGAATCATCTCCTTTTCTTCTGGTCGAAAAATTTCAGAAGCTGCAGCCTGCTCAACAATCACATCCACAGTTTCACTAAGATTGCCGTCCTTTTTTCCACCCCCTAAAAGCCTCAAAACAGCATCAGCTGTTCGGTTACGTAAATCATTTGTTGTAATCATTTTTTCACGATTATGACGTCCAATTTGATTAAAAGCTTCAATGAGAACAGAAAAGCCTATAGCCGCATACAAATACCCTTTTGGAATATGGAAGCCAAATCCTTCAACAATCAAAGTAAAGCCAATCATCATCAAAAAACCAAGACAAAGAATGACAATAGTATTATGACGATTAATAAAACGCATAAGAGTGCCAGATCCATACATCATCACACCCATAGCAACGATCACTGCTACATACATAACCATTGCTTGCTCTTTGGCAATCATACCTGTTGCAGTGATAATACTATCAAGGGAAAACACTGCATCAAGTACAACGATTTGAACAATTACCTGCCAAAAAACGGCATAAGTAACACCTGTCTCTTTTTCATGCGTGGCACCTTCTAACCTTTCATGTAATTCTAGTGTTCCTTTTGCCAGCAAAAAAGCTCCACCACCAATCAAGATGAAACTATGCCAACTAAACATAAAGGACGAGATAGAAAGAATCATTGTCTCGAGATTCATCACCCATCCAATAACCGTCAAAAGAAAAAGTCGCATAACTAATGCTAAGGTTAAACCTATCAAGCGTGCGCGATCACGCAAATGCAAAGGCAGTTTTTCGGCTAAAATCGCAATAAAAACAAGGTTATCTATTCCCAAAACAATTTCGAGAAAAATTAACGTAACCAAGCCAAACCACGCATTGGGATCAGCGATCCATTCCATCATAGTTCACCCTTTAAAAGCGTCTTGAAAAGCTTAAATGCGTGCGGCTGAGAAAACAAATTCATGAGCTTTCATTCGCACAATTGATCAAAAACATTGAACATCAGATTAAGTTTAGAAGCAGAAAAACACATGGCATTACGTAATAAATGCACATGACTATTGATAAAACTTATAAAATAGAACGGCAAATTATACCGCTTGCAACCACAAGAAGGTTTTTCTGAATTTTGCTCGGGCATTACGCTCGACGATCCTCCAACTACAGTTCCAACTTATAATCAGAACATTTATTTATAGAGACCTCTATAATGGTTCTGTTTTTGTATAAGATCAAGAGGCAGTAGCATATTTTAACTGTACAACCAATTGAGCTATAATTTCTACTGTTTTATACAAAAAATAACGAAACCATCTAGACATCTTTCCTCAAGAGCGTTATAGAGCCACTCGTTCCTATCTTTTAAGAATGAGTGGGTGATTAGCTCAGTTGGTAGAGCAGCTGACTCTTAATCAGCGGGTCGTGGGTTCGATCCCCTCATCACCCACCAATAAAATCAATAAATTAGCAATTTTCCTTCAACCATAAAAAAGTGTTTTTACCTGCTGAATGCTCTATCGCGCCACCCAAATGAAACTATGGGGAGGCTTATAAAGGCAATAATATTTGAATGGCTAACACAATAAAATATCAGTTTGATATCCAATTTTAGACAGGAATATAGGGATGAACTATTAATAGCTGATAATACTGATTCGTGATAATTGATAGATTATCTTTAAAGAAATTTTTTCTATACAGCTATAGCATCAATCTGTTATCCATCGTCACGGTAGAGATTTCATGGATCTTACCTCTTAAGAAAATGTAAACAATGTCTCAAAATAAAATATCTATCTTAAATTCTAAAATACTAAAATTATATTCCTCAATTCAGTAGATGAACGCACAAAATTGTAAAAACTATATCTTTAAAGATATTAAACTGCATATTGAATGAAATTGAAAGAAAATTATACATTAGCTTCAAATTTTAAAAAATGTTTAGCGTTATTTGATAACCAAATGTTTCTTTATTTTACCATAAATGATTTATGTTCCACATTTGAAAATGAGCTAAACTATATTGCTCTGTCATAGTTCGTTTACAATCAAACCAATTTAATCAGTGACATAGCTACTCATGACGTTTTTTATAGATTCTCAGCATTATTTTCACACCTATTTTGGTGTATTAACAGATAAATAATCCTAAAATGCAGATTATCATTTCAAATCTTGTTAGAGGTTTGATTATCACGAATTGGGAAATATTAGGGCATTTAAACATAGCAATAAAATTGACGTTGTTGTGTGCTTTCTTAAATATTTTTATCTCTTTTTATATACCATCGACTATCTTTTTACATCCAAAACATCATTTCGAAGAAACACCTGATCAATGCGAGCACAACAATCAATATGATTTATGAGCTTAGCACCATCATAGGGACATCGGATTAAGTAGAATTTATACTCTCATATGCAAAAACAAAAGGAACTTTTTTGATAGGTATAGTATATTTTTTGCAGTTTTTTTTAGTCTTCTAATGAAAATACCTAAAACTGTACAAAATGAAAGCCAAAACTAACAAAGCTGGTGGAATAGCTATATCTCATCATTCAGCTATTTTAGACAAAACCCAGCACTTTTTATACCTTACCTCATCCAGACGATAACTATGACAACCCCTATAGTTCTCGTTTCTTATACACGAGAAATATTGAATACTGATACCAAAGCTATTGCGATATTTGAAGCACTATAATTCATTGGGCATATTTACGGGCACACTTTTTGCTCCGATACTTTATCAAGCTTTATCAAGAAAAAGCCGCTAGCTACTTTATTCGCTATTATGGCTATAGAGCTTATCATGCTATCAGAAAATGCAAATATTTTAATTGTTGCACCTGTTTATTTCATGATTGGATTCGAGCTTTCAAATTGAACTTTTTCTATTTTTTTGTTTCAACTGTATTGTAATCCTGAACATTAAGGAAAACTTTAAGCAACTTTTAATGGGATCTCTTATCGCCTCATCCTTGATCTATATCTATCTATAAGAATAGATGTTCATGATATATCATTTTAAGTCTATATACCTATCCAGAATATACTTGCTACTATTGTAGTTTTCTTCATCTTGCTTTACAAAAAAGAAAAACAAGCAAAAGAATAAGCTTAATTTAAATACTGTAAATACGCACTACTCTACAAATATCTACAGCACTATCCCAATGTGAGCATATGTTTTTGTCATTCAATTAATTAACCTTTCTTAAAAAAAGAAATTAAACAAATATCAAAATTGGAGATTTCAGTGAATAAAGCATAGATCCATAGAATCTTCTGTATATCATTAAATGCCGGTAGCTTTTTTGCTAAATTACCAAAAAATATTAACGCATCTTTTTAATCAAGCTTCTATTGTAAGAAAGCAATAACATAGTATTTTAAAATTTTTTAATTTGCTGAATCAAAGCTTCTTTACCCAACAAATATAAATTGCTTTTTCGGATTACATAGAAAAAATATGTGATTTTTTTTGCCAGCGAATTGTTTGTTCAACAAACTCATCATTAATAAATAAAATCAATAAGTTAAATTTTTTTCCATCATAAAAAGTATGTTGCTTTCCTGTAGCTTATCAGAAAATTTTGTACCTTTTGATACTAAATTATATTTTTTAGCTTGAAAGAAACTCTTAAAAATCACCACAAAAATGGCAAATCATTTTTGAACTGGATCAATATTTGAGTAAAAATAGTGGCTTTATAATTGATAAAGCTTTGAGTTATAAATGCCACCACTGTACTCAAACCATACAGACTAATCTTAGTATCAATTAGATTCTTGCTGATAGTTGACATGATGCACTAACTCCGTTAGGCTTTTCAGAAAGTAAATCAAGTAAAAATGAGCAAATATTTTCTGACTTTAGTTGCCTCGAGAATGACCGTATATATTTTCTAGGTTATCCCGTATTGGAAATCAGGAAAAGTTTTCTTATCAGTAATTAAGATGTCTATGACATTCAAATAGCCAGCAGGTGGATTTGCAGAAAATTATTGATCGTGCCTAAATAAAAAGAAAAGTGCTAATCACAAAAATGATTTCTTCTGATCCATCTACCGATTTTAAGGATTTACTGCATAGAGATACAAATCTGTATGTTGATGAAAATATCATGTTAACAGTAGCATCTGAAAAGTTTTCTCCCACTCTTTATGAGATTATCAACTTCAACAGAGAATATTTCAGCCAATTTATGGCTTGGCCAAGCTTCGTAAACCATGAAAACGATACATCCAATTTTCTTAACTCATGTCTACGCGCACATAAAAATAATGAGAGTAAAACATACGTTATTTTGTTTAATAACAACCCAGTGGGTTTGCTTTCTTTTAATAGCATCGATAAAGGAAATAAAACCGCATATATTGGATACTGGCTCGATATAAGAGCGCAGGGTAAAGGAATTATCAGACGTGCGATTAAAACATTAATTGATTACTATGCATCACATTGTATTATAAAGCGCTTTGTAATCAAATGCTCCACTGTAAATCAGAAAAGCAATAAAGTTGCTCAGCATTGTGGCTTTATATATGAAGGAACACTTAGAAAGGCGGAATATTTAAATGGAATTTTTCATGATCAAAATATTTACAGCTGGATTTCACCAAATATGTGATAAATTGACCGTAAGCGATTATAACTAAAGTATATTTATAAATATCATGATTATAAATTTGATTAATAAACACTTAAAAAATTAAGTTATAGAAATCTTCAATGTTCACAAAAATTTGCAATAATCAGTTTTATATCTAAAAGATTACGATATCATACCGTTATTTTGCACCTTAAGACAACAATATGTCCATCAGTCATATACAAAGTACTGGAGATAAACTGTTTACAGAATTAAATCTTAGATCTTAGCTATCTTCACACATTCAATAAAAGATGCTCTTTGTTCTGCATAGTAAATTAAACAGTATTAATAGGGTAGCTTTATCTTGCACCATAAGAGTTATAAAAACTTTAACTCACTTCACTAACAAACAAAACGCTTGAATAGCTTGACTCGCTATACACCGAATTTCTTTTAGAATTCATACTTGAAACACACATTGAATGATCGCAATAATTTCTTCTACACAAAATTGCATTTTGCTATAATATATTATGCAATACATAATATTATATTCTCTAAAGTTTGTACCCTAGATTCAATTAATTTGTAATACCTTGTTTGTTCCAAAAACCTTGTAAAATCAGAAGAATAATCTCTATCTTTGTTATGATTTTGCTTTTTAGAAAAATTTTTATCTATTTCCTCAACGTCAACTCCCATAATTTTGGGAAACAACACTGCATAAACAGCTAAATGAGTAGACGAAACATCCCTTTTGTAGTTACTTTATTGTACCACATGATTATTGCGTTCTAAAGGTTTCAAAAATAATTTATTTGAAATCATAAGAATTATTAAAATATTTTTCTCCTTTACGACTCACTCTTAACATGCTTCCATAGAAGGAATTACCTTTTTTTGAGTAATTTTAGTTTTAATAATTAAAGGGAACCTCCCAAAAATGGATTATAAACAAAATTCCAACGAAAATCATCGCAGCAAACTACAACGTGGATTAGATACTCGCCATGTGCAACTCATCGCCATTGGTGGCGCTATTGGAACAGGTCTTTTCATGGGATCAGGAAAAACAATTAGTGTTGCAGGTCCTTCAATTATATTAGTTTACGCTATTATCGGCTGTGTTCTCTATTTTGTGATGCGCGCTATGGGAGAATTACTGCTTTCCAATATACAATACCGCTCCTTTATTGATTTTTCCGCTGATCTGCTAGGACCAGGAGTTGGTTTTTTTATTGGCTGGACTTATTGGTTATGCTGGGTTGTAACTGGAACTGCAGAGATTATTGCTATCATAAATTATACACATTTTTGGTGGCCTTCACTCAATGCATGGGGAATTGCTTTCATTTGTGTTATTTTCTTTTTAATGTTTAATCTTTTAGCAGTAAAACTATTCGGTGAACTTGAATTCTGGTTTGGTCTCATAAAAATCATAGCAATATTAGCATTAATTATTGTTGGATGTTTTATGATTTGTACAGGCTTTACCTCTCCAAATGGCACTGTTGCCTCTCTCAGTAACGTTTGGAACGACGGAAATATTTTTCCTAGAGGGCTTACAGGTTTTTTTGCTGGGTTTCAAATTGCTCTTTTTTCTTTTGTCGGCATCGAGCTTACTGGAACAACTGCAGCTGAAGTCAAAGAACCTAAAAAAATTCTACCAATGGCAATTAACTCAATACCTCTTCGTATTGTACTATTTTATATATTTTCTCTCATTGTGATTATGTCAGTTACACCTTGGGACCAAGTTATTCCAGACAAAAGCCCATTTGTTGCAATGTTTTGGCTTATTGGCATTCCAATAGCTGCTAGCTTGGTAAATTTTGTTGTTCTTACATCAGCAGCATCTTCCGCCAATAGTGGTATTTTTTCTACCAGCCGCATGGTGTATGGGCTTGCAACTAAACGAGGAGCACCTCGTCTTTTTGAAAAACTTTCCAGTAACCGTGTTCCAGCCAATGCGTTACTCTTTTCTTGCATATGTATTTTATTAGGATACACAGTCTCATCGCTATCTTCGAGTGTTATACATGCGTTTACAATTGTAACCACTATCGCATCGATCTTATTTATATTTGTATGGTCTGTAATTTTAATTAGTTATATTATGTATCGTCATAATCGTCCTGCACAACACGCAACTTCCATCTATAAAATGCCAGGAGGCGTTATCGTATGTTGGGCAATTTTAGCGTTCTTTGCTTTCATAATCTTCTTGTTGACGTTAGAAACTGATACTCTAATAGCCTTAAAATATATTCCATTATGGTTTATCTTCTTAGGCGCGATGTATTTAATATTTGCAAAAAAGAACTTTATCAAAGATAAAAAATAAAATTTGTATATAAAAATATACTAATAAAGGGTAACTTTTGTTACCCTTTATTATTTAGTATATACGTTTAAAAATAAAAAATTTAATTACGCTCTTTATTAACCAAAGCGTTAGATTTAATCCAAGGCATCATTGCACGAAGTTTTTTTCCAACTTCTTCAATAGGATGACGGTCATTTAAACGTCGCATAGTTTTAAAATGAGCAGCACCAGCCTTGTATTCTTGAATCCAATTCGATGTAAACCTACCCGTTTGAATATCTTTCAAAATACGCTTCATTTCTGCTTTAGTTTCATTAGTAATTACACGTGGACCAGACATATATTCGCCCCATTCAGCTGTATTGGAAATCGAATAATTCATGTTTGCAATGCCACCTTCATACATAAGGTCAACAACAAGTTTAACCTCATGCAAACACTCAAAATAAGCCATTTCTGGCGCATACCCTGCTTCTGTTAATGTTTCAAAACCTGCACGAACAAGTTCAACAAGCCCCCCACAAAGAACAGCTTGTTCACCAAAAAGGTCTGTTTCACATTCTTCTCTAAAGGTTGTTCCGATGATACCAGCGCGCCCACCACCAATACCACACGCATAAGATAACGCTATATCATGAGCATGTCCCGAAGCATCTTGCGCAACCGCAATCAAGCAAGGAATGCCACCACCATGTTGATATTCATTGCGAAGTGTATGACCTGGACCTTTGGGAGCAATCATTACAACATCAACTGTTTTCTTAGCTTCAATTAAGCCGAAATGAATACTTAAACCATGAGCAAAAGCAATCACTGCCCCATCACGTAAATGGTCATGAATATGCTCTTTATAAATATCAGCCTGCAACTCATCAGGTGTTGCCATCATAATCAGATCTGCCCACTTTGCCGCTTCAGCAACACTGACAACCTCAAAGCCATCTGCAATAGCTTTTTTAGCTGTCACCGAATCTGGACGCAAAGCAATCTGCACATTTTGAACACCAGAATCTCTTAAGTTTAAGGCATGCGCACGCCCCTGTGAACCATAACCAACAATAGCTACTTTTTGTTCTTTAATTAAATTAATGTCCGCATCATGATCATAATAAATATCCATGAAAACACTTCCTTATATTTATATTTAAGCTAAATTTTAGATATTTTTATTGAATAAAAGTCAAACTTCTCATCATCACTTCGTGCATAATAAATAACAAAGTCAATTATTCATAACACTACCGCAATTGAATAGTCTTTACATATTGCATAAAAAAATACGACCCCCCCCAAACCTTGCAAAAACGTATCTAAATCTAAAAGGATAGATTTTACCCGCTGTTCAAAATGATGTATCATACAAGATAAAATTGTGAAGAAGAATATATACTTTATACTCTTCGCTCTACGTAATAAACCCTTATATCCCTAAAATTAAAATACACCATGCAGTCCCTCGAGCATGAACCAAATTAAAGCGGATAGCAAGAAAAATATCATTCACACAATCTTGCGCACTATTTTAAATAAAAACAATATTTTTAAAACTTTATCTTTATTTCTTTTTAAAGACCATATAAGAAGATCTCATTAACCATCTTCACAACTAAGAGCATCTCTACAAAAATATTTAATGCACTAAACCACACAAAAGAATAAAGATTTTAAATAAATAATCAGCCAAATAGTACCACAATGTCATTTATCTTAAGCATATGCAAAACTGTTCTTAAAAAAGATTATGACAATAACCGGATGAACCGCTGAACAGTCTCACGCATTCCATATTCCAATGCGTCGGCAATAAGCCCATGACCAATGGAAACTTCATTAAGCCAAGGAATATGATTAACAAGAGCAGGAAGATTAGTAATTGTCAAATCATGACCTGCATTAACACCTAATTGCAGCTCTTTGGCTTTTGTTGCCGCTAAAATAAGTTTATTCAATTCCTGCTCTTGTTTTGTCTTATCTTTAAACGCACCACCATAAGGTCCAGTATAAAATTCTACACGATCAGCACCAATCGCTTTAGCAATATCAAGACCATCTGTAACAGGATTAGCAAATAACGATACACGAATTTTTTTTTCTTTCAAGCGCTGAACAATGGGCATCAAAAATTCCGCATTATGAATAAAATCCCAACCATGATCAGAAGTTGATTGAGCTGGATCATCAGGGACAAGAGTAATCTGATCGGCATACTTTTCTGCCAAATCCAAAAACGTATCACTTGGATAACCTTCAATATTAAACTCTGCAGTAGGAAAAGCACTAGTAATTAAACAATGTATGTCTGGTAAATCAGCAAAACGAATATGTCGTTCATCTGGTCGTGGATGAACCGTCAAACCTGCTGCGCCAGCTGTGAGCGCTATATGCCCAATATTTTTGATATTAGGCCATGGAAGATTACGCCGATTACGCAAAACAGCAACAGCATTGAGATTAACCGAGAGTTTGACCATCATGCACATTCCCATATATAATTTTAAAGGCAGAAAAAAGATACATACCCCAGCATAATCTTAAACAATAAAAATATTTTTTTCTATCGAACAATTGTCAAATGCTCTGCCGCACGTGTAATTCCAGTATAAAGCCAGCGTGCATACATGTCACGAAATGCAAAACTTTCGTCAAATAAAACCACATTATCCCATTGAGATCCTTGCGCTTTATGAACAGTTAATGCATATCCATAATCAAAATCATCATATCTTTTTTTCAATTGCCATGAAATTTCATTATCAGGATTTTCAAACACTGCTTTTAAAAGCTTAATCTTCACCACTCCACGCTCACTCTCTTCTGGCTTAATGAGAAGATTAATACCCGGTTTCACAGTTTCCTTCTGTGAAGTCATGACTTTCCATAAAGAACCATTCAACAAGCCCTTAGCGGGATCATTGCGCAAACACACAAGTTTATCACCCGCTTGTGGATAATCTGCCGTAAATCCCTTCAACTCACGCAAACGCTTATTATAAAGGTGACGTGTTCGGTTAACTCCTACCAAAAGCTGATCAGCATCCAAAACCAATTGTTGATCCACTTCTTTACGCGTAACAACACGAGCTCTCCCATAGTCACCATAAGCAACATCACGCCCTTCACGCACATCCATTGCTAAACGAACAATCGGATTATCACGCGCTTGTCGGTGAATTTCTGAAAGAAGGAAATCTGGCGTACCATTGGAAAAAAAACCACCTCCTGATATCGGAGGCAACTGACCTGGATCACCAAGAACAAGTATTGGCGTCCGAAAGCTCATTAAATCACGCCCTAATTGCTCATCCACCATTGAACACTCATCGATAATAATAAGCTTAGCCTGTGCTGCCGAACTTCTTCGATTTAGTGCAAATGTAGGCGCAACAGATTTCTTCCCTGTAACCTCATCGGCAACTTCTTCCTCTCCACGTGGACAATAAATCAATGAATGAATAGTACAGGCATTGCTCGCACCTTTAGAACGCAAAACCTGTGCTGCCTTACCTGTAAACGCAGCAAACTGAACAGAGCCATCAACTGTTTCCGCAAAATAGCGAGCAAGTGTTGTCTTCCCCGTTCCCGCATAGCCAAAGAGACGAAAAATAGGAGAACGCCCATCCTTTAACCATGCAGCAACAGCCTTCAATGCATTATCTTGTTCCGGTGAAAACTGCATAATTTATCAAAATAAGATTCGCATAAAAAGAGCAAGTATTTTGAAAACAAAGCAAATACCAACAAAAATCTTTGTCATTAAAATTTTTTGGTACATGGACATCCAACCACTCTTACAATGCTTCCATAATTTAAAAATTTGCACCCACGTAAACTTGTGCAACCATCTGGATCAAATTTCATTTTTATTGATCAAAATATTTTATTCTACAACAACATACAAACAGCAAAACTGATACACACAGTAAACTTAAAAAATTTGCATATAAGCTGCCGCTAAATCATATACGTAACTACAAATACCTTATACACAACACTGTCCTTCAATAGGAATAGCATTCGCAACTGCTTCACCGTTAGCCTCATCAGGCAACAACATATCATTATGCGCACACCCAGACGGAATCATTGGAAAACAATTTTCTAAATTATGAACACGACAATCAAAAAAAACTGGCTTATCACAGTTAATCATCTGCTGTATTTTATCATCAAGCTCATCTGGTTTGGAACAATGAATACCAACCGCTCCGTAAGCTTCCGCCAGCTTAACAAAATCAGGCATTGATTCTGTATAAGAATGAGAAAGACGATTGCCATGCAGTAATTGCTGCCATTGGCGAACCATGCCCATATACTGATTATTTAAAATAAAAATTTTCACAGGTGCATTATGCTGAACTGCTGTTGCAAGCTCTTGAATATTCATCTGAATTGAAGCATCACCAGAAACACATAAAACAAGCGCATCAGGATGTGCGATTTGCACACCAATAGCAGCAGGCAAGCCATAACCCATAGTTCCAAGACCACCAGAAGTCATCCAATGATTGGGTTGATTAAAATGATAATATTGTGCAGCCCACATCTGATGCTGCCCAACATCAGTTGTGATATAAGCGTTCGCATCTTTAGTAAGAGTATAAAGTCGTTCAAGAGCATATTGTGGCATAATAACATCTTTTTTCTTTGCATATGCTAATGAATTCCGAGATTTCCAGCGATTAATTTGTGCCCACCATACATCACGGCTTTCGTTCTTAAATATTGGTTGGCGCATACACAAACGCTGCATCATATCTCCTAAGATATAAGCCACATCGCCCACAATAGGAACCTCCACTTTCACTATCTTATTGATGACAGAAGGATCAATATCAATATGAATAATACGTGCATAAGGCGCAAACGCATCAAGTCTCCCAGTGATACGATCATCAAACCGTGCACCAACAGCCAACATAACATCACAATCGTGCATAGCCATATTCGCTTCATAAGTTCCATGCATCCCAAGCATTCCAAGCCAATTTTTCCCAGAAGCGGGATAAGCGCCAAGTCCCATTAATGTTGAAGTAATCGGAAAGTCCCCTAATTGAACCAACTCACGCAAAAGCTGCACAGCTTCAAGACCTGATGAAATAACACCACCACCAGAGTAAATAACAGGACGTTTTGCTTCTACCAAAAGAGAAACAGCACATTCGATAGCCTTCGTATTTTCTTTCGGTTGCGGATAAGAACGCATAGATGTTAGTATTTGAGGCGCTCTATAAATACCCGAAGCAAATTGAACATCTTTAGGAATATCAACCAAAACTGGTCCTGGACGCCCTGATTGAGCAATATAGAAAGCTTCATGAATGACTGCCGCAAGATCATTTACATCTTCAACAAGACAATTGTGTTTAGTGCAGGATTTTGTAATACTAACCGTATTCGCCTCTTGAAAAGCATTTGTTCCAATCACCGTTGTTGGCACTTGACCAGAAAAACAAACAATAGGAATAGAATCCATTAATGCATCTTGCAGGGGTGTTACAGCGTTAGTTGCACCTGGACCCGAAGTTACAAGCATAACGCCTACCTTCCCTGTGCTGCGTGCATAACCTTCAGCAGCATGACCTGCTGCCTGTTCATGACGCACCAAAATATGCTGAAGTGAATCTTGTTGATAAATGACATCAAAAATAGGAAGGACAGCCCCACCAGGATAACCGAAGAGATGTTTAACCCCTTGATCAATAAGAGCTTGAATTACCATTTCAGCTCCCGACATTCTTGTGCCGTCCGCACTCTCTTTTACTCTTAGATGATCTGTCATTTTTCCCACTCGTATTTTATAGTATAATAAAAAAGGCTCCTAATGGAGCCTATTACACGCAAAAAGCATATATCGTATACCCCCCAATTTTCAATGCATAACGCATCATGAGAAAGATATTCCCTATGGTAAAAACTTTAATTCCATCAATATAAATCGTCAATCAAAAACTACCATTCTAAAAATTTTCCATTTAAAGTGCTCTCTCTTTCTTGAACTACCTTTTAATTTTCTGCAATTCTTTATACGAAGAAATGAGTGTCCATTTCTCATCAAACTGATTGCGAAACCACGTCATCTGCCTCTTTGCATATCGCCTCGTTTGTGTTTTCGCTATTTCAACAGCATCCTCAAAACTTTTATATCCGTCTAAATAAGCCATCAGCTCACGTATACCAATAGCTTTCATCGCCGGCAATAAAGGAGAAAGCATGAACTTTTTCATAGCAAAAACCTCTTCTAAAGCCCCTTTCTCAATCATGCAATGAAATCGTTGATTAATGCGCTCATAAAGCAACTGACGCGGTGGAATAAGAAGAATTTTTTCTGAACAATCTGACGCAATCAAGGGTGTTGTTTTTTTCTTTTGCCACCAACTCAACCTTTTTCCAGTCGCTTCATAAACTTCCAAAGCGCGTATAATACGTTGACCATCTTGCGAGGAAATTTTTTCCGATAAAGGAGTATCAACCTGTAATAACTGGCGATAAAGACTTTCAGCCCCCTCTTCATTAAGCCGAAGTCGCCATTTTTGCCGCACAACATCTGGAACATGAGGAATTTCTGAAATCCCTTCTAAAAGAGCACGAAAATAAAGTCCTGTTCCTCCAACAAAAATAAGTGACTTCGACGTAAATGTAGTTACAATTTTATCAACATCACGTAACCACTGCCCTACTGAATAGTGAAAAGCAGGATTGACATAACCATAAAGATAGTGCGGAACGATTGTCGTATCTGCTTTTGTTGGTCGCGCCGTTAAAATATTCAAAACATCATAAATTTGCATAGAATCAGTATTAATAATGATAGCATCTTTTTCTTGCGCTACTTTCAACGCTAGCGCTGATTTACCGCTTGCAGTGGGACCTGCTATCAATGTGACTGTTCTTTGTGTCATGAATGGAAACCTTTTATGCCCATTAATCAACAATCTATCGTAATACCCATGACTTCTCCAAAATCTAGCACTACACTCAGTATTAGGAATGGTTAAATCCTCAAAGTGAAAATATAAGCGATATCTGCCCACTTAAGTGAGGAGGATATATGGAAGCGACCCTTTTTTTGGCATGATAAAAATTAGCACAACAAAGATTCCCCAAAAAACATAAAAGCAATCCATTTATTTTGAGGTCATCAATTTATAATAAACATTTGCCACAAAAAACTACCCCGCAACTGCTAAAATAAATACCACTTGCAAAATTATTATACAAAATAACGCTAGCTCATCACTTATATCAGGTAATTTTCTCTTTTTATATAAAAAGGGAAGATATCTTTTAACCACGGCATAACATCATATAAATCATCTTAATGATGAAGAGAACAATTTCTAAAAGCTAAATGATTCCGTTTATAAAAACACACAAAAAAATAAAGTGTGAAAACTTTATTAAAACTTTCAAACTCTTTTTGTAAACTTTTTTCTCTTAACAAGAGAGCAAAATAGAGTAAACAATACCTCTAAATTACTGATCTTACATCATCGTTCCGTATAATGAAACTTTCCCAAATCGAAGAGCACTAATCTATTTGGATCGTTACAACTCGTAATTCTCCATCTGAACGAGCAACAACAAATGAGGCGTATTTGCGCCCAGCTTCACGTAATTTGTAAAGCCGTTTTTTTACTTCATCAATCGTTGTAACTGCACTCTGATTGATATCAACAATTACCTCACCAACGCGAATATGTTTTTTATCCGCTACACTATTTTGCGCAACAGATGTCACAACCAACCCACTAAGCTTATCAACAATTGAATAATGCTTGCGCACATCATCCGTCAACTCAGATAATGTCATTCCCATAAATTGCATTACCGTACTTTTTAATACAGCATCACTTTTTTTATCATCAGATCCTTCCAGTGTATTTTCATTTATATCTGTCTCAACCAAACGACCAAGCTTAACTTTTACTGTTTTTTCTTGTCCATTACGAAAAACTGTGACCTCCACCACCTTTCCTGCTGGACTTTCCGCGACTAAACGCGGCAAATCATGCGCGCTTTTAATCTTAACACTCCCAAAACGAAGGATAACATCTCCAACATGCAACTGGCTATTATCTACCTCTGTATGTTTCATTTTTCCTGCAACTAAAGCACCCATAGCATCATCTAGTTTCAAATTTTTTGCAATATCCTCTGTCACTGGTTGAATACGAACAGCCAACCAACCACGCCTTATTTCTCCAAAATCACGCAACTGATTGATAACAGAAAGTGCCAGATCAGATGGTATGGCAAAACCAATACCAATCGATCCTCCAGAGGGGGAAACAATTGCCGTATTAATCCCAATTACCTCACCATTTCTATCAAATAATGGACCTCCAGAATTACCCCTATTAATCGCGGCATCCGTCTGAATAAAATTATCATAAGGACCAGCATTAAGATCACGATTGCGCGCAGAAACAATACCAACTGTTACACTTCCACCAAAACCATAAGGATTTCCGATAGCCATAACCCATTCACCAATGCGCACTTTTTCTGAATCACCAAAACGCACAGCTGTTAATTTTTTTCTTCCTGCTTCCACTTGAAGTAACGCCAAATCAGTTTTACTATCTTTGCCGAGCAACTTTGCTTTTAGCTTTGTACCATCAGTAAAATTAACTACAATATCATCAGCCTCAACAATGACGTGGTAATTGGTAACGATAAGCCCCTTTTGCGCATCAATCACAAAACCAGACCCTAAAGAACGTACCTTTTGAAGTTGGCTACCTTTTTGTCCTTCTTTTGGAGAAAAAAAATCACTAAAATATTCCTGCAATAACGAATCTTGTGGAATAACAGGTACAGAAGTATTTTCATCCTGTTCAGTTCCTTCAATTATCTGCACTGTAGAAATATTCACCACTGTCTTCAAAAGTTCAGCAGCTAAATCAGGAATAGAGGGGGGCATATTGGTGGGTGGAACAGCAGCAGACCAATTCGTTGCTCCTGATAAAAATAAAACAACACAGATAATAACTTTTGTGACAAAATGCTTCAGAGACGTATTTTTATCCATGATATATTTTTAACCAATACTGCAGATAGAACCACTAAATCCATTAATGCGAAATCAGAATAGCCTTATAACATACACTATATCTTCACCATACAAAAACACACACTAAGTCTTTCATGAACAGCTTACAGTCGCAATCCATTGCCCCATTTATTTTTCCACGGATTTTGAACCAATATTACTGAAGCCAGTATTCACTGCTGGAGAAAACGCTCTGTTTTCTTGCGGCGGATTACGAAAATAAAAAAAGAAAGTCTCATTTGGTGAAATCACCATTGGTGTACGCTCCAAATTCCTATACTGTTCCATTGCTAACCAAAAGTCGTAAAAAGATGGATTAGTTTCCCGTGCATTTAATAAAATGCGAATACTTTCAGCCTGACCTTCACCACGAGTAATTTCTGCATCGCGCTTTGCCGCCGCTACAATTTCTTCATATTCACGATTAGCTTCTGCCACGATACGATCCCGCTCTTGCTGACCACGCGCACGAATATTTTCTGCTGCAGCCTCACGTTCAGCTGCCATTTGCCGATATACGTCTTCTGAAACAGCATCCGTCAAATCGGTTTTGCGAATACGCACATCAACAATGGTAATACCTAATGAACCAGCATCTACAGAAAACTGCCTCTGGACTTCAGCCATCATCGCACCCCGTTCATCCGATAAAGCTGCTTTAAATTCTCGCTTACCATAAACGGCACGCAAAGCGTCAATAAAACGTGGCGCAAGATTTTCACGCGCTGCAATGTGTGGACGCCCTGATGCAATACGCTGTAAAAATAACTTAGGATCTGCAATACGATAAATAAAGAACGCATCCACTTCATAATAAGCACCACCACGAACCTGTACAGATTGTGTCGGCACGTCGTAGCGCAACAACCGATTATCGACAATAACCTTCTTATCCAAAAATGGCACCTTCAAATAAATACCAGGGTCAGACTCTACCTTAACGATTTGTCCAAAACGCTTAATTGCCACCTGCTGACGAGGATAGACAATAAAAATGGACATCCACAAAGCCATCAAAACAAGCAATACGGCACTCAATATAAACAAGAAACGAGATTGCTGCATAATTTAGCGTCCTCCAGAAATGCTAAAATCCAATGGCGATACGGGATGCGTTGATGTTGTCTTCGCTTGTTCTGATAAATTTCTCTGTAGTAATTCATTCAGAGGTAAATAAGGTACCACTGGAGAATCTGTTTGATCAAAAACTAACTTATTCGGTGAAGAAAGAAGACGCCCCATCATCTCCATATAAAGACGATAACGAACAGCCTCTGGTGAAATCGCAGCTTCACGAGCTATAGCCTGAAAACGCTCAGCGCGTCCTGTTGCTTCTTCAACCATTTGTGCCTTTTTACCTTTTGCAATTTCCCGTGTGCGCGACGCTTCTCCATTCGCTAAACCAATCTTAGTAAAACGCACACGATTCCCCTCTTCAATCATCCGCCCACGTTCTTGCTCTGCCTGCTGCACAGAATTAAATGCAGCAGCAACCTTAGTGGGAGGAGCAGCTTCACTAATCGATACACGGTTTATCTCAACACCAAGTTGATATTTATCCACTGTCAACTGAATAATCTTTCTAACGTCATCAGCAACTTCTTCTTTTTTATCACGTAAAACATCATCAACAGGACGAGAGCCAATGACTTCACGCATCGCACTCTCAGCAACTTGACGCACCGTCCCCTCTTGATCATTCACATTGAATAAAAATTGACTAGGATGTGAAATTCGATAATAAACAGAAAAGTTAACATTAACAATATTCTGATCACTCGAAAGCATCAAACCTTCACTTTGTTGCATCTGACCAGACTGACCACCAATCGCGATTGTTTTTTCTGTTAAAGGTACCTTCATATAGGTCTCAATTGGCCAAAAATGGAAATGCAAACCATCACCAATAACTTCTGCTTTAGGCACACCAAAACGCAATTCCACAGCTTGTTCATTTTGCTGAACAATATAAATAGACTGGTACAACCAAAAAAATACAGCAAACAAAAACAATAAAACAAAAAGACCACCACCACCAAATTGCTTGAGCTGATCCTGTCCTTTACGCAAAATATCATCAAGGTTGGAATTATTGTCACCACCATTGTTACCACTAGAGCCAAAAAGATTTTTAGATGATGCCTTTTTGTCACCACCAAATCTACTTTTATCGCTATTCCATGGGCCACCGCCATTTTGATTTGTCCAGGGCATCATTACCTCTTTAACTTAGTACCATTAATACCAATCATTTATCTGATCTTATAGGGCGCCTCTTATCTGATTACAATACAATCATTAGTCTTTTCATTCATTAGTCTTTTCATTTAACGATGAATGATTCCCTCGCTCATAGACCACAAAGCGTGTTTGATGACTATCTTTATCTCCGTCTGGAATATATTGTGTCTGCACAATAGTCCATTTTTCTTTATCGAACACAGGAAAAAAACTATCACCTTCAATGGAAGCCAAAATCTCTGTAAGAAATATTTTATCAGCAATATTCAACCCTTGTTGAAAAATTTCACCTCCACCAATAATAAAAATTGCATCTGCACCATTTTGGATAGCTGCATCTTTTGCTATAGAGCAAGCTTGAGCCAAAGAGTGAGCGATAATAGCGCCTTCTGCTGTAAATGTACAATCGCGAGTAATCACAATATTTGTGCGCTTTGGCAAAGGGCGCCCAAGAGAATCCCAAGTTTTTCGCCCCATAATGATGGGTTTACCCAAAGTTAAAGCCTTAAAGCGCTGCAAATCCGTTGATAAGTGCCAAGGCATCGTACCATCACGACCGATAACACCATTTTCTGTAACAGCTGCAATTAAACAAATTGGAAAAGTCATATCGCTACTGATGCCTTTATGTGCGGCTGTGCTTCATAATTAAGCAATTCAAAATCCTCAAATTTAAAAGAAAAAAGATCTTTCACCTCTGAATTTATACGCATCAGTGGCAAAGTATTTGGCACACGAGACAACTGTAATCTAGCCTGTTCAAAATGATTAGAATAGAGATGAGCATCACCGAGAGTATGAATAAAATCACATGCTGTAAGACCGCTTACTTGCGCAATCATCATCGTTAATAAAGCGTAGGAAGCAATATTGAATGGAACACCTAAAAAAATATCCGCTGAACGCTGATAAAGTTGGCAAGATAATTTACCATCAGCAACATAAAATTGAAAAAAACAATGACACGGCGGTAAAGCCATTTCTTCTATTAATGCAGGATTCCATGCAGATACAATCAATCGGCGAGAATGAGGCATTTCCTTAATCATAGTCAAAAGATTACTGATTTGATCAATATGACGCCCATCAGGAGTTGGCCAAGAGCGCCATTGATAGCCATAAATAGGGCCAAGATTCCCCTTTTCATCAGCCCATTCATTCCAAATTGATACACCATGTTCTTTTAACCATGCAATATTTGTGTCACCTTTAAGAAACCACAAAAGTTCATAAATGATCGAACGTAGATGCAATTTTTTCGTTGTCAACAAAGGAAACCCAGCCTGTAAATTAAACCGCATCTGATACCCAAAAACTGATCGCGTCCCCACACCAGTTCGATCTATGCGGTCAGTACCATAATTTAAAACATGGGATAAAAGATCAAGATAAGTTTTCATAGTAAGTATTATGACCGATTCTATTGATTACAGAAAATAAAAATTACAAATTTCATAAAAATACAATTTTAAACATCCCACACAAGAAATTATCATGATATGATTAAAACTTTGACGCAAGTCATAAAATACTGTAATCAGCTTTTTCAGTTTTTAAAGAGTATAATGAAAATTTTGGCGCGATAAATACTGTAATCATCTTCTTTTTTAAAAGGTAAACATACATAAAAGTACAAGAGGGGAAATAATTTTATGGGAAGTCAAACAGCTTTAGCACCAAATGATACAAGAAAACGTGTTTTGTCCATCGTATCTAGCGCATCAGGCAATCTGGTAGAGTGGTATGATTTTTATGTCTATTCTT
>NZ_JBLEBK010000004.1:0-119956 GCF_047263965.1 Bartonella propinqua | reverse complement strand
TTACATCTATCTACTTTGCATCACAGTTTTTTCCTTCCGATGGCGATGTTGTTACCGAACTTTTAAAGTCTTCCGCTGTCTTTTTTATCGGTTTCCTCATGCGTCCAATCGGCGGTTGGCTTTTCGGGTTTATTGCTGATCGTTATGGACGGAAACGTTCAATGCTTATTTCTATTTTTATGATGTGCGGTGGATCCTTTCTGATTGCCATACTCCCCACCTATGAAGCTATTGGAAGCACTGCAGCAGTTTTGCTTCTTTTACTCCGTATGATGCAAGGACTTTCGGTTGGTGGCGAATATGGTACAACAGCAACTTATATGAGTGAAGTTGCTCTTAAAAATCGTCGTGGTTTTTTTAGTTCTTTCCAATATGCTACCATCATTGGTGGTCAGCTTCTAGCCAGTCTTGTTATCTTTACTCTAGCGCTTTATTTGACAGAAGATCAATTAAGATCATGGGGTTGGCGTATTCCTTTCGCAATTGGTGGATTGGGAGC
The DNA here is from genome assembly GCF_047263965.1 of Bartonella propinqua. NCBI lineage: Bacteria > Pseudomonadati > Pseudomonadota > Alphaproteobacteria > Hyphomicrobiales > Bartonellaceae > Bartonella > Bartonella propinqua. The sequence goes on along the minus strand of NZ_JBLEBK010000004.1, from coordinate 119,457 downwards.
AATTGTTGCAATTTATCTACGCCGTTCGCTGCATGAAACAACCACCAAAGAAAGTCGTTCTAAACAAAAAACTGGACTTCTTAAAGAGCTTCTATGCAATCACGGAAAAACTTTCTTTTTGGTTATGTGCTTTACAGCCGGAGGATCGCTCACATTTTATACATACACCACTTATATGCAAAAATATCTGATTACAACAACTGGATTTGATAAGCATACTGCCACGACTATGATGACTGCTGCACTCTTCATTTTCGTATTACTCCAACCCATATTTGGTTCTTTAGCTGATAAAATTGGAATAAAAACTTCAATGCTTATTTGGGGAGCCTTATGTATCATCTGTACGATCCCTGCACTTAAAGTCATTGGTAACACTGATGATACATGGATTGCGCTGCTGATCATCATTGGAATGCTTTGTGTTATGAGTTTTTATACATCCGTTTCTGGTATCGTAAAGGCAGAGCTGTTTCCAGCTTCAATACGAGCAACAGCAATTGGACTAGCTCATGCTATTGCCAATGCACTATTTGGCGGTTCTACTGAAGCTGTAGCACTTCAGTTTAAAAAAATGGGATATGAATCTATCTTTCATCTCTACATAGTCGGTATGATGATTATTGCGTTTATCGCAATTGCTTTGATGCCCAATGTTCAAAAAATGGGCTATCTTCAAAACGATGATACTCATTAGTTTCTTTCTATATGAATATGCAATAAAAAAGCTCAGTGAATTGAGCTTTTTTATTGCTCTATTTATATAAAATTCAATATTTACAAACTTCCGTACCTTCACTCCTCTAATCTTTGTAAGAGTGATATTCTTTCCTGAAATATGCGTTATGACAAAGAAGTAAATACTTTTATAAGTACGTTATCTTCTGCTTTCACTGAATTTAGCGAATGTCAAAAACTACTCGATTTATTTGAATAAAAATTGCTCTTTTATAAAAATTAGATAAAAATAAAAATTAATAGTGCTTTGAACTATCAGTGTACACTACAATTGTGGTATTTATAAACATAGTGAGTTTTTATCTCACAACAATGGATTTATTACAAATAAACATTAATTAAATATTGTATTTTTTGTGATACATACAAAAGCATCATATTAGCACAATAGATAACATTATTTTTTGCAACAACTGCAATTAAATAAGCTAAAAACTTCGTACTATCTAAAAATCTTAATGTACGAATCAATTTCATAGTTAGTAACAAAAACAACAGATTTTTTAACCGTAGCCGAAAGAGAGCAGATCAATACAACCTTCAAAAAACTGATTCAAAATGCCATTAAAAACCGTAAATAGGATAAAGGTTCCATTTTTCATCAGCCTCTTTATCCCAAATTGATACATATCACTTTTAAGAAACCACAACACCTCATAAATTAATCAAGATAAGTTTTGGATAAATATAGTGATTGATCCCTGTTAATTACAGAAAATGGAAGCTGCAAAATTCACAAAAATATAATATAAAACTCTCTTCTCAAGCATCTTCATAAGAAGTCATTAATAGCTTGATTAAATTTTTGACGCACAAAATAAAATACTGTAAACAGCCACAGGGGAAACGCATATGAACATAAAAAGGGATAAACCTTATGGAGAATGAAACAGCTTTAGCACCAAATGATACAAGAAAACGTGTTTTGTCCATCGTATCTAGCGCATCAGGCAATCTGGTAGAGTGGTATGATTTTTATGTCTATTCTTTTACATCTATCTACTTTGCATCACAGTTTTTTCCTTCCGATGGCGATGTTGTTACCGAACTTTTAAAGTCTTCCGCTGTCTTTTTTATCGGTTTCCTCATGCGTCCAATCGGCGGTTGGCTTTTCGGACTTATTGCTGATCGTTATGGACGGAAGCGTTCAATGCTTATTTCTATTTTTATGATGTGCGGTGGATCCTTTCTGATTGCCATACTCCCCACCTATGAGGCTATTGGAAGCACTGCAGCAGTTTTGCTTCTTTTACTCCGCATGGTACAAGGACTTTCAGTTGGTGGCGAATATGGTACAACAGCAACTTATATGAGTGAAGTTGCTCTTAAAAATCGCCGTGGTTTCTTTAGCTCTTTCCAATATGCTACGCTTATTGGTGGTCAGCTTCTAGCCAGTCTTGTTATGTTCGTTCTAGCGCTTTATTTGACAGAAGATCAATTAAAGTTATGGGGTTGGCGTATTCCTTTCGCAATTGGTGGATTGGGAGCAATTGTTGCAATTTATCTACGCCGTTCGCTGCATGAAACAACCACCAAAGAAAGCCGTTCTAAACAACAAGCTGGCAGCCTTAGAGGACTCTTACGCAATCATGGAAAAGCTTTCTTTCTGGTTATGTGCTTTACAGCTGGAGGATCGCTCACATTTTATACATACACCACTTATATGCAAAAATATCTGATTACAACAACTGGATTTGATAAGCATACTGCCACGACTATAATGACTATTGCACTCTTTGTTTTCATGCTCATCCAACCGATATTTGGTTTTTTGGCTGATAAAATTGGAACAAAAATTTCACTGCTTATCTGGAGTACCTTATCTATCATTTGTACAATTCCAGCACTTAAAATCATTGGTAGCACTGATAATAAATTGGTTGCGTTGCTGATCCTTGTTGGAATGTTTTGTATTATGAGTTTTTACACATCCGTTTCTGGTATCGTAAAAGCAGAAATGTTTCCTTCTTCAGTGCGAGCAATGGGAGTTGGCTTATCTTATGCTATTGCCAATGCACTATTTGGTGGCTCTGCTGAATCTGTAGCACTTCAATTTAAAAAAATGGGATATGATGTATTTCACTTTTATATAGCTGGTATGATGATTATTGCATTCATCGCAATCGTCTTGATGCCAGATGCTCGAAAGAAAGGATATTTGCAAGGAGATGATATTCATTAAATCTTCTATATGAATATGTAAGTAAAAAAGCCCAATGAATTGGGCTTTTTTTGTAATTATTGCGTAAAAATCTCGTTTTAATATCATTTACAATTTATCGAGTGCATTTAACTTTTTAGCAACCAAATAGTAAAAAGTCATACGACTTTTTCTCCGATTGTCAGACATCATATCTGCAACTTCTGAAACGACTGTTTTAGCGTTCTGCTGATTAGCACCTAATATATCTTGAACCCATTTTTCAACGCGCTCTAATTCTTTTGGATCTGATGTAGCAACTAACGATGCATCCTGCTTTCTCATTACTAAAGCTAAACGATGATGAAGCCGTTTTATTGCAGCTTCATCGGGATTTGGGTCGTATAATTTAATATCTGCTAGATCATCTTTCATTCTGTAATTCTCCTCCCAAAAATTAACGGCTGTATTTTACAGCCGCATCATATAGATTAATAAATAACTAGAGGATTTAAAATATTAACAACCCCCCCCTTTCCCAAAGACGGTTCTTCATCTATATTTAAAGAGCTGGCTTGCCAGCTATGGTAATAAATGAACAATGAAATAAACTCATTGGACCCGGGGGCGGTACCCGGCGCCTCCACCAAAATATAACAAGTAAAGTTATATTTTGGTGGGGGCGAAATAGGATCGACAAGAGCGTAAAGATTGCTTTTTTACTCGGCATAGTACCACCGTTATCGGACTAAATAAGTAGTTGCAAATGACAACAACTATGCGGGAGCACGTCTCGCTGCTTAATGCAGTGCGAATGCTTCAAATTAAGTCTTAAATCATCGCAGGTTTAAGCGGGGTTCGGAGGCACCTGGCAACAGAAGCCTTCATTTTGTAAGTATTGTGAATTGATCTTTCAGACATTATTTGCCATAAATTTTTTTCTCGATTAATTTAGGTGCATCGTAGATAAAATATTGTTAGTTTAAAGAAACATTTTATTGCACGATATCGTTCACCCTTAGCTATTGTATGAAATAAAAGGAATAAACTTCGATGGTTCAAGATCAAATCCGTTACGATGTTCTTGTTCAGGATGCGCTCCGTGGAGTTATCCGTAAGGTTTTATTAGAAGTTGCCACAGCAGGTCTTCCAGGAAATCACCATTTTTTTATTACTTTTTTGACAACTGCACCAGGAATAAAAATTTCTAATCGGCTTAAAAGCCGCTATCCTGAGCAAATGACAATCGTATTACAACATCAATTTCGGGATTTAAGCGTATCAGACACTGCTTTCGAAGTAACACTCTCTTTTAAAGAAATTTCTGAAAAATTGGTGATTCCTTTTTCTTCTATCCAAGTATTTTATGATCCTGTAGCAGCATTTGAAGCAGCATTTGACCTACCTTCAAATCTTACCTCTAAAGAAAGTAAAGGTTTAGAAAATAGCACACCTGTAATGTTATCGGACAAACAAAAAAAAGAAAAAAACATATTTACAAAAGAACAAATTTCTAAAACAAATAAAAAACCCTCAAACAATGACGTCAAACAAAGTGCTGACGTTGTTTCCTTGGATTCTTTTCGAAAAAAATAAATAAATTTTCTCATGACTGAACCGATTAACCTTCGCCATTTTCGCAAACAAAAAAAACGTGCAAAACAAGCCATTCATGCAGAGGAGAATCGTTATCGTTTTGGACGAACAAAAGCGGAAAAATTTTTAGAGAAAAAAGAAACTCTAAAAACTCAAAAATTTCTTGAACAGAATCGTTTATGTCGCGATGAATAAGAGTAGAAAAGATACAGATGAACGATTTTATCGATTGGTCAGAAGTAATTTCACAGAAAATATCCGTTCGAATTAATGGACATTCAACGAGCATATCTTTAGAAAAACCATTTTTGGATATTTTGAAAGCCATAGCGCGCAAAGAGGGGCAATCTTTAACTTCTATTATCACGAATATTGACAAAAAAAGACCACAACAAGTGAATCTTTCAGCTTCATTACGTATTTATGTACTCCAAAGCATTCTCGCCCAACGTCTTTAATATTTACTTTTATCTTTTCTTCTTTTGTGACCTCTATAATGCCTATTCAACCAAAGGTGCTGTAGCTTTCTTGAGAAAAAAAATTTTTAGACCTAGCGCTTAAATCAAAAAAATACTACACAATAAGGTATAATGAACAATTTTCTCGATCACATACCATTTTTTGAAGATGAGCCCCTTTCTCGTAAGCACGATAATAATTCTGGATTACCTGATCATGCTACACGAGTAAAAGAAAAAAACCTGTGTGATGCGGACTATTTAAAAAAACTTAATCCTGAACAACGGCAAGCTGTCATGAATACAGAAGGGGCTCTCTTAGTGCTTGCGGGTGCTGGTACTGGAAAAACGCGTGTTTTGACTACCCGCATTTCTCACATTTTACGCTCTGGACTTGCCTTCCCTAAACAAATACTAGCTGTAACTTTCACCAACAAAGCAGCGCGCGAAATGAAAATGCGTATTGGTGAACTTATTGGTGGAACTGTTGAAGGCATGCCTTGGCTTGGAACTTTTCACTCCACTGGCGCAAAGATTTTGCGCCGCCACGCAGAACTTGTCAACTTAAAAAGAAACTTTACAATCCTTGACAGCGATGATGTTGTTCGCCTTTTAAAACAACTTATTCAAGCTGAAGGATTAGATGATAAGCGTTGGCCAGCACGTCGCTTTGCAATAATGATTGATTCTTGGAAAAATCAAGGACTTTCACCAGAACACATTTCAGAAAGTGATGCCCATTCCTTTGGCAATGGCATGGGACGAAAACTTTACCGCAGCTATCAAGATCGATTAAAAAATCTTAACGCTTGTGATTTCGGCGATTTGCTGCTGCATTCCATCTCTATCTTCCAAAGTAATCCAGATATTCTTCGCGAATATCATTCCAAGTTCCGCTATATTTTAGTAGACGAATATCAAGATACAAATACAGCACAATATCTTTGGCTTCGCCTTTTGGCGCAACGACCCAAAGATCAGGTCGTTAACCTTTGTTGTGTCGGGGATGATGATCAATCCATTTACGGATGGCGCGGTGCTCAAATTGATAATATATTACGTTTTGAAAAAGATTTTCCTCTCGCAAAAATTATTCGTTTAGAACGCAATTATCGCTCAACATCACATATTCTCAAAACCGCTTCTCATCTCATTTCTCATAATCAAGGAAGGCTTGGAAAAGAACTATTTTCTGACCAAATAAATACTGAAGAAGAAAAAGTAAAAATTCATTCCGCATGGGATTCAAAAGAAGAAGCGCGCGCAATTGGGGAAAAAATTGAACAAGCGCAACAAGCTGGTCATTCATTAAATCATATAGCTATATTGGTGCGTGCATCATTCCAGATGCGTGAATTTGAAGATCGCTTCGTAACACTTGGTCTCAACTACCGCGTTATTGGTGGTCCACGCTTTTATGAGCGGATGGAAATACGTGATGCCATGGCTTATTTACGCGTTGTTGTCCAACCAGCAGACGATTTAGCCTTTGAACGCATTATCAACACACCAAAACGCGGTTTAGGAGATGCGACCTTACGCTACCTTTATGAAAGTGCACGTGCACGTGCTATTCCTCTCTTATATGCTGCTGCTGAAATAATTGAAACCGATGAGTTAAAACCCAAAGCACGCAGTGCTTTGCGAAACATTGTTGAAAGTTTTCGCCGCTGGCAAAATATGCTGCAATGCACACCTCATAGAGAGCTTTCTGAAATAATCCTCGATGAATCAGGCTATACAGCTATGTGGCTAGAAGATCGTTCTCCAGAAGCGCCAACACGATTAGAAAATCTTAAAGAAATGATCCGTTCCATGGAACAATTTGAAAGCCTTCACAGCTTTTTAGAACATGTTGCACTGGTTATGGATTCTGAAAGTAATGAAAATATGGATGCGGTCAACATTATGACTCTCCATTCAGCCAAGGGACTTGAATTTGAAACAGTTTTTCTTCCTGGTTGGGAAGAAGGACTCTTTCCCCATCAGCGCTCATTAGATGAAGGCGGACGCTCAGGATTAGAAGAAGAACGACGATTAGCGTATGTAGGGCTGACAAGGGCAAAAAAACATTTGCATATATGGTTTGTATCAAATCGAAGAGTTCATGGACTTTGGCAGTCTACACTTCCCTCCCGTTTTCTGAATGAATTACCGCAAGAACATATAGAAGTAGTAGAAATGGAAACATCTTATGGCGGTTATGGGAAACAACGCTTTAAGCATCAGAATCCCTTTTATAATGATTATTCCACACCAAAGTGGAAGCACTCACAAAAAAACATTGAAGGGGAAATCATCGCCCAATCAATATCTGATGTACCCTCCAATTTTTCAATCAATGATCGAATTTTTCACATAAAATTTGGCTATGGTTATATCTCAGCAATAGATGGTCATAAATTAACTATTATGTTTGATAAAGCTGGAGAAAAGCGTGTGCTCGACAATTTTGTAAGTAAAGCTTAAGCTCAAACAGAGTGAAACCACCTTTCCAAACAGAAAGTTATTTTATCATTTTACTTTGAATGCTATTTCCATTTGCGAATAAAAGTCTCGATCGACAAATTTTGCATATCAGGTAATGCGTTGTAAATCTTATCCAGCGACCAATTCCACCAAGCCATATCTAAAAGTGTTTGGATCACATCATCTGAAAAGCGCATCCGTAACCGCTTTGCAGGAACACCAGCGACAATCGCATAAGATGTAACATCTTTTGTTATAACAGCGTTGGCACCAATGACAGCGCCATGCCCAATTGTCACCCCCGGCATAATAACTGCACCATGTCCAATCCATACATCATGTCCAACGGTAACACGTTTTGCACAACGTCTTTCACGAAAAGAGCTATCTAGCGCCATATAGCGAAAATATTCGTTAGGGCGATATGTTATTTTATGCGTTGAAACCCGTTCTATAGGGTGCTCTAACGCATTTACACGTACATGAGACGCAATAGAACAAAAACGCCCAATATCGCTATAAATAGCCTCACTGTTTCGTTCAAAATAAGAAAAATCCCCAATGGTTACATCACGCAAAACCACCCGCTCACTAATTGCCACATAGCGTCCCAATTTACAACCATGTAATCGTGCCGTCGTATTGATACAAGGTTCACTCTCATGGAATCGAAGATCTTTCTGAGTATTCATCCATCTTCCACCAATTGTTTTTCCATAAATACGATAAGTAGATAATATGAGAAAACATACCGACTATGTGAACAAAATCAATCATAAAAGAGAGATTGCAAAATTAACCTGCCAATGTTATAGTTTTCAGGCATTTTAAGAGGATAAAATTATGAAAAATGTAATACGCATTTTGGGGCTAACAGTTATATTTCTTGCTGGAGTTTTCATTTATGATGCGTTTAAAAATAAGCCTTTAGGGGATAATTTTATACTCACTGATTCCAATGGAGAAACTGTTACTGAAGCTGATATTCGAAGCAAGCCTTCAGTGGTTTTCTTTGGGTTCACTATGTGTCCTGAAATCTGCCCTACTACACTGAGCAATCTTGATCGATGGCTTACAACAATTGGATCAGAAGCCGATAAATTGGGATTATGGTTTGTTACTGTTGATCCTGAACGTGATACGCCAGAAGTACTCCATGATTATCTGAGTAATTTTACCAGTAAAATTATTGGTATCACTGGGGATCCTGAAAAAGTTCGTAAAATGGTGGATTCTTTCAACGTTGTTGCTGAAAAAGTTCCTGGAACAAATGGGAATTACACCTATAACCACACAGCAGCCATTTTTTTACTAAAAAAAGGTGGAAAATTAGCTGGCATTATTCCTTATGATATTCAAGAGAACAACAATGAGTTAAAAGACGACATTGCTATTGAACGGCTTAAAAAACTCGTCTCAAACTAAATTGAAAAACTGCTTTCAGAGAAAAAATAGCATGTCGCAGCAAGTTCGTCTGTATTATACCGCTTTCAAAAGCGAAGCAGAGCGGTTTTACACTCTCATGGAAGCAGCTTTTGACGAAGAGGGATGTCCCCTTGCTCTTGCAGAGATAGATGAAAAAAATGCTGTGTATGAACTCTCGCTTTATGTAGACAACGAAAACCAAAAGAATATTTTGGAGCGTTTTGCACACATTCTTTCTACAGATCCTGATAAAATTAGTATGGAGATTTTACCCGATATTGATTGGGTTCAACAAAGCTTGGAAGGTTTAACGCCTGTGCGTGCAGGTCCTTTTTTTCTTCATGGAAGTCATAATCGAAACGACATTCCATCTAATGTTTTGCCTATTGAAATCGAAGCTAATCAAGCCTTTGGTACAGGACATCATGGAACGACAGCCGGTTGTTTAGAAATGATTGCCAAAGTGATGCAAAATGAAAATCCACAAAATGCCCTTGATCTTGGCACTGGTAGCGGTATACTCGCCATTGGCATTGCAATGCTTAAGCCTATTGCTGTACTTGCATCTGACATTGATCCAATTGCGATTCAAGTGGCACAACACAATATCCAACTCAATGGCGTAAAAAAATATATCACAGCTATTACAGCGACAAATTTTAATCATGACCAAATTGTATCGCGCTCACCCTTTGATCTCATTGTTGCTAACATTCTTGCAAATCCTCTCATTGAACTTGCACAAGAAATGGCACAGATACTCCAAAAAGGCGGATCGCTCATATTATCTGGAATTCTTGAAGAGCAACATGCTCATGTTTTGGAAACTTATGTAAAACAGGGTTTAAGGCATATTGAAACATACCACCGTCAAGGATGGGTCACTATACATCTAAAATGAAAGAAAGACGTTGCTATGTATCAATCTTTTGAAGCAACAACAAATCCAGCCTATGCTGAAGAGCGTATTTCCTCTCTTCGTAAAGAACTTGATCGCCTCGGACTAGATGGCTTTCTTGTCCCGCGTGCAGATGAACATCAAGGAGAATATGTTCCCCCACATGCTCAACGTCTTAGCTGGCTAACTGGTTTTACTGGATCATCTGGTATCGCATTAATTTTAAAAAACAAAGCCATCATATTCACAGATGGACGTTATAAACTCCAAGTTCGCCAACAAACCGATCCTCATATTTTTGATTATGAAGATCTCGTAACTTGCCCACTATCACGGTGGTTTGAAGAAAATAAGCAAAAGCTTTCTATTGGCTTTGATCCATGGCTTCACACCATTGCTGCCACAGATATATTGAGAAAAGCATTAGAATGTAAAGCAGGTGGAAAGCTTGTAGCGATTCACCCCAACCCCATTGATCTTATCTGGCATGAGCAACCAAAATTACCGCAATCTGCCTTATCAATTCATCCTCTTCAATATGCAGGCTGCAATACCGACGAAAAGTTAGCATTAATTCGCAAAAATATACAACAAGCCAATGCAAATGCTTTTATTTTTACAGACCCTTCTTCTATTGCATGGACATTCAATATACGTGGCAATGATGTTTCTAATACACCTTTTGCCCTTTGTTTTGCTCTCATTCCAATCAAAGAAGTACCTGCCTTATTCATTGATAGTAAGAAGCTTGGTGAAGAACAGAAACAATATCTGGAAAATTATGCAAAATTGTATGAACCAGAACAACTCATTACAAAAATCAAAGATTATGTTCAAAAAAGAACAGTTTTTGCCTTAGATCCCCGGCTAACATGCGAAAAATTACGTGCTATTATTGAAGAAGAAGGCGGCTCTTTTACTACGCTTACCGATCCCGCAGCTCTACCACGTGCCATTAAAAATACCACAGAACTAAACGGAGCACGCAAAGCGCATTTGCGCGATGGCGTAGCGCTTACCCGTTTTTTTGCTTGGTTAGATAAACAAGCACTAGGTACACTGAATGAAATTTCTGCTGCTCAAAAATTAGAAGAGCTTCGCATAATGACAGCAAAAGAAATGGGAGAAAAACTTGCAGATTTGTCCTTTGATACAATCTCAGCAGCAGGTGCAAATGGTGCAATTGTTCATTATCGTGTAACTACCCAAACAAATAAACAAATGAATGCTGGTGAACTTTATCTTGTTGATTCAGGCGGACAATATCGCGATGGCACCACAGATGTCACGCGCACAGTAGCAATTGGGAATGTTGGAGAAGAAGAAAAACACTGTTTTACTCTTGTCCTCAAAGGTATGATTGCTCTTTCAACTGCACGATTTCCAAAAGGCACACGCGGACAAGACATTGATGTCCTTGCACGTATCGCATTGTGGAAAGCTGGTTTTGATTATGCTCATGGCACTGGTCATGGAGTTGGGTCTTATCTTTCTGTTCATGAAGGACCACAAAATCTCTCACGTCACGGCAATCAAGAACTCATCCCTGGAATGATTATTTCTAATGAGCCTGGATATTATCGTGAAGGCGCTTTTGGCATCCGTATTGAAAATTTGATGGTCGTACAATCAGCACAAAAAATTAACGGTGGTGATATAGAAATGCTATCGTTTGAAACCCTCACAAATTGCCCCATTGATCGACGGTTAATCCTGCCAGAGCTTTTAACACTCCAAGAAAAGCAATGGCTTAATGATTACCATGCCCATGTTTATCACATTAATGCACCTTACTTAAATGAAGAAGACAAGAAATGGGCAAGAGAAGCTACACTACCCCTTTAAATGAATCAGCATACAACTTTACTCTTTTTACAAAACATCACTCCCCTTTCTCTTTTTAAGAGAAAGATGCGTATTTACCCTCAAAGGATATAGGAAATGATTTCTTGAGCTGTACCTAAAATATTTAAAAATTAATGCTTTTTATAAAAATAAGGCTGATTATACGAATTTAAGGAGAAGAAAAATTATAAATATTCATCACTATAGCATATGAGAAAAAATTTATACCTCACATAAGATGAACAATAGTGTTAATGTATTTTATCGTTTTTTAAGAAAAAATTAAACATAATGTCCCTCAATCAATTGCAACCAAGTCTCTTCATCCATAACCTCAACACCCAATTCTTGTGCTTTGGTCAATTTTGATCCCGCTCCAAGTCCTGCAACAAGAAGATCAGTTTTTTTAGAAATAGAGCTGGATGTTTTAGCACCTAATCGCTCTGCCAATGCTTTTGCTTCATCGCGTGACATCCGCTCTAAAGTGCCTGTAAAAACAATTATCTTTCCTGCTACTGGTGAATAAGATATCGTGAGAGGTTTTTCCTGAAGAAGCACTACTTCTCTAAGCAAAGCAGACAAAACCTTGCGGTTATGTGCTTCTTGATAAAAATCAATAATTGCTCTCCCTACATGTGATCCAATTCCCTCGATATCAGTAAGTTCTCTCCAAGCCTCATTGCCTTGTTCACCGACCTTGTCGCACGGCATAATGGCTGCCATTGCAGCAGTTTCAAAAGCTGTATAATTTTGATAAAATCGTGCAAGACGTCGTGCATTAACCTCTCCAACATGGCGAATCCCTAATGCAAATAAAAAACGACTTAAAGAAGTTTTTCGGCGAGCATTAATAGCATCATAGAGTTTACGAACTGAAACAGTACCAAAGCCTTCCATATTTTCTAAACGGGTCAGAGATTTTTCTTGACGTTGTTGTAAAGTAAAAATATCGGCTGGTGTATGAATACAAAGCGTCTCATCTTGAACATGAAAGAAAAACTCTACCTGCTTTTTACCAAGCCCCTCAATATCAAAAGCATTGCGTGAAACAAAATGGCGAATACGCTCAATTGCTTGTGCTGGACAAATCAGTCCACCTGTGCATCGACGCACAGCTTCTCCTACTTCACGAACAGCATGGCTCCCACAAGCTGGACACAGATGAGGAAAAATAAAAGCAGAAGCATCCTTTGGACGATTTTCAGCAACAATATCAACAATTTGAGGGATCACGTCACCAGCACGCTGCACAACCACTGTATCCCCAACACGGATATCACGCCCTTCACGAATTGGTTCACCTTTATGACCAACACCTTTAATATAATCCTCATTATGCAAACTTGCATTGGTAATCACCACACCACCAACAGTAATGGGTGCAAGACGCGCAACAGGAGTTAATGCTCCAGTCCGCCCTACTTGAATATCAATGCCCTCCAAAAGCGTCATAGCTTTTTCTGCTGGAAATTTATGCGCTATTGCCCAACGTGGCGAACGAGATACAAACCCCAAACGCGTTTGTAGCATCAAATCATTCACCTTATAGACAATCCCATCAATATCATAACTTAAACAATGACGGCGTTCTTCGATATCATGATAATATGAAATAATCTCTTCTATTGTCTTAAAAACTTTTGTTAATGGATTGATAACAAAGCCATATTTTTTTAGCTTGTTCATCATATCCATTTGATTTTCTGCAAACATTTCGCTCACCTCACCACAAGCATAAGCAAAAAAATGAAGCTTTCTGCTAGCGGTTATCCGTGAATCAAGCTGGCGTAAAGAACCTGCTGCTGCATTTCTAGGATTAGCAAAAGCTAATTTGCTTTTTTCCTGCTGAAGCATATTAAGTGCTTGAAAATCTTCCCTTTTTATATAAACTTCTCCGCGAACCTCAATGATATCAGGAAATTCGCCCTGCAAGACCTTTGGAATATCAGAAATTGTTCGTGCATTTGCAGTCACATTTTCACCTACATATCCATCACCACGCGTTGTAGCATGCACAAGTCTTCCTTTTTCATAGCGCAAAGACAACGATAAACCATCAATTTTTGGCTCAGCAGTTATTTCCAAAACTTGCGTTTCTGGGAGTCGTAAAAAACGACGAATTCGTTCAATAAATTCACTGACGTCTTCAGAATTAAACGCATTATCAAGTGAAAGCATCGGCTGTGCATGAACAGATTTTTCAAATTTTTCAGAAATTGGTGCTCCAATTTTATATGAAGGAGAATCTGAGCGAATTAACTCAGGAAATAGAGCTTCGATTTCTGCATTACGACAACGAAGAGCATCATATTCTGCATCAGAAATTTCAGGCTGATCGTTACTATGATAAAGCACATCATGACGCGCAATTTCTTTTGCTAACCATTCTAATTCATTTTCTGCTTCAAGAGCAGTCAAGTTTTCAATTGCATTCTTTTTCATAAAATTTATTTCAAATTATGGGCTATAGCCATCAGAAACCCCATCCTCGTGTTACGAATAAAATCCAAACAAACACGTGCCCATCAGTATCTTTATCGCTTATCAATTATATCTGAGTAAGAAGCTGTTGAGCAGCCGCACGTGCTTCCTCAGTGACCTGTTCTCCTGCTAACATGCGTGCAATTTCTTCTGCACGTTCATGCTCTTCCATTTTATGGATAGCTGTAATAAAGCGCCCTTCATCACGACTTTCACTTTTTGAAATAAGAAAGTGACTACATGCTTTAGATGCTACTTGCGGTGCATGCGTAATTGCAAAAACCTGAACATTTTTTGATAAACGCTGCAACCGTTTTCCAATGGCAGCTGCAACAGCCCCACCAACCCCTGTATCAATTTCATCAAAAATCAACGTAGGAGCTGATCCACGATCAGATAAGACAACCTTTAATGCCAATAAAAAACGAGATAATTCACCACCAGAAGCGACACTAAGCATTGGTCCAGCCCGTGTCCCAGGATTTGTCCGAACCCAATATTCAACGCGATCTATACCTTCTGCACTACGTTTCCCAGCATCACTTTGCATTTCAACGATAAACTCTGCCTTTTCTAATTTCAACGCAGGTAATTCAGTCATAACGCTTTTAGACAAGCGATTTGCTGCCTCTTTACGCTTCATCGACAGCGCTTGCGCTAATGTATCATAATTTCTTTGTGCTTCACGCGCCTCATCTTCAAAACGCTTTAATGTAATCTGAGCTTCCTCAAAATCAACGAGCTCGGCATCCATTTTATCACGCAACTGCGCTAATTCATCCGCAGAAACGTGGTATTTGCGAGCAATTCCCCGAAGAGCAAAAAGACGCTCTTCTATTCGTTCCAATTCACCAGTATCAAAATCCAACGCCCGCATTGCCGCTTCGATACCGTCTTGTGCTGTTGCAAGTGCATGCAATGCATCATCAATGGATTTCACTACAGGTGTAATCAGCGCTTGCGCTTCAGGAATTTTGCGCTCCAAACGTCTCACCAAATTAGAAAGCACAGGAATTGGCGACTTCGAACCACTCAAGAGATCATCAGCCTCCTTAATATCCGCTGCTATTTTTTCTAATTTAAGCATATCTGCACGACGAAGAGACAGTGCATCTTCTTCACCCACTTGAAAATCAAGCTTATCAAGCTCTTCCAAACAAGCACGAAGATAATCAACTTCACGCACACCATTTTCTACTTTGATACGCTGCTGCTGCAAACGCTCCTCAAATTCACACCATATCCGATAGCACTGACGCAACTTTTCCGTTTCACCCTCCAGCCCACCAAAAGCATCTAACAACTGGCGATGCGTAGTAACATCAACAAGCGCACGATCATCATGCTGTCCATGAATTTCAACTAATACACGACCAATATTCCGCATCAATGTGACACTTGCTACTTGATCATTAATAAAAACGCGACTACGACCATCACTTGACTGCACACGTCGTAAAATAATATCACCTTCGTCATCAAAACCATTTTCACGGATAATTTGACGTGCAGGATGTGAAACAGGCACATCAAAAACAGCTGTCACTTGCCCTTGTGTCGCACCATGACGCACAAGCGAAGCATCTCCGCGCCCACCAAGAGCCAGTGACAATGCATCTAGCAAAATAGATTTTCCAGCACCCGTTTCCCCAGTCAAAACCGACAAACCCGCTGCAAAATGAATGTCGAGCGTTTCGATCAAAACAATATTATGAATCGAAAGCTGTACTAGCATATAAAATCAACGTGCCCTATTTTTATCACCACTTAAAGCATTTGATATCCAAGAAGATTTATGCTCCTGTGGCGATACGCTATTTTTTTGCAATAAATTGTAAGACAATCTATACCACTCACTTTTTGGGTAATTACGCCCTAAAATAGCTGCTGCTGTTTGAGCTTCCGCAGTTAAACCAAGAGCAAGATTAACCTCTGTTAAGCGAAAAAGTGCTTCCTCAACTTGGTTGGTATCTGGGTATTCTTCAATCACCGTACGAAATCTTCTACTTGCAGCAAGATACCGCCGACCTTCTTCATAGTAACGACCAATTTGCATTTCTTTACCAGCAAGCTGTTCGCGCCCAAAACGTATTTTAGCTTTAGCATCTTGAACGTACTTAGAATTCGGATAGCGCTCCACAACAAGTTGCATAGCAGCAATAGCACGCTTAGTATCTCGCTGATCACGTGTTACATCAGGAATCTGATGAAAAGAAGAAAGACCAATGATATAATAAGCATAAGCTAAATCATCTGATCCTGGATAAAGAGTAATATAGCGCTGAGCCATGCTAATTGCATCATCATACTTGGCAAGCCGGTAATTTGTGAAAGCACCCATCACTAAAGATTTGCGACCCCAATCAGTATAGGCATACTGTTTCTCAATCGTAAGAAACTTTTTTGCTGCCTCTTCAAGTTGCCCATTATCAAGATTCACACGCGCCTGATTATACAAAACATCTGGTGGATCTATTTTTAAAACATAAGCAGATGAAGGAAGGGTATTTTTATCTTTAAATAAACAACCTGCCAGCAAAACAGTGCACCCTAAAAGCCCCCCACCTAATACTTTGCACACAATATCAGATTTCCTATATGCCATACTTTTAACACATGCATAAAATTTTATCATAGCTCTTTTGGTCTCCAGAGAACATCACCTTGTAGCAAGACTGACTTATAAAAATTCTTATACCATATCACTTAAAAACCCACTAACCAATTTAGTGGCTGAAAATCAATCATCCCCTTAAAAATCAAATAGATCGCAACAAAATCTTTTTAATTTTTTTCACTTTACCTATAAATAGCCTATCTCGTAACATGATTCGTTTGCTAAAAGAGCTTTAACCAATTGTAAATTAATCCTATGTCCACTACAATATGAGCGAAATAATCCTATAAAAGGCGCTCCAAGCAAAGCAACATCACCAATTGCATCAAGCATTTTGTGTCGAACAAATTCATTTTTCCAATAGGGACCATCTGGATTTATAATCTGGTCATTAAGATCAATAATAAGGGAATTTTCCAAAGAAGCACCCAACCCCTTCCCAGAAGCCCATAATGTTTCCACATCTTTGATAAAACCAAAAGTACGTGCACGCGACAAATCATCTCGAAACCCTTGCGAGGTAAGATCAAAACTTAAATGTTGCTTTCCAATAGCAGGAGAAGAAAAAGAAATCATGACATCAAAACGACACCCATCAAACGGCAAAAATTCTGCAAACCCACTACCTACCTCAACCCGCAGTGGCTTCTTGATAATGAAATAAGAGCGCAACACGTCTTGCTGCACAACACCGACTTCTTCAAAAGCTTGACAATACTGCCATGAAGAGCCATCCAAAATAGGGAGTTCATTATTCGACACTTCAATAACAAGGTTATCCAGATTATAAGCAGCAATTGCAGCCATCAAATGCTCAATTGTTGCAATTTTTACATCCCCATGTCCAAGCACTGTTGATAATTCAAGTGCTCCTGTTTGCGAGGCATGCGCTTGAAATATTTGTTCTCCTTCCATTTCACAACGCTTAAAAATAATCCCACACCCAACGTCAGCTGGACAAATTTTTATCACAGACGAACATCCACTGTGAATGCCATGACCTTTAAATGTTACTTCCTTTTTAAGAGTAGACTGATATTTTGGCATTAATTTTATCATATCGCTTCATTCAACTTTTTGTGCTTTTTAGAATATGAATAAAACCATAACAACTATATCCATAATGAAGAACAAACCCGCTTATAAATAATAAGCGGGTTTATATACAACACAAAAGCGCTTCAAAAAACACTGCACGTTCCATTGCACAACGCTCTTCTCCAGCCATAAAAGAGGTATAAAAATTTTTCTTCTCGACTACTTTTTCCAAAATTAGTTCGCTTGACGACGTAAAAACGCTGGAATTTCAAGCTGATCTTCTTCACTAACAAAAGTACGCTGATCCTGCGGAACACGTGGATGTAACTCACCAGAACGACGCGGAACATAAACAGAAGCATCTTGAGAAAATGGTTGAGGATTTTTATTATAAACGTGAGACTCTTGCTGCTGAGAAGATCTCACCGCAGGCTCTAACCGCGCCTCTTGTTCAGCCTCTTCACGAGATGTCAAGCTCTGCTTTAAACGTTGCCAAAGATTGCGAGGACCTTGATCTGCAGCAGATACTCTTTGATTTTCACCATGAGCAACAGAGGGAAAATCTTTTAAATTTGGCATCCGCACAGGTGCTGAACGAGGCTGCATCTGTCGTATTTGCTTCTCATTTTGCCTTACCTCCCCCATCACATCATCGAGAACATGCGCCGCTGCTTCCGTACTTACTGCTACGTTCATAGACTGCTGCGAAGCACGATTCACCTGCATACGTGGTGCATTTTGTATCTGCCCATGTACAGCACTTGATCCAGAAGCGGTTGGATTCATATTCCGTGCAGGAATTGTATCTGCAGGCTGTGAAAAAATGCGACTTTTGGGATGAAATTGCTCTTCAGCTGACTTACCCATTTCCATTTCAAGTGCTTCCATCACTTCTACCATTGAATCAGAACGTGATGAAGGAGACTGAGGATGAAAAGAAGTTTGTGATGTTCTAGAATCACTTTTACGAACTGAAGCTGCAGGTTTGTGTTTAGGATGAGAAGGCTGAACCACATCACTAGCCTCACGGTCAATCCCCGTTGCAACCACTGATACACGAATAACACCTTCTAGTGATTCATCGTCAATGGCACCAAAAATAACATTCGCATCAGCATCAACTTCTTCACGAATACGATTAGCAGCTTGATCCACTTCAAATAAAGTCATATCGCGACCACCAGTAATGGAAATCAGAAGACCGCGAGCACCACGCATAGAAGTATCATCCAACAGCGGATTCGCAATAGCAGCTTCAGCAGCATTCAAAGCACGTCCTTCACCAGATGCTTCACCAGTTCCCATCATAGCGCGACCCATTTCGTGCATAACAGAGCGAACATCAGCAAAATCAAGATTAATGAGTCCCTCTTTAATCATCAAATCGGTAATAGAAGCAACACCAGAGTAAAGCACCTGATCAGCCATAGCAAAAGCATCAGAAAATGTCGTCTTTTCATTTGCAATACGAAAAAGGTTTTGATTAGGAATAACAATCAATGTATCAACAGATTTTTGTAATTCTTCAATACCAATCTCTGCCGTTTTCATACGGCGAGCACCTTCAAACTGAAACGGTTTTGTCACGACACCAACGGTCAAAATACCTTTGTCCCGTGCTGCACGAGCAACGACAGGTGCCGCCCCCGTTCCAGTACCTCCTCCCATGCCTGCAGTAATAAAAACCATATGAGAACCTGCAATATGGTCGAGAATTTCATCAATACATTCATCGGCAGCTGCTTTTCCAACTTCTGGTAAAGCCCCAGCACCTAAGCCTTCCGTAACTGCCGCACCAAGCTGGATCACACGCTCAGCTTTTGACATTGCCAAAGCCTGCGCATCCGTATTAGCAACAACAAAATCAACTCCCTGAAGACCAGCATGAATCATATTATTCACGGCATTTCCTCCACCACCGCCGACACCAAAAACGGTAATGCGTGGTTTCAATTCCGCGATATCTGGCCGATGCAGATTAATCGTCATTTCCTTTTCCTTCTCATAAGACATCGCAAGCCAAAGCGATGAAAATTAACTTGATCTGAATAGACTCACTTAAAAACTCTCACGCAACCACTGAGCAACACGCCTAAAACACCCACGCGTACCCATAGATAAATGATTTACCTCAGCCTGTACTGTCTTTTCTTCAAAACCCACTAATTGCGGATAAATTAACAGTCCAACAGCAGACGAAAATGCCGCCCCTTTTGCAAGAGAAGGAAGCCTCGAAATACCCAAAGGCCGCCCCACACGAACATTTCTTCCCAATATAGTGCGTGCCATCTCTGGCAATCCCGTCAACTGGCTTGCCCCCCCAGTCAAAATAACACGCTTCCCAATAATGTGACCAAAACCAGAGCGATTCAAACAATCACGCACCATTTCCAATATTTCTTCAACACGTGCACGAATGATACGACTAAGAACAGCACGTGGATATTGAGTTTCACGATGCTCGCTCCCAATCTCTGCCACATTAATCATACGCCGATCATCAACACTTGCCAAAAGTGCTGAGCCATACACAACCTTTAAACGCTCTGCCTCTTGAATAGACATAGAGAATCCACGCGCAACATCAAGAGTTACATGATGTCCACCAACCGCAAGTGCATCCGCATGAACAAATTTTCCCTCAGAAAATACTGAAAATGTCGTTGTTCCACCACCAAAATCAATACACGCCGCTCCTAAATGCGCCTCATCATTAACTAAAACAGAAAGACCACTTGCAAAAGGCGTTGCAACCATTGCTTCGACACTCAAATGCGCACGATTAATGCAAGCTTCTAAATTACGCAAAGACGCTGTTTCCGCCGTTACGACATGCACATCTACACCAAACAATTCCCCCATCATCCCAACAGGATCAGAAATTCCTTTATCTCCATCCAACACATAAGATACTGGAACTGAATGCACAACATGACGCTCAACATCAAAAGCTTTGCGCGAAACATCTGCCAATGCCATACGCACATCACGCGTAGTGACTTCACGACCGTTCAAACATACCATACCGTTGATAAGGGCACTTTGTAATCGGCTTGAAGAAAAATTTACAATCACCGAATCCACTACCAAGCCAGCCATTTTTTCTGCCGCATCAACAGCCAACCGTATTGATTGCTCTGCTGCAAACATATCCATCACAACACCAGATTTAATTCCGCGTGAACGCTGTACTCCAAAACCTAGAATTTCCATAGAATGCGTACGACCATGTAAATGTTGCGTATGCTTTAAAGGACGCAAACAAGCAATAAGACAAACAATCTTACTTGACCCTACATCGAGAACCGTCAGAAAACGCGTTTTGCGCACCCCTACATGATGTGATCCTAGCAGCATCATAAGCTCCCTGCCTTTCGCGTCTTTAAAACGCGCTCTTCTGCTGCCACAATAACGTCACGACGTTCCAACGCCTCATCCGACAAAGAAACTGTAATCCGATCAGAAAGACGCAAATCAACACTCAAAACATCGCGCGAAAAAAGATCTTGTGCCATACCTGTCTCAATAAGAGAAGCAAGCCTTGTTAGCGCACCATTTTCAGGCAACATAATGCGCATCCCATTATCCAAAACAAGATCCCAACGCCGATTAGCTACACGAACATAAGCACGAACACGATTATATAACTGCGGATACACCGAAAATGCTTGAATAAATATTTTTGCAGCATTTTGTGCCCCCTGACCAACCACAAGAGGCAAGTCCTGCGTCATCCCTCTCTGAAAAGGCACAATTACGCGCCCTGTATTATCAACAATATCCACCATGCCATCATGTTGCCAAATTGCATACGGCTCACGCTCTACAACTGAAATGCGCACGCGATTAGGATAAATTTTCTGAACATGAGCTGACTGCACCCAAGCTTGCTGTTCTAAAACAGAACGCGCCCAATCAACATCAAAAACAAATATTGATGGAGAAACATCAAGTCCTAAAACCTTCAAAATTTCCTGCTTCATTACGCGTTTATTGCCGCTGACATCAACAGCGGTAACGACAAAACCAATATCCGATACCGCAGTTTTCATAATCATTCCCATATGACCACTCGATAAAACTCCATAAAGCAGCGTAACAAAGAAAAAAAGCAAAACCGAGAAAGAACCTAAATGACGAGGCACGTGAATAGCAGTAAAGACGAATTCGAACATAAATCGAAAAAAGCGACGATAAAGACGCGGCAAAGCTGGCACTGATCGCACCATAGAAAGATCTGCTTTGTCAACATTCAACGCATACATGACGCGTCCTCCACCATCCACTGAACGATATCGCTATAAGTACGGTCACTTGCTTTTGCGATATCAGGAAAAAGAGAAGTTGATGTCATACCAGGTTGCGTATTAATTTCGAGCCAAACCAACTCTCCCGTCTCCTCATTAAAACGAAAATCAGAACGACTAACACCTCGACAGCCTATTGCCTGATGCGCCGCTAAAGACATTCTTTGCACCTTTTGGTAAATATTTGGTGAAAGTTGTGCAGGACAAATATGAAGAGAACCATTAGACTTATATTTTGAGTCATAATTATAAAATTTGAAACGCTGCTCGGGGAAAATTTCACAAACATCTAAAACTTCATTTCCTAAAACAGCACAAGCAAGTTCACGCCCAGGGATATATTTTTCAATCATCACCTCATCTGCATAAGCCCATTCATCTCCCACAATATCACGCGGTGGCAAGGCTTCTCGCTCATCTACGATCACAACACCAAAACTCGACCCTTCACATACAGGCTTAATGACATAAGGAGGATCCATGGGATGCGCCCCCTCCACAGCAAAGCGGCTCATCACGCGAGAAGGAGCGACAGAAACACCAACATTGGCAACAATAATTTTTGCGCGTCCCTTATCCATTGCCAGTGCTGACGCCATCACACCAGAATGGGTATAGGGAATTTTTAAATACTCCAAAATACCTTGAATACGACCATCCTCACCAAATGGTCCATGCAACGCATTAAAAGCGATATCAGGCTGCAATTGCTCAAGGACAGAAGCAACATGAGCATCAACATCCACGCGGCTCACACGATACCCTTGAGTTTCGAGAACATCAGCACAAGCAGTACCTGAAGACAAACTTACAGACCGCTCCGAGGAGACCCCCCCCATCAACACAGCTATATGCTTATCCCTCATAACAACTTATCCTTTTTATACTATATATAGACTACATAGAAATCCACAATACCACATACAGGAAAAGACAAAATTTATCCTTGCGAATCAACAGCCTAGCATTGTCTCTAATGAATCAGACTCAGACGCATGACGCAAGAGTTTATCTGTTAATTTATTGATTTTTAATGGATTTTTTTATTATCTCTTTGAAATGACTCAATTTTTTATTTATGTTAAATAGAGGAATTAAACTGATTAAAAGAAGGAACTATACGATCCTGTTCAAATTGACCAATACGCTGGATTTCCCACTGTAATAAATGGGACGAATGACTAAAAACACGAGCACGCACTGTTTCACCCAATATTTCAAGATCATAACCTGTTGCTTGACCAGTATTAACCATAAAATTACAATGCATTTCACTCATTTGAGCACCACCAATCTGCAAACCACGACACCCCGCTTCATCAATAACATGCCATGCAGATGTACCTTCAGGGTTCCGGAAAGTTGATCCGCCTGTTTTTTCGCGAATGGGCTGTACTGTTTCCCGATGCAGAGAAACTTCATCCATAGCAATACGAATATCATCTCCCTTTCCTTGCCACCCCTCTAACAAAGCAGCAGTAAACACGAGATCTTCAGAAATACCACAATGACGATAAGAATAGTGCATATCTGCCAAACTCAAGATATGGCGCTGTCCTTTACGATCAAGTGCATAGACCTCAACAACACGCGCAGCTGTTTCAATACCATTGGCTCCTGCATTCATTTTGAGCGCCCCTCCAAGACCACCAGGAATACCATGATAAAAATGAAATCCTGCAATCTCAGCTTCTAAAGCTGCTGCTGCCAAATGTTTATCCGCCGTAGCAGCACCAACCCAAAGACGCTTTGGAGAAACTTGCCGCACTTGCCCAAAACCTTTTGCCGAAAGACGAATCACAACTCCAGGAACACCCCCATCACGCACGAGAAGATTAGAACCAATCCCCACAATGGTGATAGGAATAGATTCAGGCAAAACTTGAAGAAAGAGAGCTAAATCTGCCTCATCAGCAGGCTGATAAAAAAGCTCTGCCAACCCACCAGTGCGAAACCACGTCACCTTTCGCATATCAACATTAGGTGTAAGCTTGCCTTTGATACCACTTAACGCTGGCTGCAATCGCGCTAAAAGCGCCTCACCATCAATTCGTTGAAAATTCATCATTGTTATCCAGCACCATCAACTTGTTAGGTAACGCATAAGCCCATTGTGTGATATTGCCAGCCCCAAGAAAAACAATATAATCACCAGACTTAGCAGATGTAGAGACGATGGAAACAACATCCTCTAAAAAATTAATCAGACATACATCACGGTGACCTGCCATTTGCAGATGTTCAACCAATTCCTTAGCACCAAAGCCAGCAATTGGCTCTTCACCTGCTGCGTAAATTGGTGCAATCATCACTGTATCTGCATCATTAAAACAAGCAGCAAAATCATCAAATAAATCACGTAAACGTGAATAACGGTGTGGCTGTACAACTGCAATAACCTGCCTTTTTGCACTCTCACGCGCCGCACGTAAAACAGCTCTTATTTCAACAGGATGATGCGCGTAATCATCAAAAATTTCAATGCCGCGCCAACTCCCTGTTTTCGTGAAACGCCGTTTCACTCCGCTAAATTCTGCCAAACCTTTTTTTATAGATTCACTTGAAATGCCAAGTTCATGCGCAATAGCAATCGCTGCAGTCGCATTAGAAACATTATGCTGTCCAGCCATCGGTAAAATTAAATTTTTAAACTCAGTCTCTCTCCCTGTTTTGCGCGAGCGAACAAGAACATCAAAATACGTTTTTTGACCATCTCTTGATAAATTTAAAAAACGAACATCAGCTTGTGGATTTGCACCATAAGTGATAACCCAGCGATCATCAATACGGCTTGCCAACGCCTGAACCTCCGGATGATCAAGACACAACACAGCAAAACCGTAAAAAGGAACATTTTCTACAAACTGCCGAAAAGCATCACGAACAGCACCAAAACTCCCGTAATGATCCAAATGTTCAGAGTCAATATTTGTAACAACAGCAATATCAGCAGGCAACTTTAAGAATGTACCGTCACTTTCATCCGCTTCAACCACCATCCAATCACCGTCCCCCACACGAGCATTGGTACCATAAGCATTGATAATACCGCCATTAATCACCATCGGATCAAAACTACCAGCATCAAGGAGTGCTGCTACCATTGACGTAGTTGTTGTCTTCCCATGCGTACCACCAACAGCAATTGCTCGACGAAACCGCATCAACTCTGCAAGCATCTCTGCACGCTTTACAACTGGTAAATGCCTCTTTTTTGCAGCTATATACTCAGAATTTGTTTTTTTTATAGCAGTAGAAATAACAACAACCTCTGCAGCTCCTAAATTTTCAGCAGAGTGACCTATATGAACATTAATTCCTTTATTTCGTAAACGTTCAACATTTGCATTATTAACTTGGTCAGACCCTTGAACTCTATAACCAAGATTATGAAAAACCTCAGCAATTCCACTCATGCCTATCCCACCAATTCCAACAAAATGGATAAGACCGATATTAAGCGGCATTTTCATCAAAAAACTCCTCTCTAATATCTGACAGCGATTGCCCCAAAATCAATGCTTCAGCCATATCTGCAAGACGACTAGTCGCATAAGGTTTTCCAACTTTTTTTGCAGCCAGCGCTTGTTTTTCCAGTAAATTTGGTGCGCAACAAGCTTCCGTTAAGATAGAAGCAAGCCTTTGCGCACTTAAATCTTTTTCTGGTACAATTTGAGCAGCTCCCACTGCAGAAAGCAATGCTGCATTGGCTGCTTGGTCGTGATCCAAAGCATGAGGATATGGAATAAGCAAAGCTGGTCGCCCAATGACAGCTATTTCACAAACGGATGAGGCACCAGCACGTGATAGAATAAAATGAGAAAGTGCCATACGTTTAGCCATATCATCAAAAAAAGGTGCAATCTCTGCTTGCACGCCCATATCACGATAAATTTTTATCAACTCTACAGCTTCACCCCGAATTTGCTGAACAATCCGTAAACGTTTACGTATCTTACTATCCAGCAAAGCAATTGCTTCAGGTACAATATGTGAAAAAAAAGAAGCTCCTTGACTTCCTCCAAAAACCAAAAAATAAAATGGCTTTTCACCAACAGCAGGAGAATAAGGAACTTTTGCTGCTTTAAGAACAGCCTCACGTACGGGATTTCCAGTCAAAAACGTTTTATGAGCGTGAGCACCATTTGACGATAACAGACCACCTGCTATCGCATGCACCACAGCTGCCAACACGCGATTAGCACGTCCCATAACAGCATTTTGCTCATGAATAAATGTTACACGCCTCGTCAAAAAAGCAACCAAAAGAGGAGGAACGGTAGGGTAACCACCAAACCCACCCACAAGAACAGGACGCAGTTTATAAAAAAGCGCTAAAGATTGCCCCATTCCCTTCAACAGATACCAAAATGTTTTTATCAATGCCAAAGGGTGACGTCGTGCAAATGTTGCCGATGAAATAATATGAGTATGCTCCTCATCAAAGCAGCGCACAAAACGCTTAGCTCTTTCATCCGTTGCCAAATGCACATCATATCCACGCTGCCTAAATTCAACAGCAAGAGCTTCTGCAGGGAAAAGATGTCCACCTGTACCACCAGCAACCAAAACAATCACTTTTTTATTTGTCATAAGCAACGTCCGAAACAACAGATGAAGAAAAAGCTGAAAGGCGTGCTTCTGGCCAGCGACGTGTCAAACTGAGCAAAATACCCATCGAAATAGCAATTGCTATCATAGATGAGCCACCATAAGAAATAAACGGCAATGTCATACCTTTTGGAGGCATTAAATGAAGGTTAACAGCCATATTAATCCCTGATTGAAAGCCGATCATCATTGCTATGCCAGTAATACCAAGACGTGTAAATGAATCGCGCGTATTCAATGCTATATAAAGTGAGCGCATGACGATAAAACCAAAAAGCATCATAATTAATATACAAAGAATAATACCATATTCTTCAGCAGCGACGGAAAACACAAAATCCGTATGACTATCGGGAATGATACGTTTCACGGTTCCCTCACCTGGTCCTTGTCCAAACCAGCCACCATTCAAAATAGCTTCACGTCCTACATCTACTTGAAAAGTATCACCCTCACCTGTCAAAAAGCCATTAATACGTTCACGCACATGATGAAGAAAAAGATATGCGAAAACACCTCCGACAACACCTAAAATAAGAAATAAAAAAATGACGGTAAGAGATACACCTGCAACAAAAAATAAACCACCCCATGCTGCACTCACCAAAAGTGTTTGACCAATATCAGGCTGAAGAACAAGAAGCACACAACAAAAAACATAAAATGCAATCGCTAGCATGTAGTTAAGAATA
This sequence comes from Bartonella propinqua, assembly GCF_047263965.1. NCBI lineage: Bacteria > Pseudomonadati > Pseudomonadota > Alphaproteobacteria > Hyphomicrobiales > Bartonellaceae > Bartonella > Bartonella propinqua. The sequence continues at coordinate 92,142 of NZ_JBLEBK010000004.1, read as the reverse complement.
ATCCTACGTTGTACCTGTCCTGAAAAAAGCCAAGCCGACATAACCACAAAAGCAGGCTTCATAAATTCTGAAGCTTGTACAGAAACGCCAAATATAGAAATCCACCGCCGTGCTCCTTTTAATTCAGGACCAAAAAATAAGGTTGCAACCATAAGAGCAAGAGTTGTCACTAACAAAAGGGCACATAAACGACGAATATTACGGGGTGAAAAAAAAGAAATAGTAACCAACGTAAAAAACGCAGAAGCACTAAAAATGATATGCCAGCGAACAAAGTAAAAACTATCGTCAATTCCAATTTTTTTCGCAATAGTCGGACTCGCTGCAAAAGACAGCATAATCCCAATTCCCATCAAAAGCAAACAAGCAGCAAAAATGGAACGATCAATTGTCCACCACCAATTGGCAATCGGATCTCGATCTGCACGTGTAACCATCATATTCACTTGATCCTTTTCATTTTTCTGCTCAAAGTGATATAATCTCCTTATTTTTGATAAGCACTTCAGCAACTCAATTACATGAAAAAAGATTCTGGAATATTAACAAAAATCATTTTTTTATATTTTATGTTTCTTTCAATTGCGTAACAAAAGAAATAAACGCTTCCCCGCGCGCTTCATAATTTTTGAATTGATCATAACTTGCACAAGCTGGTGAAAAGAGAACAACAACCTCTTTCGCCTTACAACAAGTTGCATCAATAGCTGCTTCATGCACTGCATTTTCCAAAGTTAAGCTCATTGAAAAAGGAACGGTGGATCCAATAACATCGGAAAATTCTTCTGCCGAACTTCCAATCAAATAGGCTTTGCGAATTTTATGAAAAAATTCTCTAAGAGCGTCAATCCCACCTTTTTTCGCCTGTCCTCCAACAATCCAAAAAATATCATTAAACGCAGAAAGTGCGGGAGCTGATGCACCTGCATTAGTCGCCTTGCTATCATTGATAAACAAAACTGGTCCAATTTTACGCACCTGCTGCATACGATGCGCCAATCCTTTATAACTTGCTAAGTGCTTTTCTATATGTGGATCAGTTATTTTTAAAGCCTGCAATGCTGCCAATACCATAAGAGTATTTTGCGCGTTATGGCTACCACGCAATGCAGTCATATTCGCGAGATCTGCAATCATCTGACATTGCCCGTGGCAAACAGAAAAAAGTTTAGTTCCATCCGCATAGAAACCATTTTCAATTAAACGTTCTTTGGAAATTGCCTCCACTTGACAACCTTCATGAACCAATTGTTGATACAAAACCTGACAAGCTGTATCATCCACTGAAATAAAAGCATGAGAAGCCCTAGCAACTAAACGCTTTTTGGCTTGCACATAGTGATCAAAGCTACCATGGCGATCAATATGATCGGGCGTCAAATTTAACAAAATACCAACAGTTGGCTGAAGAGATGGTGTCAGATCAATCTGAAACGATGAACATTCAATCACATAAATACGTTTTTTAATAAATGGCTTAAGCGTTAATATTGCGGTGCCAATATTTCCCCCCATCTGCACATCATAACCCATTTGTTTTAACAGATGGACAAGCAAAGCAGTCGTTGTTGATTTCCCATTCGTACCTGTAATGGCAACAAGCGGAACATCCTGATCGCGAAGATTATAGTGCTGTAAAAAACGGTTACGCGCACGAACAAACAATTCAATATCACCGATAATTTCTATATTTGCTTGACGCGCTTTATCAACAACCCAATGAGGCTTAGGATAAATTAAAGGAACGCCTGGCGTTAAAATTAATGCAACAAACTCTGACCAATCTTCATCTTGGAGATTCTTCGTTGGAATATTTTCCCGACAAGCAGCTTTCACGCCTGAAGGATTATCATCCCATGCCACAACTTCTGCACCGCCACTCATCAATGCTTGTGCCGCTGCTAATCCTGACCGCCCCAATCCAAATAAAGCAACTTTTTGCCCCTTATAACACTCAACTGGAATCAAAATCTCACCGTAATTTAAGTGTTGAAAGACCAATCAAAGCGAGAACGATCGAGATAATCCAAAAGCGTATCACGATCTGACTTTCCGTCCAGCCTTTTTTCTCAAAATGATGATGAATCGGTGCCATAAGGAACACACGCTTTTTTGTTAATTTGAAATAACCAACCTGAATAACAACCGAAAATGCTTCCAAAACAAAAAGCCCGCCAATGAGAACCAAAACAAGTTCATGCTTGGTTGCTACAGCAACAACGCCCAACAATCCTCCAAGTGCTAATGAACCAGTATCTCCCATAAAAATAGCTGCTGGAGGTGCATTAAACCATAAAAAACCAAGACCCGCACCAACAACAGCGCCCAAAAGAACAGCTAATTCACCTGTCCCTGATACATAATGGATTTGTAGATAATCAGCAAAATTTATATTACCAGATAGGTAAGCAATAAGAGCAAAAGAGAGAGCCGCAACCATCACAGGAACGATAGCAAGCCCGTCAAGACCATCGGTCAAATTAACTGCATTACCAGTTCCTACAATAACAAGAGTAGAAAAAGGAAGAAAAAACCAACTCAAATTGATAAAATAATCTTTCACGAAAGGCAACGCTAACCCAGGGGAGCCAACTTGCAAGATAACAAAAGCAGCAATTGCTGCAATCAAAAACTCTAAACTTAACCGCGCCTTACCAGAAAAACCCTTCTCCGTTTGTTTTGTTACCTTAAGATAATCATCATAAAAACCAATTGCTCCAAAGGAAAGCATAACGCACAGCGATACCCAAAAATAAATATTCGATAAATTACACCACAAAAACGCTGAGACAACAATGCCAGTTAAAATTATTAACCCACCCATAGTCGGTGTTCCAGCCTTTTTAAAATGCGTTTGAGGACCATCAGCCCGAATAGGCTGTCCTTTTCCCTGCCGCAATTTGAGAGCAGCAATGATGCTTGGACCAAACAAAAACACAATTAACCCTGATGTAAGCATAGCTGCCACAGTACGAAAGGTAATGTAACGAAAAACATTAACACCTGGGAGCCAATCGCTAAGCGAAGAAAAGAATAGCAGCATAGATAAAACCCTACTAAAATTATAAAGAAGCCACTTTATAACGATCTAAAAGCGCAGTCACAATATTTGACGAATAAATACTATGGGATGATTTAATCATGATAAGATCTCCATCTGAAATTTCTGAAAAAATAAGCTGTAAAAGCTTTTCAATATTTTCAGCATAATGAACCGTGACATAAGCAGACAAATCGCTAATTAAACACTTCATTGCTTCACCAAATAAAAAAACCAAATGAGCACCAGAAGTACGTATTGGTTTTACCAGATCACGATGAAGTTTTTCACTATAGACTCCCAATTCAAGCATATCACCCAAAACAGCAATTCGCCTTCCCTTCTTTCCTACGGGGCCTGTAGTAAGAAGATTAAGAGCAGCCTGCATGGAAGCAGGGTTAGCATTATAACTCTCATCAATTAAATGAAATACACCACTATTTGGTAAAGACAACCGATAACGAATGCCGCGACCTTTTTGGAGAGAAAGACAGCTCAATGAAGGCGCTGCATGTGTTAAATCAGCACCAACTGCATCACAAGCTGCAAGAACGCCTAAACTATTTTGTACAATATGTCGACCAGGCGCACCAATTTTAATCGTCATATCACGACCAGAAATGCACACAGTTATATGAGAGGAATCTGTCAAAAGACGAAGTTCTTTTACTTGATAATCAGCAAGCTTACTTTCACCAAAACTCAAAATCTTTTTCACACCATATTGCTCTGCTTTATGAGCTAAATAGGGAAAAAAATTATCATCTGCATTTAAAACAGCAACACTTTCCTCATCGAATCCTTCAAAAATTTCAGCTTTTGCCTCTGCAATTTCTTCAAGATTTTTAAAAAACCCCATATGTCCAGCAGCAATACGAGTAATCAAAGCCACATGTGGACGAACCATCTTCACGAGGGGGCGAATTTCATCCTTATGATTCATACCAATTTCGAAAACGCCGTAATCACTATCTGCAGGCATTCGCGCCAAAGTGAGTGGGACACCCCAACAATTATTCAAAGAAGCAAGATTAGCATGAACCTTCCCAACAGTTTCAAGTGCTCCTTTAAGAGCTTCTTTTGTGGTTGTTTTTCCAACGGAACCTGTTATCGCTATAATTTTAGCTTTTGAACGCTTACGTGCTGCTTGCGCAAGCTTTTCTAGTGCTTGCAAAACATCAGGAACAACAATCAATGGAAGAGATAATTTTTCCATTTCAGACAAATGGTCTTGCGCAATTACAACAGCTCCAGCACCTTGATCGTAAGCTTGTAGTGCAAAATCATGACCATCAAAACGATCACCTTTTATACAAAAAAAAATATCGCCTTTTACAAGTGTGCGGCTATCGATAGAAACTCCAGAAAAAGCTTCTGCTACACACCCAATTGCAAAACCATCCATTGCAGTTAAGAGTGCCTGTTTATCCCATAAAGCGCTCATTTATGTCTTTCCTTTAAAGCAGAAAGCGCATGCAAACGATCTGAAAAAGGATATGTTTTCTGCCCTATAATCTGACCGTCCTCATGACCTTTTCCAGCTATAATCAATGTATCTCCTGCTTCAAGAATCCCCACTGCATAGGAAATTGCTTCACCACGATCTGCTATTTCTATCGCTTCTGGTGCGGCTTGTAGAATATCTTTTCGAATTTTCTCTGGTGCTTCAGTGCGAGGATTATCATCAGTTACAATAACAATATCAGCTCTATTGGCTGCAATTTTCCCCATTAAAGGTCTTTTTCCCTGATCACGATCACCACCACAGCCAAAAATAAGAATTAAACGTCCCTGCGTAAATGGGCGAACAGAAAGCAATACTTGCTCCAAAGCTTCTGGTTTATGTGCATAATCTACATAAACAGGAGCATTATTTTCTGTCTTTCCAACCAATTCTAACCGACCAGGTGCTCCTTGCAAATTTTCAAGAGAACGAAAAACTTTATCAGAAGATACACCTGTTGCAATTGCTAACCCCGCAGCCACCAGTGCATTAGCTACCTGAAAATCTCCAGCTAGAGGCAAATCAAATGTATAAATATCATTATCCATACGACATTCAACACACTGTTTTGATCGTTGATGCTCAACACGATTAATTGTGATAAATTGCCCTTTACGCCCAACTGTTAATACACGACGATGCGCTTGTTTGACATAATCAATAACTTTTTGCGAATAAATATCATCGGCAAAAATCACAGCAGGAAAATTTTGTGGCAAAATTGTATCAAATAGTTTCATTTTAGCACATAAATAATCCTCCAAACTTGTGTGATAATCCATATGATCGCGCCCTAAATTCGTAAAAGCAGCAGCAGCCAAATGAACTCCATCGAGTCGACTCTGATCCAACCCATGCGAAGAAGCTTCAAGAGCTGCATGTGTAACATCCTCTTTAGTAATTTCATATAATAAACGCTGCAAAACTACTGGATCTGGCGTCGTAAGAGACCCATAATCGTTCCGTTTAGGAGAAATAACGCCTACCGTTCCGATGCTGGCTGCACAAAATCCAGCAAATTTCCAAATTTGCTGAACAAAAGATACAACTGATGTTTTTCCACTTGTACCTGTCACAGCCACTATAGTTTCAGGTTGAGAGCCGTAAAAACGTGCAGCAGCTATCGCTAAACTATGACGAACATCTAAAACACGTAAAACTGGAACAGATAAATTTTCAGACGCAAAATCACAATCCGTAACGATTGCCCGTGCACCACGCTTTATCGCATCACTTATATATTGCCTGCCATCACTTTTATTTCCCTGAACAGCCACAAAAACATAACCAGGCAATATTTGCCGAGAATCTGCACTTATTCCCGTAACTTCAATGAGTCCAAGATAATCTTCCTTAATATCTTCTGAAAACAGCGCTCCAAGTAACATGACCACACACCTATCTTATGTTAGTTTCTCACTATTGTTTTTTTACAATCACATACTACCATTTGGACTTAAAATTGGTTCATATTCTTTCTTAAAATCTGGTTTAATCTCTAAAAAACTAGCAGAACGGCGAATAATATTAGCAAGAATCGGCCCCGCATTCATCGCTGCTGTTGCCAATTTTTGTCCATCTTCAGGCTGAGGTTCATCAATAATTGTTAAGACAACATAAGCAGGATCATCAATAGGAAAAGCAGCGAGAAAACTATTGAAATTTTTTGTCTTAGAATATTTTCCATTTTCAACTTTTTCAGCTGTTCCCGTCTTACCACCAACGCGATAACCTTCTACTTTTGCATTACGCCCAGAACCAATATTGCTGTTTAACTTATAAAGATAACGCATATTTTGACTTGTTTGAGCACGCAAAACTGATTTTGCATGCTTCAAAGCTTGTTCTTTTGTGCTTTTTAAAAATGTAGGTGCAATCAACAAACCACCATTCATTAAAGCAGCTGCTGCTACTGCCGTTTGCAAGGGCGTTGTTGCCATACCGTGCCCAAAAGAAATTGTCATGGAATGGATATCTTTCCAACGATGCGGCTCAACAGGATGGGCAACTTCAGGCAATTGCGTTACCATACGATCAAGTAAACCAAGACGTTTCAAAAAATTACGATGACCATCAATCCCTATCGTCAATGCTTCTTTAGCAGAACCAATGTTAGAAGAATAAATAAAGACTTCCCATAATGTTAGAGGACGATTTTTTCCATGAAAATCACGAATAAAGTAATTTCGACTTGCTTGAATGGGTCGTGAAGCATCAATAATACTGTTTAAATGAAAAATATCTGAATCAAGTGCCATTGCAGTTGTAAAACTTTTAATGACAGATCCCATTTCAAAAACCCCAGCAGTCATCCGATTTAAGCGATCACTTTTCAAAGCATCCACAGGATTGCTAGGGTTAAAATCAGGTATAGACGCCATAGCCAAAACTTCACCAGTGTGAATATTTAAAATAACTGCTCCCGCAGCAATCGCTTTATAACGCTTCATTGCTTGGGTCAATTCATCATGCACAATTGTCTGAATGCGAACATCTAACGAAAGCTGAACTGGTTTTAATGACGATTCAGTTACAAAACCCGCAGCACGCAAAACGCTCAAGCTAGCATCATCAATATATTTCTCCATACCTGCTATGCCCTGATTATCAACATTAACCATGCCGAGAATATGCGAAGCTACAGAACCACCTGGATAAAAACGACGAATCTCAGTACGAAAACCAATCCCTGGAATACCAAGTGCCATAATTTGTGATTTTTGCGTTGGCGTTAACCCACGTTGTATCCAAGAAAAACCAGACTTTCTTTTTAAACGCTTATAAGTTTCCTGCCAATTAAGATTGGGCAAAACTGTTGAAAGCAATTCAATTGTTTCATCCACATCAATAATGCGTCGTGGTTCAGCAAAAAGCGAGTAGGTTTTAATATCCGTTGCCAGTAAACGACCATTGCGATCAACGATATCGGGTCGAGTTGCCAACTGAATAACTCTTGGCCCTTTTGCTTCTTCAATCTGTCCGCCTTTCAATCCATAAGAAATAAGACAAGCGCCCATAATACCGTACAAAATAAGAAAACATAACAAAGAAAAAAGCAAACGTAGACGACTAGAGTGCAAACGACGAGCAGAAAAATTATGAACATCTAACTTATTATTCAAATGCTTTTTCTTCCACGAAAATAGAAATAATGTTTTTATCACTGCACGCCCTTTTGAATAACGCTATTCATACGTGAAACATGATTATTAGCCTCAAAATCTTTATTTTTCTCCAAAGTATTTTGTTTAATCACTTCTGCAACTTGATCATGTTGTACACGTACAGGAATATCATCAAATTCAATAACTTGGCGTGGTTGAATTATATCTAAAGCAAGCTCTTTTTGATAACGTTTTGCAAGTCTTTGCATACGTGAAGGCTCTATCATTACAGCCCATTCAGCACGGAGGAGATGAACCATATTTTTTTCTGCAGAAATTTCACGTTCAAGACGACGAACTTCGCTAATTCGTTTTTGAACATCATATTTTACCTTATAAGTGAAACCTGCTGTACAAATCATAATTATCGCTAAAATCATATCCACTGTGCGAAAAACTGTCATTTTTTGCTGCCTTCAAAACTGACAACCTCACTCAAACCGAATAATTTCATATCTGCAGCAAAACACTCTGCCTCAGTGCGGACACCAACACGCAACCTTGCAGAACGTGCACGAGGATTTCGTTGTAACTCCTCTTCATTTGCAGTTACTGTACCTTTAAACAGAGGAAGAAATGTCGCTGGAGGAGTTTCTATTTCAGGAAAGTAGCGTGATCTCCCATGTCCTCCTGAGCGAGCAGAAAAAAATCTTTTGACCATACGATCTTCAAGAGAATGAAAACTAACGACTCCTAAACGACCTCCTGCTTTCAAAACACGTTCAGCAGCAAATAAGCCACGCGCCAATTCGCCCATTTCATCATTTACATACATACGAAGAGCCTGAAACACACGTGTTGCAGGATGAATGCGGTCTTTTGGGTTACGACCTACAAGTGCTTCAATGGCATTGGCAAGATCACCTGTACGCAAAAAAGGACGAATACAGCGACGTTTTGCTATCATCCGTGCAATTCTACCTGCATAACGCTCTTCTCCAAATATTTTAAATATCCGTGCTAAATCCTCTATTTTGAAACGATTCACAACATCGCTGGCTGTAAAACCAGTCTGAGCCATTCGCATATCCAACGGACCATCTTTTTGAAAAGAAAATCCCCTTTCAGCTTCATCAAGCTGCATTGAAGAAACACCAATATCTAAAATAACTGCATCTACCTTCTTTTCAACTACGCGATCTAACTGCGAAAATTCCATCTGCACCAAACGAAGTCGTGGAAAAAACGCATCAACAAGTGGTTGTCCATCACGAATCGCGTGAGGATCACGATCAAGAGCAACAACATCTGCCCCCGCACTTAACAGAGCACGCGTATAACCACCAGCACCAAAAGTGCCATCAATCACTTTTGCTCCAACCAATGGTTCAAGCCCAGCTAAAACTGGCTGTAACAACACTGGAATATGGCGTTCAGCTCTGTCACTCTGTTTTATCAAAATAATCCGTCTTGATTTATGCTTGTTCAAATCAATAGCCATCAATGGCAGCTTATACCACAATAACTAAAATTCACTGTCCATATTCATCACAATGAAAGAAAATGGATCTAAAGTTGACCTGATACATATATTGACGCACTATACTTAAAAAAATGTTATAATTTTCTAAAAATACACTCTTTGTTTGAGTGTAAAGCAAAAAAAACCTTCATAAAAGCTCACATGCAATACTGAGTGTATACAATGCCAATCATGAAAATACTTGCTAGTACGTAGATTAGATTCTGTATGGTAAAACTTACACTGATACAAAAATTATTCATCTAAAACGGATGTACCATCTACCTTACTATAATCTACCTAAATAGGCTACCTCAAAATTGGCTGCAAGCTAAATCTTGTGTGTCATTCTATTCAGCCTTGCTCTCAATAAAGTGGAGATTACCTTGTTACATTCATTATTGAAAAGCCCATATGCAATACTGGATATATACAATGCCAATCACACAAATATCAGTCGGCCTGTAAGCCGGGTTCTGTATAGTAAAGCTTACACTCTACATGGCAGCCATTCATCTGGGACGGATGTTACCACCCGCCTCGTGCAACCTACCCGAATGACTCGCCTGGAAACTGGCTGCAAGTTAAACCTTGCGCGTCATTTCTATTCGGTCTTGCTCCCAGTGGGGTTTACCTTGCCACATTCATTACTGAATGCGCGGTGGGCTCTTACCCCACCCTTTCACCCTTACCTATAAAAATAGGCGGTTTGCTTTCTGTGGCACTTTCCCTAGGGTCGCCCCCGCCGGGTGTTACCCGGCACCGTTTTTCCATGGAGCCCGGACTTTCCTCACTTGCCGCCTTTAGGCATTGGACAAGCGCGGCTGCCTAGCCGACTGACACGTCACTTATAAAACATTTTTCATGAAGTGAAAATAGCCCCCCATCAAGATATTTCACAAGTCTTTTCAAAAGATTCTCATCTTTAAAATATATCATTATCTTAATGAAGCGAGATAAGTTTTAACTTTAAGGCAATATTTTGCCGAAGTAGAATTCATTTTTTTTGCAGCATGACCTGCATTATATTTAAGGATTGTGCCACATGTATTGCCACCACTTAATTTATATGCCCGTGCCAAATAACGCATACCATATTCAAGATTGGTCGCAGGATCATAAAGATCTTGTACAGAACCATTAAAACCCAACCCGCGTGCAGTAGATGGTTTAATTTGCATTAAACCTATCTCGCCAGCAGCTCCCTTGGTATATGCTTTATAACTGCTTTCAACATGCACAACAGCATGTGCCAAATTAACAGGAACATTATATTTGGTTGCCAATTTTTGAATAAGAGACTCGTAAGGACGAACAGATACTTTAGAAGCCGTTGTTACCGATTCATTACCTGAATTTGCAACATTTAATATTGCATAAGCCCAGCTCATCTCAAATACACATAATACAGCAAACGCCACACTTAGAACGATTTTCAAAAATTGCATTCTCTCTCTCTTCATGAATAATTTTTAAATTAAGACATAAAAAACCCCGCAGGTGCATTATATTTAGAAAAAAAGCTAAAGAGCGTCATAAAAACGAAAATATTAAGACAATTTCAATATAACTTTAATTACCAAAAGAAGCACGATCACTTTACTCACTCTATATTTCTATATTACAAAAATATCGAAAAACAAAAAAACTGTAATGAAGATTTTAACGTGCTCAATAAAACACTATAATATATCCATTACTAATATAGCTGCCCCGTGCTCAACTTTTAACTAATGAAAATACCACTTGAAAAGCCTCTATTACTTTTCACACCCAATTATTATAAATCCCTATTTATGTTAATCTCATAATCGAGACAAGCTAACATAAACCAAAATGCTTTCACCAAAACACCATAAGTTTCGTATATCACTTTAGAAAAAAACAAAAACCTTTCTCCACTCTCTCAGAAGCAGATAAACACCAGTTGTTATACAAACTTTATGCCAAACAAAACTGTTTGCCAAAATTAACCATTTTATAGAAAACAATACATCAGCTTTTAAATGCATAGCATAGCTGAATAAACACTTTTATCCGTTTTTGGAAAATTTTACAAAATCAGCATAAACCCCACTATTCATCGAGTAAAAATTTATATTGCTGACTCTCCCCGAAAACATTTTTCCTCTATATAATTATGGCACAATCACACTTGTAACCATTTTGTATTACACATATCCATATTCAAGAATCATACAAAAACTGATACTCTAACAATAGCTTAACTCTCTCCCCTCTCCCTATAATATCCAAATCAAAAATCGGAGGATCTTCCCGCACATTTTTCAAAGCGCTACAAAGAGCATAATATTCACTTAGAATCAATAGTAAATGTAAATTTTTTCAAGAAATATAAAAAAAATAGCTAAAAATAAGCATCACTAACGTAAGGATGAAAAATAGCTTTTGATAAAGCGACGGAAATAACCTCACCAAACTTTTGCGCATCCTCATCACTCTGACCATTCGCAGAAGCTATAATAACCGCATCCTGCCGTATTAACTCAACCAATTGCTGTTTCTGTTGAGGACTCATCTTAGAAAGGCTAGCTATAACATCTGGAAAAAATAACACTAATCTCTCTAAAAATGTATCTCCTATTTCTGTTAGGCTTACTTGACGAGAAGGCAGGGTTTCGTTGAGTACAATTTGGTAAGACCCCTTAATTCTAGGAATAAAAAAACTCGCTCCAAAGACCAAAAATACAAAAAAAATACAAACAATACGATGCATACAGCTCACTTATAAACATTATAAGACATAAAGCGTGCATCCCCCCTACACAAAGAAAAGTCTTCAATCAAAAACCAACCGCCAAACACTAAGAAAAACTAACCTCCCCCAATTAAACAATTCTCAATACTCCCGCTTATCACTTTATACTAACTATACAATACAAGATAGCTCATAGTTTCTCAAAACCCCGCTAAACACTTCATAAGACTTTAATACCGCCCCCCAAAGCCCGGCTGAGGATTTCCTCAGTCAGGCCAGACAATCTAAGGGATCCACGCGGGGGGGGGGAGGAGGCTCCCTGATTGTCCTCTCGCATCAACCACTAAGATAGCCAATGCAATGTTCTTGCTATGGAATAAAATATTCTCAACAACAAGAATTTATTATCATCCTCATGCGAAAAAATATAAAAAAGTTACAAATTGCTAAAAAGTGGAAATATTGAGGCAAAAAAATATTTAAATTGATCCAATTTGAGGCAAAATTATTTTAAATGCACTAAGAAGCATCTATTAATTATCTTAATTTCTATTTTTTTTGCTAAAAAATGCATCACTGTAAAAATTTTAAAAACACAAGTAATTTTTATAAATCGAACCCCTATAAAGGAAAAACCATATCAACACAGTCATCACTTATTCAACAACTGCCATCATTGAAAGAAAAATACGGAGATGGAAATATCTTTTAACCTATGTAAACTATATCGAAGAATCAAAACATACGCACTAACGTAGGCATTAACGGCTCTCATCTGCCTAAAACAATAAATTAATATAACTTCAACATAATCAAAATAAAAATACTAAACCTGACATATTTTCGTTACAGATATTGAGAATCATCATCAAAAAATTGTTACCTATACAGAAACGACATTAATGGTAAGTTTGAAAAAATTAATTGCCGCACAAGACTAAAATTTTCAGTATACTTATTTTGAATTACCCATCGTCATAATCCAAGATAACTGCAAATTATTTTCTAAACGATCAACAAACCCAAACGCATTACCTCGCAAACAGCGATGAATATGGACATTTTTTTGCCATCTTTCTTGCCTGTACAATTTTCATAAAATGATAAAATGACAAATTCCTGTACCTAAAATTGCTGTATTATAATCTCGTTCAACACACACTGTATCATCGTAAGCTAAATAACTTCGCTTCTGTAAAAATACCTTGTTTATGTCTTTACATATTGAAACACCTGCACTCTATTTCATAAAGGTACGATGGCAAGAATGATAACATTCAATAATTTCCTCAATTCCTTCTTTGCATTTTTAATCAAGAAAAATCAAAATCGATAAGATACTGTAGAAAATATAATTTATGCAAACTCCACATGTTTATCTTTTATATCATCTATTAGTAAACGCGGATCACGAGCAAGCCAAAGCTTCACCATCAAGCCTTTTTTGTTTTCATTTTGCATAGGAGTAAGACAAACCGTTTTTTCTAGAATGAGCCCTACACTTTTAAGCCATTGTTTTATTTGTAAATTTGAAAATCCCAAACGCATATAAGCATGGTGAGCATATGAAGATTTAGTTTTGTGGAAACAAAAATCTACAATTAAGAAACGTCCATTAGGGCGCAAAATACGCGCTACTTCATTAAAAACTCTCTGAGGGCTATCAAGAAAATATGAAACCCAATGAAGAATTACCAAATCAAAAGTTGTATTCCCAACAGATAAATGCAAAGCATCGCTCTCAATAGCGATTTCAACTGCATACGTATAAAGACCTGAAAATAATTTTAATACAGAGCCTGTACCTGTACCAATATCCAACATCGTCTCAAATGGTTTATTGCCGACAATTTCAAGCAAAGCATTTTCTACAACGTGATCTGCAACATATGATAGCCGTAACGCATCCCATTGCGCAGCATTTTGTAAAAAATACTCCTCAATCTTTTTTCGATGCTGCTCTTTAAGATCTACCAAACGCGCTAAATCGCGCCCTAACATCACGTCGCTCTCTGGCAAAGATAAAATTGCAGCCATCACAATCTCTTTATCCCAACAACCATGGCAAAGCTTAAAATAAACTTCCTCCTCCTTTTGATAACGCTCAACCAACCGTGCCTTATACAACAAACGTAAATGCCAAGATACAAGAAACCGTGATTTACCAAGTATAAAAGTAAGCTCTGAAACCGTTAAATCTTCGTGATACAAAAGCACAAGAACACGCAAACGACTTGATTGTGCCATCGCTTTCAGCAACAAAGTCATCGCATCCAAACTTGCCACTTTTTTCATAAATACTCCCTCTATCACTCATATAAACGTTTGTTTCTATTAATAAAAAGTCAAGCAGAAGGCACACATATTTGCATTTATTCTACGAGTGATTTTTGATGATAACATGAAAAATTAGGTAATTGCTAAAGAGTTAACGACACGCATTTTCATTTCACTGTAATAGCTAAAATGTTCGCACCTTAAACACACCAACTTTATATGAGAAACTTATCATTCCTCATTACAATTTAACAAGCAACAATCGGCTTACATATCATTGCCATAAAATATAATTATTTACTGCATGAAGGATATAATTCAAGATTCAGCACTCTTTTTTATAACCCTATAGCTCATTGATACTCTATAATCTGCTATAGAATAATCTCTGCCTGCCTATAATAATAACATGCAGAAACTATTCTACTAAAATCTACAAAGTCGTACCACAAAATAGAATTTTTAACTGATGAAATTGAACGACTCAAAACTCTATAACTTAATGATCTTCATGCAGGTCACAACAAATCACAATATGTAACGTATGCAACGATTTGTACCAGATGAATTTACTTTTATTAATTTTGATGATTTAGGTGTTATCAACAAACACCTTAAAAACGTATAATTCTCTTTTGCAAAACAAAGCGAACACAGACATCATCAACATTTGCTCAATTCAGCTTATAAGCTTAAGGCAAGATAGAAAATGCTAACGTGTAAGCGGCTTATAACTTACACGCTTATTGAGAGCATCTGAACCAAGACGGCGAATTTTATCAGCCTCATATTCGGCAAAATTACCTTCAAACCATTCCACATGACCATTCCCTTCAAAAGCCAAAATATGCGTTGCTAACCGATCAAGAAACATACGATCATGCGATATAATAACCGCGCAACCAGCAAAATTCTCCAATGCATCTTCCAATGCGCCCAACGTTTCAGTATCAAGATCATTTGTCGGCTCGTCAAGAAGAAGAATATTGCCTCCCTCTTTTAAAAGCTTAGCCAAATGTACACGATTACGTTGTCCTCCTGACAAATTTGCCACTTTTTGCTGTTGATCTGCACCCTTAAAATTAAACGCACCGCAATAAGCGCGACTATTCATCTCATATTTACCTAGTTTAACAATGTCATTTCCGCCAGAAATTTCCTCCCAAACGGTTTTATCACCTGCCAATGAATCACGACTCTGATCAACATAACTCATCTGAGCAGTCTCACCGATGCGTATTTGACCCGAATCTGGTTGTTCTTGCCCCGTTAACATTTTAAACAAGGTAGATTTTCCCATACCATTGGCACCAATAACTCCTACAATCCCACCAGCAGGAAGCTTAAAAGAGAGAGAATCGATCAACACACGTTCGCCATATGCTTTAGAAAGATTATCAACTTCAATAACAACCTGCCCCAACCTTTCACCAATAGGAATAATGATTTGCGCTTCTTCAGGATGACGCTCATGTGCAGCCTGAACTAACTCATCATAAGCCCTAATTCGAGCCTTTGACTTTGCTTGCCGACCCTTAGGGCTAGAAGCTATCCATTCTTGCTCACGTGACAATGCACGCTGACGAGCTGCCTCTTCACGACCCTCCTGAGCTATACGTTTGGCTTTAGCCTTCAAATAAGCAGAATAATTCCCTTCATAAGGAATACCTTTGCCGCGATCTAATTCCAATATCCAACCCGTCACATTATCAAGGAAATAACGGTCATGGGTAACCAAAAGTACCGCACCAGAATATTCGCGCAAATGCCTTTCAAGCCAAGCTGTCGTTTCAGCATCCAAATGGTTTGTTGGTTCATCTAAAAGCAATAAATCAGGTTTTGACAACAGTAATTTACAAAGCGCGACACGTCGCTTTTCACCTCCTGAAAGTTTTGTCACTTCCTCATTGGCTGGCGGACAACCAAGGGCAGCCATAGCCATTTCTACTTGATTTTCTAAATCCCAAAGATTCTGGCTGTCAATGATATCTTGCAGTCGCGCACTTTCATCAGCTGTTTCTTCACTATAATTCATCATCAATTCGTTATAACGTTCCACAATTGCCTGCTTATCCGCAACACCTTCCATCACATTGCCACGCACATCTTTGTTCGTATCCAGAATAGGCTCTTGCGGAAGATAGCCACAACGTGCCCCCTCAGCAAGCCATGCTTCTCCCGTATATTCTTTATCTAATCCAGCCATAATACGTAAAATGGTTGATTTTCCTGCACCATTTGGTCCTAAAATACCGATTTTTGCATCTGGATAAAAAGACAAATGAATATTTTCCAAAATTTTTTTATTGTTGTAAGCCTTACTAAGCCCAGCCATGTGATAGATAAATTGACGTGCCATAAATTTCTCTTATATCGTGTAGTATTATATTATTATTTATATTGTGCAGTATTAAATTATGCGGCAATAAAGGTTAGAATTTTAAAAATACTTTTACTTTTCTTAAACCTTGCGATAAACAACGCTTACTTCATATCAAGAGCTGTTAGCTTTATATTGATACATTTTTTTAATCTCACAAGCCTCACTATAATTTTGAATGCAAAAACATACCCCTTCGACAAGCAAAAAACAAATCTTTTTAGCTGTACCTGAAACATGCTATCAAACGTCATCTCTTTTTTCCATACCAGATATAAAATTATGTTTTTATCGTATCAAACCGACCTATCAGTGTGATACGACACCACAAAGAAAACCAATTCTCTATGCTCCCTCTTTTTTTGCTTTGTGGGCTTTACAATATACCGTAGAAAATCCCCATCTCTTTTCATCGCTTTTGTGTCATGGAAAACAATGGTATTCACCTCTTGCCTTAATGTGGATCAAGTTGTGTTTACAAAAAGACCGCCGCCTTATGGGATCTGATGTACCAAGTCCTATGATCATTAAAGCCTTGCACCAACATGTAGCTGTAAGTGACTATAGCGCACTCCCCATTGGCACGTGGTTGCAATTAGTGAAAAATTATAAAACTAATTGTAAAAATTTATCCTCGCCCCTCTTTTGGCTTGATAATTGTAAAAATTATACCAACATCCGCCAAATTATCTCCAAACTTTAAGACAAAATAGAGTCTTTAAAGGCTATTACAAAAAATAAACCTCCTACAGGAGCATATTCATGGAAAAAAAAGCCTTAATCGTCATTGACATTCAAAATGACTTCTTGCCTGGTGGAGCACTTGCAGTACCACAGAGTGAGACCGTTTTATCTCCTATCAATAATCTCATGGATCATTTTGATCATATCATTTTAACCCAAGACTGGCATCCTAAAAATCATTCTAGCTTTGCCTCTTTCTATCCTGAAAAAACGCCCTACGATACCGTCAATCTTGACTATGGTTCCCAAATACTTTGGCCTGATCATTGTATACAAGGAACACAAGGGGCAGACTTTCATACATCTCTCAGAGTTGAGAAAGCACAACTTATCCTTCGAAAAGGTTATAATCAAAAAATTGATAGCTATTCCGCCTTTTTTGAAAATGATCAAAAAACACCAACAGGCTTACAAAGCTATCTCAAAGAACACGGTTTTACAAAGTTAATCATGTGCGGCTTAGCGACTGATTTTTGTGTCGGTTTTTCTGCACTCCATGCTATAAAGTGCGACTTTCAAGTCAGTGTTTCATTAAACGCCTGTGCTGGCATTGATCTAAACGGATCACTTAACACAATGCTCAAAACTATGAATGAAGCTGGCGTAGAACTTTTGATGACTTCTTAAAATTTTCTCTTTTTTTACGCTGTTGTAACGATAATAAAAACTTTTAACCTATCCAGACACAACATGTTTATTGAGATGATGACGCTTAAAGCGAATAGAAGAATAAAATGCCATCCCAATAATACATACCCCAACAAATCCTGTTAACACCTCAGGAACCGATATGATGGTTTGCATATACATAATCACTGCAAGTACCAAGATCGCATAAAAAGCACCATGTTCTAAATAGCGATAATGCAACAATGTTTCTAATTCGACAAATATAATCGTCATAGAACGCACATAAAATGCACCTATACCAAGACCAATTGCAATAATAAAAAGATTGTGTGAAAAAGCAAAAGCACCAATGACACCATCAAAAGAAAAACTTGCATCCAAAACTTCTAAATAAAAAAATGAACCCATCCCCCCCTTTGCGACTGCAGATAAAGTGGCTTTTGGAGCATCCAAAAGCGAACCAACAATTGCAACGCCTATAAATGTCAAAAGCCCATAAAGCGCAGCAAGTAAAAAAGTCACTTTATCTTCTGGTGCAACCCACCTTAAAAAAAGTAACATCAGCATCAACATAATGGCAATATCAATCCCGACAAGCGACCCTAATTTTTGAGCAGGTTTTTCGATAAATGTAAGCCAATGCACTTTTTTTTCAGAATCAAAAAAATATTTCAAACCAACCATCATGAGGAAAGTTCCTCCAAAAGCGGCAATACCCACATGCGCATTCGTTAAAATTGCAGCATACCGATGTGGTTCCCATACCGCTAATTTTACTGCTGCAATTGGATTAATCCCAATAGCAACAGCAACCACCAATAACGGAAAAACAATCCGCATCCCAAATACTGCCACCAAAATACCCCATACTAGAAAGCGACGGCGCCATATCTGATTCATTCCTTCAAGGATACGCGCATTGACAATAGCATTGTCAAAAGACAAAGAAATTTCTAAAATTCCTAAAACACAACAAACAAAAAAATATTTAAGAAACCCAGAGGCATTTCCTGTTTCAAACCAACCAATCCCCCCTCCTGCGAAAATGCCAATAATTGTGCAAAAAAAAGCCCCCCGAAAATAGCTAAACAGAGCCATCATCATTCCTCAAAATTTATTCTGTGACTCATTACGCAACTCCAAAAAGTGCATCCTTCTTAATAAAAAAGTGCATCCTTTTTAATATAAGGATAGAATATATACGAAAATTTACATGGAATTTTTCTAAGGAAAAGCAAGAGAAAAACTGATAAATGCACTTTTTATTTGAAATGAATACCACTCTTAAATAAGATACGATAAGTTTAAAATTATTGCCTACTTACTAAAATTTTAAAAATAAAGAAACAAAAATTATAAATATTGACTACAAATATTGACATTACATAATAAGTTATTAATACATAGTGTGCTTTTATTAGTCAAAGCTTACACCATGATGATTTACTGAGGGAGATAATTCGTGGCACGTCCTGAAACTGAAGCAAAAACTATATTTGGAAAACGTTTACGTTATGTACGCCTCGCTTTGGGGGATCCATCACGTGAAGCATTAGCTAAAAGTTTTAGCATGACAAAAAACTCTATTGCTTTTTATGAGCGTGGAGAAAGAGAGCCTAATCTTAGTGTCTTACAAACATATCACACATTGTATGGGGTCAATATTAATTGGCTACTAACTGGGCAAGGAAAAATGTTTGACACTGAGTATACTAAAAGTGACTTTGACTGGAATTATTTTATTAAAAAAATTGAAAAGCTTGAAGAGATTCTTACCAACAGCGGCCGTAACGAAGAACCAAACAAAGAAAAAATTGAGAGTTCTTATGAAAAATTGCAACAATATCTGTTGCCACAGAACTCATCCAATGATCTCAATCCCAAAGCGGCAACTTCTCTGATTGATATGAAAGCAAAGATGGCTAATTCTTATGCCCTTAGCCTTTTTATTGATTTACTCATTCGAAGCATATCACAAAAGGAGATTATAGCTAATCAATAAGCTTTTAATATTATGCAATAATAATAAAAAATTTGAACTTTACTTGCACAACAAAAAACACTCTTATTGTTTTACGCAAGTAAAGTTCAAGGTGGGACATAAATTCTGTTTTTAGAATAGCATAACTAAATATATTGCTAAAAATAAAAAAAAATCTTTCCATTTTAAATAAAAAAAAGTAAAATTGCTTCACGTATAAAGTATTTTTTGTAGATTATTAACAGTAAACGTTTTTTCATTACAGGATATAATTTTCATAGAATTTATTGTAAAATAAAAAAAATTAAGAGAAGTATATTGACTGCTTATTACAGTGACATACCTAACATTTATAAATCAGATAGATTGTATACTTATCCAATCAGGCGACGACTATTTTTGAGGTAAGAAGCATGTATTTTGAAGTGTTTCAGGGGGTTCATAATCAATGGTATTGGCGTTTAATCTCAGGAGACAAACAAAAAATTGCTTTCTCGAGTAGGGGCTATCCAACAAAGCAAGATATTCTAATGAATATTGAACAGATCAAAAAAATTACGCATAAAGCCTTTATTAGAGAGCTACAATCTTAGCTTTTTTACGATTAAGATAAGATTTACTTTGTATATTACTTTTCATCACATTTTTGTGATAAACAGCAAGGTAATGGATTTTTCTTCAATAATAAAAGATGATATTTTATATAGCTGCAAAGCAATTTGTTAAACAAACTTTTCATGAGCGGAATGCTTTTCTCTTAACTGATAACAAAATAACTCATTAATCAGTAAGAGTATTAGTTGTTATGAATTTTAAAAGAGAATAAAGTAATTCCACTCTACATAAAAAATACGTTATTATTACTTCATTTCAAAATATTTTATACTATTTCTTTTAGCGCACAACCTAATTCCCATACGAAAATATACAACTAACTTAATTTCAGGGATTAAAAGAATAAATAAATTAATGTTAGAAAATGAATTAAAAACTTGAAATTTTTCTCAATAAATGAAGTAATTCCTATATTTATAAAAATACTATATATGATTGTGGAGCTCAAATTCACCATTAAGCACAAAAAACCACATATTTGTCTCTTATCTTTAGCTTAGTCAACCTCCCCTCAATTAAAGAAAAAATATATAGACAATGATAGCTGTGAACATTAACTTCAGCATAACATATTTTAATTAATAAAAATCTTTACAGTTCAGCATATTTCACAACTTCTCTAGAGGATATAACCATAATTCCATTTGGCAATATCACGAATCACAAGCGCGCTAAAAATCGTGTAAAGAAGTAAAGCTCCGGATATAAAAACTTCAAAAGTTTATATAGAACCAATAATTACAAAATCTCTTCATATTGTAATAAAGGGCAACGTGGGCCCGGAGGGACTCGAACCCCCAACCAAGCGGTTATGAGCCGCTGGCTCTAACCAATTGAGCTACAGGCCCCACAGACTGTTTTTCTCTAAACTAAAATGTTTCATGATACAAGAGCTTGCTTCAATTATAAGCCATCTTTTTCTCTTTTTTATCAGTTTTTGTTCTCAAAACCCTAATTTCTTTACAAGAACTTCAGAAGATGAGAAAATGATAAATCGACAAACATAGAGGAATAGATATGACAAAAACAATTTTTCAACTACTAAATAGTTATCAAATGAGAGTAGGCATGATAGCATTCACATTGCTAGCCACTTCATTTACCGTACATTCTGAAGAAAGCAAAATTAAAAATCCAACTATTACAGTTACTGCAACTGGCGAAAGCAAAGCAGTACCAGATATGGCAATTATCAATTTAGCCATTGTTACTTCCAATAAAACTGCCCAAAAAGCGTTAGCAGCTAATAATAAATCTATGACCAGTGTTATAAACGCTCTTAAGAAAAGCGGTATTCAAGAAAATGATTTGCAAACTTCAGGACTATCCATTTATCAATCAAGTCCAGATACACATAACGCAAAACAAAACAATGAAAGCCTCTATTACGTTTCAAAATCTTTAACAGTGCGTATTCGTGATCTTTCTAATGCTGGGAAAATATTTGATCAAGCAATGGCGCTTGGTGTTAATTCTGTTAATGGTATTACCTTTACCAATACCAATACAAAGCCTTTTTATAAAGAGGCGCGGGAAAGAGCTATTGCTGAAGCGATTGAAAAAGCTGAAACTATTGCACAAGCAGCTCATTTAAAATTAGGAAAAATCATTAAAATCAATGAAGGCGATGATGGCTATCATCCAACACCGCGTCTCATGAGTAGTGCAATAAATACAAGCTCTGCAGACACCAGTTTTTCAAGTGGTGAATTAAACTATAACGTCAATGTTACTGTGACATTTGTTATTGAATAAGTCATATAATCAACACTGAATAATCAATTATCGTATAAAATAATTTTATCACTGGTCTTCATGTATAATACCAGTGATATATTGAAGATAATCTTCTTCAGATGATAATTCATCTTCATGAATTTCTATCTGTCCACGTGCAGAAAATGGTGTCTGATGTACCGTCTGGGAGTTTCCTGACACCAACGGATGCCACCACTGAAGATCTTTTCCCTCATAAATCAGTCGATAAGCACAACTTTCAGGAAGCCAACGTGCCGTTTTAATCGTTTCAATATCTAGCGATATACAATCTGGAACTGTTGCTTTACGGTGAGCATAGTTTTGACATTGGCAAGTCTCTCCATCTAAGAGACGACAAGCAACACTGGTTGTATAGATTTTACCTGTATCATCATCTTCCACTTTGTGTAAACAGCAACGCCCACAACCATCGCAGAGGCTCTCCCACTCAGCAATAGAAACTTCTTCCAGTTTTTTTACTTTCCAAAAAGGAATCTCTTTGTTCATAAAAATTGACCGTACCTTTTTAAAATAAAAAAATTGATCAAAAAACAGAATAAATGAAATTTAATTTCAATAACTGTGCAAATATTTTTGTCTCTCTAAAAATTATTTAATTCAATATACTGCCTCAAAATAATTTTCTCAAAATCCAGTTTAATAAAAATGAAAGACATTTTCAGCAAACATTTTAGAAAAATAAACAATAACCTATCTCAACATCTTTCATGAACAAACATTAACACAAACCATCATGCATGATTGTAAATATTTTACAGCATAAAACAATCACATAATTTAAACGCATAATTTAAATGAAATTTTTCGGACACTTACATATTTAAGCATAAGTGCTTTCATATAATGCCCCTATAAAGCAGAGTTTCCTCATTCATCTGAAAATGATAAGTGCACTTTGACATCAAACACTCTTCATACATTCATTATTTATGTATAAACGCACTCGTGCATGCAAAATAATGCGTTAAGTCTTACGCATCCCTTTTTTTAAATTACTACAAAACCCTATGCAATTTGATCCACTGCTTTATGGGCCGCAGTATAAGTAATAACAAAGCTAAGAGAAAGTTTTACCAAGATTATTCAACCTGCCCCGTAACCTTCCTCAAAAAGATATCTCAAGAACAATAATGATATATCTTTCATTCATACTTATTAATAAACGGCGCATTTTTTAAAATGCGCCGTAGACATTAAGAATCAAGAAAACTACGCAATTTACGAGAGCGACTTGGATGCTTTAATTTACGAAGCGCCTTTGCTTCAATCTGACGAATACGCTCCCGTGTAACTGAAAATTGTTGACCAACTTCTTCCAACGTATGATCAGTGTTCATCCCTATACCAAAACGCATGCGTAAAACACGTTCTTCACGTGGTGTAAGTGAAGCAAGAACACGAGTCGTTGTATCACGCAAATTTGCTTGAATAGCTGCATCAATCGGTAATAATGCATTCCTATCTTCAATAAAGTCACCTAAATGAGAATCATCCTCATCACCAACAGGTGTTTCAAGTGAAATTGGCTCTTTTGCAATTTTAAGTACTTTCCGTACTTTTTCCAACGGCATAGAAAGTTTACTAGATAATTCTTCTGGTGTAGGTTCTCTTCCAACTTCATGGAGAATCTGGCGCGATGTGCGAACAATTTTGTTAATTGTTTCAATCATGTGAACAGGAATACGAATGGTGCGTGCTTGGTCAGCAATTGAGCGTGTAATCGCTTGACGAATCCACCATGTTGCATAAGTTGAAAACTTGTACCCACGCCGATATTCAAACTTATCCACAGCCTTCATCAAACCGATATTGCCTTCTTGGATAAGATCAAGAAACTGCAAACCACGGTTAGTATATTTTTTTGCAATTGAAATGACGAGACGCAAATTAGCCTCCACCATTTCTTTTTTGGCAATTGTTGATTCGCGCTCACCTTTTTGCACTTGCATAACAATTCGACGAAACTCACCAATCGAAATGGCAGTTTCTTGTGCAAGATTTTGTATCTCACTACGCAAACTTTGGATTTTTTTAGCTTCACGCGTTGAAAATTCTTTCCAACCACGCCCTGACAGCGATGCAACATAGTCAAGCCAATTTGCATCCAATTCACGACCTTGATATTCTTTTAAAAAATCTTCATGACCAATACCATAATTATTGGCAATCCGCTTCAGCTTACCCTCATTATGAATCAATCTCTTATTAATGTCGTAAAGCTGCTCAACCAAAGCTTCAATGCGATTCTGATTCAAAGAAAGGGATTTTACTGCTTGAACCAGTTTATTCTTCAACTGGGTATATGTTTTTTTCTGAGAAGATGAAAGAGCTCCTTCTTTACGTTCTGCCAAGCTGCTTTCAACATGCTGATCTTGTAATTTTCGCAACTTTATATAAGTTTCGGCAATAAAGTCCAATGTTGCCATAACCTGAGGGCAAAGTTCATTTTCCATTGCAGTAAGCGATAGATTCACTTCATCATCATCTTCTTCATCATCCTCAATGTCTATATTTCTCGTGATCCCCTCCATATCACGTGCATTATGAGATGACCGTTCCTCTTTTATTTTTTCAACTTCACTTCGCTCAATAAGTGGAGCCTGTTTAGCCTCTGGACCAGCATAAGTCATTTCAAGATCGATAATCTCACGAAGAAGAATGCGCTGCTCTTTTAATTCTTCACGCCAAATAATGAGAGCTTGAAAAGTCAAGGGACTCTCACAAAGTCCCGCGATCATTGTCTCACGCCCTGCCTCAATACGCTTGGCAATAGCAATTTCACCTTCCCGCGAAAGCAGCTCAACCGCCCCCATCTCACGCAAATACATGCGCACTGGATCATCCGTACTATCTGTTCCCTCACGCTTAGTTGTTGTTGCAACTGCGCGGCTAGTGGCTTCTACTAAATCACCACCCTCCATAGCAGATTCTTCATCATAATGCTCGGACTTAGCCTCATCTTCATCATCCACAACATTAATGCCCATCTCAGAGAACATCGCCAAGGTATCTTCAATTTGTTCAGACGTCACTTCATCAGGAGGAAGAACCGCATTCAGTTCATCCATTGTCACGTAACCATTTTTTTTGGCGAGTTTAATCATTTTTTTGATGGCATCATCAGAAAAATCAAGAAGAGGACTATCCAAACTCGCTTGGCCCTTTACTTCCGTATTATCTTTCTGTTTAACCTTTGTTGCCATACCGTTAACTCCACTTGACCACTACACAGCTTTTATGTGACCAATCTTTACGTCCTTATTTAGCGTATTTAGCGTACCAACAATTTTTATATGCTTCCCTCCTCTTAGAGGAGGGCTTTTATTGAAAAGAATACATTTTGTATAAACTTTTCACTCACACAAAAACACGGGAAAACCACAGAAGCTTCCCCGATACCTCTCAGTTTTTCTGAGACAATCTCTGCACCATACAATTAAGAACCAATTTCCCGCTTTTCCCAAAACTTAGTCGCCATTTTTATAAAAATGCCACAGCTACATAAACTTCCTCATACTAAAAGCTTTAGGTGACTGATTCGTTCAAAAAAAGCGAATCATTTTATCTTATCTTACCTATTCCCGTCTATTTTTTCATCAAATTAGCGTCCAAGTTTCTCAATTAAAGCTTCTATTGCTTGCACCTGCTTCAGCTCAACTTGTATTTCATGAAACAGACTAAAAGCTTCATTATCAGGATTTTTCATGAGTTGCTCTTCAATATCTTGTAATCTCTTATGTAGGTGGTGTTCTTGAAGATGCAAGTAGATAGCTTGTTTTAATGTAGTACGAGCATCTTCTATAAAATTTCCAGAAAAGACCGTACGTATACCAATGCTTTGCGCAAGATTTACCATACGTTCTAAAAGAGCTTTTTGTCCTCTTTTTTCTAAAAGCGCAACCATTGCCTCTCGATCATAAGACTGTTGAGCCCCAAGAATTTCCAACATAGTTTGATGAAAATTTACCAATTGAGCACTTTGCAACTCCAACTTAGCAAGAAATTCAAAATTTTCATGCCATAATTCAGGATAGTAAGCTAAGATCAGTAAAATAACTGCCTCACGGATAGGAACAAAATGCGATGAATTCCGCACTATGTTAGAATTTTCCAATGAAGAAAAAGACTGACCTTTTAATATTTTATTTGAGAAATGAGGATTATATTGCTCTGCGCCTCTTTTTTTCGAAAAAGATGGACGAAAAAAATTAAAGAGTCGCTTCTTTATATCTTGAAAATAATAGCGGCGAACATCCTCATCCTTAATCGTAAAAACTTGCTGCTTCAATTGTTTCTCCAACGCTGCTCGTGCATCTGGAGTTTCAAAATGCTTTCCATATATTGCGCGTCTCCATAAAAGCTCAATCAACGGGATTGACTTTTGCAATAAAGAAGAAAAAAGTTGTGCACCACCTGCGCAAATAATTTCATCTGGATCTTTGCCTTGTGGCAATAAAATAAAGCGTACTGACATCCCTGCCTTTAAAAGAGGCAGTACATGATCAGCAACACGAAAAGCAGCGTTTAAACCAGCATCATCTCCATCAAAACATAAAATTGGATCAGGATCCATCTGCCATAAAAGCCCAATTTGTGCTTCCGTTAACGCTGTCCCTAAAGGGGCTACTACTCCCTCAAAACCAGCTTTAGTTAATGCGATGACATCCATATAACCTTCAACAACAAGGACAGAGCAAGCTTTTGCACCCCCAACAGAGCGGCTATTTTTGCGAGCTGCTGCTGCATTATAAAGCATATTACCTTTATGAAACAGTACTGTTTCAGGACTATTAAGATATTTTGCCCGTGTATTTTTATTTAATGCACGACCTCCAAAAGCGACTACACGTCCACGCAAATCTTCAATAGGAAACATAATACGATTTCTAAATCGGTCATAAGAAACCGTACTATCGTCACTCAATTGAAGAAGTCCACAATTTTCCATTTGTTTTATTGAAACCCCACGTGCACTCAAAGCTTCTTTCAAAGCTGTGCGCCCCATTGGAGCAAAACCAATCCGAAAACGCTCTGCAAGTTTTGGTGTCACACCACGCGCATCAAGATAATTTCGTGCCTGTTCTCCCCCTTTATCGTGTAAATTATATTGAAAAAAATCTGTAGCTATTCTCATAACATCATAAAGATCAGCTTTTTCTACTTGACGCTTATGGCTTTGTGGATCAAAGACAGGTAACGTTATCCCCGCAAAATCAGCTAAACGCTCTACACTTTCCGAAAAGCGTAATCCATCAAGCTCACAAAGAAAGGTAAAAATATCACCACTCACACCACAACCAAAACAGTAATAACGGCCTTTGCGGTCATCACAATGAAAACTAGGCGTTTTTTCACCATGGAATGGGCAGCAACACCAAAAATCTCCTCGCGAAGGCTTGCTTTTTTTGGGATCAAACATCACCCTTTTGCCAATAACTGTTGAAATTGGTAACCTAGCACGAATCTCATCAAGGAAATCAGGAGGAAAACGCATTATCTCTCACAGAATTTAAAAATTCTTTTTTGCATGTTTAACGACTTTGGAGCATAATTCCAATACTTCATATTAATTAAGCGGTTGAAAAATTTTAAAAGCTCGGCAGCATATCATTTAGAAATGGAGATAGAAAAAGTGATCAACTTCTTTGTTCAGTATCCGTTGTTAGAAACTATTATTTGGCTCATTGCTCTCATTCTCATTGCGCTTTTAATTAATTTTTTAGCACGAAACCTGCTTATTCATGGAGCAAAACGACTTTCTTCCTTTCTTCCTCAAAATACAACCGCTGATATTGAGCGTGCCATTCAATATATGGCTAATATTGCTGCAGCTTTTATACTCTCAATCGGGATTAATTTTATCCCCACACTACCCAAAACATTCAGCACAATTATCCGCAATGTCTCTAATGCCTTTATTATTTTTGTCGTTACTCTCATCATTTCTGCTCTTCTCAGTGTCATTAATACCATTTACGAACAACGACCAACATCACGGTTAAAGCCGATAAAAGGTTATATTCAAATTGCCAAAGTTACACTTTTTGTTGTTACTGCAATTTTAATGGTTGCCACATTGCTTGACCGCTCGCCTCTTATTCTCTTTTCTGGTCTTGGTGCCATGGCAGCTGTTTTGATGTTGATTTTTCAAGACACACTCCTTTCCCTTGTTGCAGGCATCCAAATTTCATCTACTGATATGGTGCGTGTTGGCGATTGGATTGAAATCCCCGATCTGGGTGCAGATGGTGATGTCACTGAAATTGCACTTCATACCGTCAAAGTTCAAAATTTTGATAAAACCATCACCACTGTCCCTATTCGTAAGCTTGTAACTAATTCTTTTAAGAATTGGCGTGGAATGACAGAATCTGGTGGAAGACGCATCAAACGATCTTTATTTATTGACCAGTTGAGTATCCGTTTTCACACAGAAGAAGAACAAAAATACCTTTTACAATTGAACTTGTTAGAAAGTTATTTTGCGCAAAAAATACCACAGATCAATGAATGGAACGCCCGATTAGATAAAAACCCCAATGTATTAGCCAACACCCGCCGTTTAACCAATATTGGCACTTTCCGTGCTTACGTTTTAGCTTATCTAAAAAAGCATCTAGACATTAAACAAAATGAAACCATAATAGTGCGACAATTATTTCCTACACCCAACGGTCTACCTTTAGAAATATATTGCTTCACGAATACAACCGTTTGGTCGGATTATGAAAAAATTCAATCTGATATTTTTGACCACCTTTATTCCATTCTTCCCAGTTTTGGTCTTAAAGTTTTTCAAAATCCAAGTGGCTATGATTTTATGCATGCCTTAGAAAAAAAATGAAATGGTAAACCTCAATTTTATAAATTTTGAAGTTGCCCCATATTCATAACAACAGAGAAAGAGAAAGTATCATGGATGGTTCATTGATACTCCTTCGTCTTGCAGGCGCTATTTCCTTACTTCTTTGGGCGACACGCATGGTGCGTACAGGCGTTGAGCGCGCCTATGGTGATAAACTTAAATTAAAAATGCGTCACGTCATGTCCAATCCATTTTTTGCTGTAGGTTTTGGACTTTTCACAGCAGTCATTTTACAAAGCTCTACAGCGGTAACACTCCTTGTTGGATCTTTTGTTAACTCTGGCTTTGTCTCTAGTTTAATGGGACTTATGGCTGTGCGTGGAGGAGAATTAGGATCAGCACTCGTTGTCAAAATTCTTGCCTATGACCTTAATATCGCTGTACCGCTTTGTCTTTTCATCGGCACTTGTATTTTCATGACAACTGAAAAACGTGATTGGCGTCAAATAGGACGCATTGTCATCGGCATTGGTCTTTTGCTTTTATCTTTACAAATGACGAGCGCAGCCACAAAACCTTTCCGTGATAGTGCAATTTTACCCAGTATCATGGGCTATCTTTCAACTGATCCTGTTTCCGCTTTTCTGTTGGCAGCAGCATTGACCTACCTGTTGCATTCGTCCATTGCTGGAATAATTTTATTGGTCAATTTCGCTAACTATGACCTTATCCAAGCCCAATTATGTATTATCATGGTTCTTGGCGTTAATTTTGGCTCTTCTCTCATAGCACCACTTTTAACACGCAATGCTCCCCCTAACGCTCGCCTTGTTCCCTTAGGAAATTTACTCATGCGTGGAGCTGGTTCCATTCTTATTTTTATCTTATTTCTCTCTTTTCAACCACCAATCACATGGCTTGGCAATAATGCGTCTACTCAAACTATTAATGCCCATATCATTTTTAATGCTTTCATCCTTTTTGCTGGAATACCACTATCAAAATGGGTTTTAAAACTGACCACTAAAATTGTTCATATAAGTACAAAAAAAACGCAACCTGATAAAATTCTTAATTTATCTGATCAAACAGCTCTCGATGATAGCGTTATTGAGCGTCCAACTTTGGCACTTTCTAATGTCATGCGTGAAGTCATTCATATTTGTGATCTTGTGGATATCATGCTGGAAAAAGTTATAGAACTTTATGAAAAGCCTAATCCCACCATCACACGTGAACTTAACCAGCTTAACACTTTACTGGACAAAAAGCATATTGCAATCAAACTTTACCTTGCACGATTGGCTGGACAAAAATTATCTGATGAAG
Source organism: Bartonella propinqua (assembly GCF_047263965.1). Taxonomy (NCBI): domain Bacteria; kingdom Pseudomonadati; phylum Pseudomonadota; class Alphaproteobacteria; order Hyphomicrobiales; family Bartonellaceae; genus Bartonella; species Bartonella propinqua. The sequence continues at coordinate 61,713 of NZ_JBLEBK010000004.1, read as the reverse complement.
AAGCCCTTCAAACACAAGAGCTTTTAGGCGCTTGTATCAAGTTGGATCAAGCAGGAGACATTATTATTCATAATATGCTGATGCTAGTAAAAAAGAAACAACAAAAGGGTTTACAATTTAGCAATGACGAATGGAATGACCTGCTGCGTTTCCATGCCATTGTTCTAGCGAATGCGCATATTGCATTTAATGTTCTTGTTTCACATGATGCACATACTGCGCATTTATTGGTGCAAAAAAAAGATCAACTCCGTAATTTAGAAAAAGAGATGAGCCTAAAGCATTTTAAACGCCTGCGTGAGGGTGATTTCAAAAATGTAGAATCATCTAGTCTTCATCTAGACACTGTCCGCGATCTGAAACAAATCAACTCTCTTCTAACCTCAATGATCTACCCAATTTTAGAGGCTCAGGGACTACTTCAAAGTTCTCGCCTGCGTCCTCCCCCTAAACAACAAATAGCAAAACTGTAACTTTGAGGTTCTTTTAACAAGAAAATTAATGATTTTCATTCAGAGTAAAAGATATATCGTGAAAGATACAAACATTAGTGAGATTGTACATTGGCTAGGTTGGAACTGTTATATCAATATTTTTTCAGTTCGACCTGCACAACTTTTTGTAAAAAATTAAGCAGAAATATTTTTAACATCATTCCAAGTATTATTGATATCGCAAATGCTTCCTTCCCAACTTTTTGATCGTTAATTTTGCTAAGTTGCTTTCATCATGCCATTTCAGATTTTTTGAAACTTAAGTTATATAAGCCAACAAAAAAATCCATCTATCTATAAATGCTCTTTGGCACGCACAAAGAACTCTTTTGCAGACATTCTTTCTTTTTACATAAAACTGTTTTTAATTTCTTAGCATTTTTGGAAACCATGAGCAAAGCTGTGTGTCTTTGTGATTTCGTGGATATAATGTTAAACGCATAACATATTCACATGAATTGAAAAAACAGAAAAGTGAAAACTGTAACAAAATTCCTACTTATAACATCCCCTCAGACAAAAAAGAGATAAACCTTGATCTTTACCAAGCTCACCCTAGTTACAATTAACAGTCTAAGTTCGTGCAAAGAAAAATATAATGGAAGGGAGAATATAATGGAAGATGCAAATATTGGCTGGATTGCAGCTATTATTATCGGTGGCCTCGCGGGCTGTGCTGCACAATATCTTATGAAAAGCCAAACAGGAATATTTCTAAACATTGTGTTGGGAATTATCGGAGCAGCATTAGCCAGCTTTCTTTTTGGTCTTTTAGGCGTTAATTTTGTTGGCTGGATTGGCTATCTTATTTCAGGTTTTATTGGAGCTTGCATTCTTATATTTGCAGGACGAAAAATTCGACTATAGAGTGTTTTATGTGTTTTTTAGAGGCACCTTTTGGTGCTTCTTAAGACCCGCTAAATATTTTCGTTATGGCATTGGAGGTGCGGGGTGTTGGCTTTGGAGGGAAAGTGATTAATTGCTCAATTTCCAGCCTTTTTGAGCCATCATCATATCGTTAAGTAATAACGAGGAACTTTAACGCGTTGCCTCTATCTCTCACTTATTGTGCCTTCATATGAAAAAGGAAGGCGTTTGCATTAAGCCAATTTTTGCTGTATTTGTTATACGCAGTGAGTCATCTTTTTTATAATTCACGCACAAATATCATTGTTTTCAACACAGAATTGCTTACAAACATCATAGTGATAATCAAAACTTGTTAATTGAACTATTATCTCAACGTAATCAATGAATTATTACAAAAATTTAAACCAAATTATAAAAATTTTCATCACCCAGTACTTAACCAACACATCTTTCACTAATAATTAACGCTTTACTAGAAAACTCAACGCCCGCTTTGAATCCGTTAATGAAAGCAGAGTCGTTTTCGTATTAGCAAAAAGTAAAAATACTAAAAAGAATACATCACCCTCCTTTTTACATCTTTCCCATTTAGAATCTTGCTGCCTTTGCATTTCTGCATTACAATAAAACCGTCTATTTGTATGATCCAGCATAACGCATATGGAATACGGATTTAGGTGTAGAGCGAAATGATATCTGACCTTAAAGATTCTATCTTGCCGCCTCTGAAATGGCTATCCGATCAAGATCCTCCAGTACCAGCTGACGTCAATGATTGGCTCATGGAAACGGGATCTATGACACGTCGACTAGAAAATTACTGCACTCGCGTACATGTCGAACCGCAACGTGAATGTTTCATTACGCGTGATAAACTGGAGGAAGAAGCTGAACACCTGCCCAATAGTGCACGTTATTGGCTACGTGAGGTCATATTAATGGGAGACAATCAACCTTGGCTCCTTGGGCGCACTGTGATCCCACAAGAAACCTTACTCGAAGACAATCAAGCATTGATGAACTTAGGGAGTGTACCACTAGGACGTTATTTATTTAGCAGTGGTCAACTAACCCGTGATTACATTCACATCGGTCGACAAAATGCACTGTGGGCACGTCGCTCCCGTTTGCGATTAGCAGACAAACCATTATTACTAACTGAGCTATTTTTATCAGCTTCACCGCTGTACACAACAAATCCCGCATAAATGGGAAGATGTAAATATCCTAAAGAAAAGACAGTAATAAAGAAGAAGCAGATATTTTGTTTCCCTATCAGCAAAAAGAATCTACTAACTTGCTTTCTTTAAAGAATTCCTTTGCGATAAACCTTTATTGTATAATGTCAGCTACTGATATTTTCCTATGCTCTTTACACACTTGTTATAACTTGACAGGCGAACGATGATAATAAAAACACTTCTAGATACCCTCTATATTAAAATATAGTAATTTATTGTAGCTTTTTACGAAGTATTACCAACTTTAGAAAAATTCTTTTGCCCTGCATAGCGTTTCTTTAGCCAACCTTACCTCTCTATATACTGGAGAATCCCTCAACTTTTGTTTACGCCAAAACCTCACAAAAAGCTTTCTCAACTTCCACTTCATCAAGTTGAAGAAAAAAATCACAAATAACTACCATTTTTCCTTATCCGTTCTCTGCCAATTCTAAACACCCCGATTCTTTATGCAGAATAAATACGCACCAATTTTCCACACCATTCAATCACTTTGAGCTAAAATGAAAGTGTATCTAATAATCATCCCTCCCCCACAACATCAATTAAACGAAACATAGAAAAATCATCCTATCGTGCACTTTTAAAACAATTTTGCATACCACATCAATTTTATCCTGCAGCATAAATTTATCCAATTTTTTTCGAGTAAAAAGCAATGTTTAACTATCTCTTATACATCTTGCAATGTATGAAAAAATAATTAGCCTCTAAAGCTTGGAAAATTTAAAAACAAAACTTTACCTCTTCATGGAATATCCCTATACTCTCAATCTTAAGCGAAACATTGCAATAACAATATACACAACATCCGTTATAGTTGTGCTTTTTGCGTAACGTTGACCATTATATCTTTAAGATCACAAGTTGTGAGCACACACTATGACACAAACTATCTCATCTCCCAATCCTTGGAATGTAAATAAACCTACAGCTCTCTTAGTGCTGGCTGACGGCACAGTTATTCAGGGTAAAGGAGCAGGTGCTACGGGTATTACTGAAGCTGAGGTATGTTTCAATACTGCCATCACAGGCTATCAAGAAATCTTAACGGATCCATCCTATAAAAAACAAATTGTTAATTTTACTTTTCCCCACATCGGCAATGTAGGAGCAAATAACGAAGATATTGAAGATCTCACACCCCTTAACTGCCACGGGGCAGTTGGTGCTATTTTTAAAGCAGATATTACGCATCCCTCCAATTATCGCGCGAATGAAAATCTTAATCAATGGCTTAAAGCGCGTAATATCATTGCACTTTGTGGTATTGATACACGAGCACTAACTGTTCTTATTCGTGAAAAAGGTGCGCAAAATGGTGTCATCGCTCATGATCCCAATGGAAACTTTGACATCAAAGCTCTAAAAGAACGCGCACAAAAATGGACAGGTCTCCTCAATCTTGATCTTGCAAAAGAAGTGACATCGAAACAATTGATGAAATGGAATGAGAAACCGTGGATATGGAATGAAGGTTATAGTGCGAATGATGTACATAATTTTCACATTGTCGTAATTAACTATGGTATTAAGCGCAATATTCTCCGTCTTATCGCCGCACACGGTGCGCGTATAACCATCATGCCAGCAGATGCAACTGCAGAAGAAATTCTGGCAAAAAATCCTGATGGTATTTTTCTTTCCAATGGACCAGGAGACCCAGCCGCAACAGCTAATTATGCTGTTCCAACTATTAAAGCGCTCATTGAAAGTAATATACCGATTTTTGGCATATGTCTCGGACACCAGCTTCTAGCTCTTGCTGTAGGAGCCAAAACCATAAAAATGCATCAAGGACATCATGGTGCCAACCATCCTGTTAAAGATATTACCACTGGAAAGGTTGAAATTGTATCAATGAATCACGGTTTTACTGTAGAAACAGCATCTTTGCCGCAATATGTTGAAGAAACACATATTTCCCTCTTTGATAACTCAAATTGCGGTATACGAATTATTGAAAAACCAGTTTTTTCTGTTCAATACCATCCTGAAGCTTCCCCTGGACCACAAGACAGTCACTATTTATTTCAACGTTTTTGCAATCTCATTATGGATTATAAAAAAATAGCTTAGTTGAATAATTTTATCTTTTGAATTTTTCTCAAAAAATCGCTTTTTGTGCACAAACATATTATTTTGTAACAGAGTCGCTCATTCTTTTTATAAAATTATAAGCTTTATTTGTTTTTTGAATTATTTGAGAAAATGTTTTCACCACTTGAAACATTAAGAAGCTAACAAGCCCATAAGACAACTCTCAATGCTCCATATCAATGTCCGAAATAATAAACTCCCACAATTAGTACAAAAGATATCTGATACAAATTTCAAAATGGTAGTTTACTTAATTTATTGCTAAGATAAATCATGAACAGTATTTCAAAAAGTATATACACTTGCGTGCATTATTATAAAATATCACGACCAATTTTGTTGACTATACTCAACCCTTCTTACAATGTCAGCATTTTCAAAAAACTTAGCCAAATTTCAAATATAATGCACAATATCAGAAAATATAAATTATAGAGTTTTAAAGAAACTTCCCTCCTTCCAATATACGAGCACACTTTATAATCAAAGGATGTGTCATCAAAAAAACTTACAATTACAAACAATGAAACAAGCCTGCAAAAAAGATATATCATATAGGTTCTTGATACCACACATTACGTTAATGTTAGCAAAGATTATATTCCACGATGTTTTTTACAATTGATATTGTTACGATAAACGAACCACATCCATCATTTATTTTTAATTTTTAAATATTCAATTTCCCTTTTAATGAACATGCCATTACAATATCATCACCAAAGAAACCACATGAAGAATTTTTACAACTTCAAATAACAAATATCACAACAATGGAAGGCACATCATATTCACAATCGCAATATAAAAAGCATATTCTTATTCAAAAATTTCATTTATCGTAAATAATAGCTTATGTATCTATGTGTCGCTCACCAACTTTTATCTTCTATTGTATGAAAAAAGCATGAATAAAGATATTTTATAAATTACTTTCTTTGTATATTAACCTATAAAGCTATTTTAGCCTCAAAATTTAAACATTCTATCTGCCACAATCACGCACGGATATTTGTCACAGGGAAAAACCATGCCAAAACGCACAGATATAAAATCTATCCTTATTATCGGAGCAGGACCTATCGTTATTGGTCAGGCATGTGAATTTGACTACTCCGGCACACAAGCCTGTAAAGCATTAAAAGAAGAAGGATATCGAATTATTCTGGTCAACTCCAATCCTGCCACAATTATGACAGACCCAGATTTAGCTGATGCAACTTATATTGAACCCATCACTCCTGAAATAGTTGCCCAAATTATTGCCCATGAACGCCCTGATGCTCTCTTACCAACTATGGGAGGACAAACAGCACTCAATACCGCTTTATCATTAAAGCGTATGGGAATTTTAGATCGCTACCATGTTGAGATGATAGGCGCAAATGCCGATGCTATTGATAAAGCTGAAGATCGTGCATTATTCCGCAAAGCAATGGAAAACATTGGTTTAGAAACACCGCGTTCCATGTTAGCCAACGCAACTGAACTCAAAGAAGAAAATCGCCAACTACATGCAAAAAAACGCGATAAACTTAAAGCGCAATTTTCTGGTAATGCACTTGATCAAGCACTGGAAGAACTTGAGAACGATTGGCGCCATACTGAAGCTGACCGTAAACAGCATTATATAGCACATGCTACCGCAAAAGCAGTGCAAGCTCTTGATATTGTGGGGCTCCCAGCCATTATCCGCCCTTCATTTACGCTTGGTGGTACAGGTGGTGGAATTGCTTACAACCGCTCTGAATTTTATGAAATCATTGAACGCGGTCTTGAAGCTTCACCTACAACAGAAGTTTTGATTGAAGAAAGTGTTTTGGGATGGAAAGAATATGAAATGGAAGTTGTTCGTGATAAAAACGACAATTGTATCATCATTTGTTCCATTGAAAATATTGATCCCATGGGTATTCATACTGGCGATTCCATCACCGTAGCTCCCGCCCTCACCTTAACTGATAAAGAATATCAACGTATGCGTAACGCCTCGATAGCTGTACTGCGTGAAATTGGCGTTGAAACTGGGGGCTCTAATGTACAATTTGCTGTCAACCCAGAAAATGGTCGCTTAATTGTTATTGAAATGAATCCGCGTGTTTCCCGCTCTTCAGCACTTGCATCAAAAGCAACAGGTTTTCCCATTGCTAAGGTAGCAGCAAAACTCGCGGTCGGCTACACACTCGATGAGTTAAAAAATGATATTACGGGTGGTGCAACACCAGCATCATTTGAGCCATCGATCGACTATATTGTTACCAAAATTCCTCGCTTTGCCTTTGAAAAATTTCCTGGTTCATCACCTGTTTTAACCACTGCGATGAAATCTGTAGGAGAAGTCATGGCAATTGGTCGCACTTTTCAAGAATCGCTGCAAAAAGCGCTCCGTGGACTTGAAACGGGTCTTACCGGTCTTGATGAAATTATCATTCCCGAACACGCTGAAGGCGATGAAAAAAATTCTATCCGCTCTGCCATTGCAATACCAAGTCCTGACCGTCTACGCTACATCTCTCAGGCAATGCGTATGGGAATGCCTTTAAATGAAATTCACCAAATTAGCAAAATTGATCCATGGTTTTTGGAACAAATAGCCTCCATCATTGAAATGGAACAACGCATCCGCACTTATGGACTGCCCCAAGATGCAGACAATTTACGCATGTTAAAAGCTATGGGCTTTTCGGATGCACGATTAGCCACCCTCACGAAACAAGATCCCGATGATATTGCTGCTTTGCGTAAATCGCTTAATGTCCAGCACACTTTTAAACGTATTGATACTTGTGCTGCTGAATTTTCTTCACCTACAGCGTATATGTATTCAACATATGAAACCCCCTTTGCAGGCGTGGAACACTCAGAAGCACAAATTTCTAAACGAAAAAAGATTGCTATTTTAGGTGGGGGACCAAATCGCATCGGGCAAGGTATTGAGTTTGACTATTGCTGCTGCCATGCTGCTTTTGCCCTGCGTGATGCGGGCTTTGAAGCTATCATGATTAACTGTAATCCTGAAACAGTCTCGACTGACTATGATACATCTGATCGTCTTTATTTTGAATCTTTAACAACAGAAGATGTTTTAGCTGTTTTAGAAACAGAGCAGCAAAAGGGTGAATTGGTTGGAGTGATTGTTCAATTTGGTGGACAGACACCACTAAAATTGGCAAGTACACTAGAAAAACATAACATCCCCATCTTAGGAACCTCACCCGACGCCATCGATTTAGCAGAAGATAGAGACCGCTTTCAAAAATTGCTGTTTAAACTGAATTTAACACAACCAAAAAATGGTATTGCCCATTCGGTTGAACAAGCGCGCCTCATCGCTCATGAATTGGGTTTTCCATTAGTTGTACGCCCTTCTTATGTTTTAGGAGGACGTGCTATGCAAATTATCCGTGATGAGCGTAGCTTGCAAAACTATTTGCTTGAGACAGTTCCTGAATTAATTTCAGAAGAGATCAAAGCCCGTTACCCCAACGATAAAATGGGGCAGATCAATACATTGCTTGGTAAAAATCCACTTTTATTTGATACCTATCTAACAGAAGCGATTGAAGTTGATGTTGACTGTTTATGTGATGGAGAAGAAACGCTGGTCGTTGGCATTATGGAGCACATTGAAGAAGCAGGTATCCATTCTGGTGATTCAGCATGTTCTTTACCAGTACACACACTTTCACATAAATTAGTGACTGAATTAGAGCGTCAAACCAAAGCGTTAGCAAAAGCGCTTTATGTTCGTGGCTTTATGAATGTGCAATATGCCATTAAAGATGACACAATTTATGTCTTAGAGGTCAACCCTCGCGCTTCGCGTACTGTCCCATTCGTTGCAAAGACAATCGGTCGTCCCATTGCTAAAATGGCTGCACGTATTATGGCAGGAGAAACGCTCCAAAGCACTCTTCAAGCTTATGGTGGATTACCTTCTCAGCAACAAAAACAACGTATCGCTGTCAAGGAAGCTGTCTTTCCTTTTGCTCGCTTTTCAGGTGTCGACACACTTCTTGGTCCAGAAATGCGTTCAACTGGTGAAGTAATGGGGCTTGATTATGAATTTGCACTTGCTTTTGCGAAAGCACAGCTTGGAGCTGGCGTTGAACTTCCAAAGGAGGGCACTTTGTTCGTTTCGGTGAGAGATGAAGACAAAAAGCATATCTTAATTCCCGTCAAACGTTTAATCGAGCTTGGCTTTTCTGTTTTAGCAACCAGCGGAACACAAAAATTTCTTTTTGAACATAATGTTAATGCAAAAAAAATTAATAAAGTACTAGAAGGACATCCTCATATTGAGGATGCCATTCGTAATCGGCAAATTCAATTAATTTTTAATACAACCAATACTGCCAGCGCCATCTCAGACTCTAAATCATTACGTCATGCAGCACTTATGCAAAAAGTTCCCTACTACACAACAATGGCTGGTGCCAAATCCGCAGTACAAGCCATAGAAGCACTCAAAAAAAATTACCTTGAAGTGCGCTCACTGCAAAGCTATTTCACTTAAAGTGTTTTTTATACCACAAAACATGCCATTTTCTCTATTTTTTATCAGTTTTTGCTTTGTATAAAAAACATTATGTAGAAAAATATAGATTAAAGCTTGCTTTTTATCCTCAAAACCTTTACACACAACCCTTGTCGAACTTTCGGTTATGTGACTTTCTTTTCCGTGCGATTTGCACTTCTGACAAGACTTCTCCCACCTAATTTCGATCTAAAATCATATTGAAGGCTTTTAGCTTCAGTATACGATAATTGTATATTCTAAGGAGTTTCCTATGTCTACAGGAACAGTTAAGTGGTTTAACACAACAAAAGGTTTTGGATTTATTCAGCCTAGTGATGGAAGTGCAGATGTATTCGTACACATTTCCGCCGTTGAGCGTTCTGGTTTAAGTAACCTGCAAGAAGGGCAAAAAGTTTCTTATGACGTTCTTCAAGATCGTCGTTCAGGAAAATTTGCTGCAGATAACCTCGCAGCCCTTTAATCTTTAAACTTTACTACATTTCATTAAGAAATCTTTGCCTTATCTTTCTAGGTAAGGTTTTTTTTATGGAAGAATCGTTTAACCTTGTAACGGCTTTCTACTTTGCACAAATATTAAGATTCTTCTTTTTCTCTAAAATCTTGCGTAATTATCAAAGAGTGCTTCCTTGTAAAAGACTAAAAAAAAAGATATAAAATCTATATCTGAAGCAAAGTTTCCTAAGAGTTTTTCTGCATTTTCATTGCATACAACGTAATCTCTTATAAAATATCTTCAAATCAATAATCATTTGCTTATGTCGTATAAGGATTAAAATTATGGATTTTATTGCCGATAGGCTTTCTCTGATTAAACCTTCCGCAACAATTGCTGTTTCTCAAAAAGCACGTAATTTGAAAGCATTAGGTCGTGATGTCATTGCTTTAAGCGCTGGAGAACCAGATTTTGATACACCAAACAACATCAAAAATGCTGCCATTGAAGCTATTCAACGTGGAGAAACAAAATACACGCCCATATCTGGTATTCCAGAATTACGCCAAGCGATTGCCGCAAAATTTAAAAGAGAAAACAATCTCATTTATCAACCAGAACAAATCATTGTTGGTACTGGTGGCAAACAAATTCTCTTTAATGCACTGATGGCAACTTTGAATAAAGGAGATGAAGTCATCATTCCATCCCCTTATTGGGTTAGTTATCCAGAAATGGTTACCCTAAACGATGGTACACCTGTCTTTGTGGAAACCAAATCTGAATTTTCTTACAAACTGCAACCACAAGATCTAGAATCTGCCATCACACACAATACAAAATGGTTCATTTTTAACTCTCCTTCAAATCCATCAGGTGCTGCTTATACGCATGATGAATTGAAAAAGTTAACAGATGTCTTAGTGAAATATCCCCATGTACATGTTCTCACCGACGATATATATGAACATCTAACATATGAAAATTTTACTTTTGTTACTCCAGCTCAGGTAGAACCAAAACTTTACGATCGCACACTTACAATGAATGGTGTTTCCAAAGCTTATGCCATGACTGGTTGGCGAATTGGCTATGCAGGTGGACCACAGCAATTAGTGAAAGCCATGGATATCATTCAAGGTCAACAAACATCTGGTACAAGCTCTATTTCACAGTGGGCAGCCGTTGAAGCACTTAATGGCCCACAAGATTTTATCACGCAAAATAAAAGCATTTTCCAAGCACGCCGTGATCTCGTCGTTTCTATGCTAAACAAAGCTCCTGGCATTCACTGTCCAACACCAGAAGGCGCCTTCTATGTTTATCCTTCCTGTGCAAAGTGTATTGGGAAAAAAACTCCCGAAGGTAAAGTGATCGCTAATGATGAAGATTTTGTAATAGCGCTTCTAGAAACAGAATCTGTTGCTGTAGTGCATGGATCCGCTTTTGGGCTTGGACCAGCATTTCGTATTTCTTATGCAACATCAGAAAAATTGCTTGAAGAAGCTTGCTTACGTATCCAGCGCTTTTGCAGTAGTTTACTCTAAAGCTCTCAGCGTTATCCATTGTTACAGTTTTGGTGGAGTGGTCAATTTTTCATAAGATCTTTGGTAATTGAATCGTCGCGCAAAAATAAATGGATTCTATAAAAAATTTATATCAATAAAGCTACTGGGAGCAAAATATATACCCCGATATAAAGAAATAATCCCTTTTGAACTGTTACAGTCATGTTAAATTATTATTACCTAAAAACAGTTACATAGCGAGTAAATCCTACACTTATCAATTAAATTTGCGACGCTAAAATTCTGGTGCCCATAAATATATTTATTATACGCTCAGCAAAACCTTTTTTATTTTACAGCGACTATATTATGGTTAAATTCTCTCCCCAAGCTTCCTTCTCATTGAGCTTTAATACTCGTAAAAAATAGTTGAACATCCATAAAATTTCTGAAATTTCTTCTCATGCCTTTTCAAAATATCTCAATTTTTAGGCATTATTTTAATAAGTAAAAAAAAAGCCGGACATCTTGTCCGGCAAATTTAGAAAAGTGCCAGAGAAAAAATCAATCTGGCAGACTTTCATAAGGGAACACTCAAGAAAATGCAATGGGAGGCAACATAATCAAGAGATAATACTTTATGTCACTTCATATAGAAAAATACAATAAAAACTTAAACATATCTGCTATGCAATAAACACATAACTTCAAAATACTTCATCATTAAAAAGACCATTTACGAGCTTTTAGAAAAATATAATCTCGAAAAGCATTTAGCTTTGCCAAATTTTTTAAAGCATCAGGATAACAAAAAAAGGTATCAAAGGAAGGAATATCAACCATATCAGGGAAAAGACGTACGAATTGCTTATCATTATTTACAATATAATCAGGCAGCACTGCAATACCAAGATCATGCATAACCGCATTCTTAATTGAAATAATATTATTGATTTGTAGTACTGGAACGCGCAAAGATCCATCACTTCTTCCAGCCTTTTCCAACCAATTTAAACCAGATAAATAAAGTGGAACAGGTTTACCAAATGAAATAATGCGATGAGCATCTAATTCAGATAATTTTTTTGGCTTTCCATAATTTGCAATATAATTTTCTGAAGCGTACACATGCATATGAACTGTAAACAACCTCTTTTGTATCAAATCAGGCTGTTGAGGCTTATGTAAACGAACAGCACAATCTGCATGACGCATCGTCAAATCAAGTTCTTTGTCATCAAGCAAGAGTTGAATCTGCATATCTGGATAAAGACTAAGAAATTCAGGCATACACTCCGCAAGCCATCCCGCCCCCATGCCGAAGGTTGATGTAACACGCAAATGCCCCATTGGTTTTTCACTGCTTTCACTCAACTGCGAGCGTGCATTTTCCAATTTCATCAAAACATCATATGTTGCGCGATAAAGAATTTCGCCCTGCTCTGTTAAAATTAAGCCACGTGCATGGCGCTGAAACAGAGACACACCTACATCCTGCTCTAAAGCTGAAACTTGCCTTGAAATCGCTGATTGGGATAAACGGAGCTTTTGCGCTGCACGCGTAAAAGAGCCTGCTTCCGCTGCAGCATGAAAAACCCTCAACTTATCCCAATCTAATGATGGTGTCACAATTTAGCCTCTAATTTTATTTTTTCTTACAGATGTTTATTTTTAAGTGTTTGTGTCTGTAAATCTAAAAACCGTTCTGCTTCCAGTGCTGCCATACACCCTCTTCCTGCAGCTGTGACAGCTTGGCGAAATGTATTATCTGTTACATCCCCTGCAGCAAAAACCCCAGAAATACTTGTCGCTGTTGAGTCGGGTGCCGTCCATAAATAGCCGCCCTCCTTCTGTTTTAGCTGTCCTTCAAACAAAGAGACTGCAGGATCATGTCCGATGGCAATAAATACGCCATCCGCATCCACCGTCATCTTTTGACCAGTTTTCACATTTTGAAGACGTACACCTTTTACAATAGCCCCCATCGACGCCTGAGCTGGCAAACCAACAATTTCTTCTACTACATGATCCCAAATAACGCGTACATTACCGCACGAAAACAGTCTATCCTGTAAAATTTTTTCTGCCCGAAAATGATCCCGCCGATGAACCACGCTTACAGTTTTAGCCAAATGCGATAAATAAAGAGCTTCTTCAACGGCTGTATTTCCACCCCCCACAACAACCACATCCTTATCACGATAAAAAAATCCATCACACGTAGCACAAGCAGAAACACCACCACCCATAAATGCCTGTTCACTCTCCAAGCCAAGCCAGCGAGCCTGTGCTCCTGTTGCAATAATCAGTGCATCACAACAATATTGTGTTCCAGAATCCCCATATAAAACAAAAGGACGCTTTGATAAATCAGCCTTTATAATAATATCATAGATAATTTTCGTGCCCATATATTCAGACTGTTTTGCCATTTGTTCCATCAACCATGGCCCTTGAATTGGATCAGAAAAACCTGGATAATTTTCAACATCAGTTGTAATCGTCAACTGCCCTCCCTGCTGCAATCCAGTAACCAGAACCGGTTCGAGCATTGCTCTCGCCGCATAGATTGCCGCTGTATAACCAGCCGGTCCTGAGCCAATAATAAACAGGCGAATACGCGATTGTACCATAAGATTCCTTTCATTTTTTGTCTCTTAATTATTTTATAGACTATAATGAAACTTTGCCTTTAAAAAAACATTTTTCAACAGCTTAAATTATAGTGTATACGTATTTTTTTAGTTGCGCTAGAAGTGCAGATTCTCAATTTATTAGGATATACTAAATATAAAAATTAGGTTTTACCCTATAGGTATAAAAGCGTAAATTCTCACAGATAAAAAACTGTAACAAAATAAAAAAGAGATAGGAAGTCATCATTTTTCAATTCATTATCAATGTCTGTGCGCGCTTTGCATTAATTATGGGATTAGCAATGCTTTTGCCAATTTTTGTGGATCTGCGCGATAACAACCATGAGGGGACGGGCTTTCTCTATTCTTGTGCTATCACCACTATGTTAGCAACGCTGATTCTTTTGGCAACCAGAGGTGCTACCTGTCGTTTTTCAGCACGACTTGGTTTTACGCTCACTGTTTGCCTTTGGTTAACAGGAAGCGTAGTGGGTGCTCTTCCTCTTTATCTTTCCGCTCTCCCAATTTCTTTAGCAGGAGCAATTTTTGAATCTGTCTCTGGAATTACAACCACAGGCTCTACAGTCATCACTGGTCTTGATCATTTATCGCGAAGTATTTTGTTATGGCGTTCTATCATGTGCTGGATTGGAGGTATTGGCTTTATTGGTCTAGCTCTATTGCTTTTGCCTTCACTGCGTGTTGGGGGAGTCCAGCTTTTTCATATGGAATCATCAGATAAATCTGAAAAAATATTACCCCGCATCAACCAAATCGCCAATGGAATTATCATAGCCTATGTCGGACTAACGCTTGCTTGCATGCTCTCCTATTTTGCTTCTGGCATGACCTTATTTGACTCGATCAATCATGCGATGAGCACAATAGCAACAGCTGGATTCTCAACTCATGATGCCTCTTTTGGCTATTTTTCTGATAAACCAGCCATCTTAATTGTTGCAACAACCTTCATGTTACTCTCTGCCCTACCCTTTGTGCTTTACGTTAAATTAGTGCTTCCTGGTCGCTCAAAACGCTTTATTGATTCGCAAGTAATTGTTTTTCTCAATATTGTTTTTCTCTTTAGCTTTGCTTTAGCAGCATGGCTGCGATTTCATGATCATCGTCCCTTCTACGAAATTTTTCTTGATGTGATTTTTCATCTTTCATCTATCATTACCACCACTGGCTATAGTGCTGAAGATTATCAGCTTTGGGGATCTTTTGCGCTTGGGATTTTTTTCATTGTTTCTTTTACAGGCGGATGTGCTGGTTCTACCTCTGGCGGTATGAAAGTCAATCGCTTAATTATTCTTTGGCGTATTGCACAAACAAGTATAGCAAAGCTGCTTTCTCCTAATGTAGTTGTAAAAACACGTTACGATCATTCAATTATATCAGATGATGTTGCTAAAGCAGTTTTGCTCTTTGCATGTCTTTATATGTTCTGTCTTCTCATCGGCACCGCACTGTTGCTCACAACTGGTCTTGACTTTACTTCTGCCTTTACAGGCGTCTTAACCGCTCTTTCAAATATTGGTCCAGGTTTTGGAGAAATTATTGGTCCTGTTGGCAATTTCTCTACAATTAATGATAGTGCCTTATGGATTTTGAGTTTTTTGATGCTAGCAGGACGTCTTGAAATTATAACTATATTTGTACTTTTTATCCCCGCCTTCTGGCGTGAGCAATTTTAATATTTATAACAATAAGAAATTTAAAAAAGAAAAAGTGAACAATATATATTCCATCTTAATTCAACTGACAGAAGAATTTTTAAAAATCTTCAAAAAAACAATAACGTCAACGATATAAAATTGGCACAAAAAATGAAAATTCTGCATCCTTTTTCTTGAACGCATCAACCATTTAAGATGAGTATAATTCATCAAAGAGTATCACATATCACTCAAAAATTTTTACACAGATCAAAAATTTTATAACACTCTATTTGACAAAATCTTTTCCTCATCAAAAAGGACACTGCCCTCATATAAACAGCACAAAATATCTAAATACACCTATAAATAATTATTGATTGATAAAACATAGATGACTTCTAATAAAGATAGTCCTGATATTAAGCTTTATCATTGAAAATACGTTGCTGCTTCCGACATTGGATCAATACGAACAGCTTTAACACTTCCCTTCATTAAAGGAGTGCTCCTCTGCGTTTTTTAAAAAAGCGTTATTATAGTAAAAAAATAACAAACACATGCTATTTGTCATCACAATACATTACTTTAAAAGTAAAAATTCCAATTTTTCTATAAAATATTTTAATAAATTTAATTTATTTCTTTATCACATCAACAAAATTTTTAAATTTTACGAAACAATATTTTCTTACACTGCAGCTCAATTGAATATTTATTTAGAAATATCTACTTTAAGATAGCTTATTTTACCTGTTTCTTAAAAAGGATTGAGAACATATTTAAAGCGTTTCTTCTGTAATCCCTTTTGTAAACATTGTTTCATAAATATTCCCAATTGCAGCTGCCTCTTTTTCCAGAAAAAAGTGAGTACGAACATGGGCTAAAGCTTTTTCCCCTGCCACCAACGTTTTTTCTAAATCGGCAAGATAAGGCTCAATCGCCGTAGTTAAAGCCAGCACATCTCCTGCTTTGACAACTGTTCCTGTTCCTTCTCCCACTAATTCTTTATAGGCTCCCGCATCACTGGTTACCACAGCGGTCTGAGATGCCATTGCCTCCAATGGTGTTAAACCAAAACCTTCTGTACGAGAAGGTGCCACATAAAGCGATAGACGACGATACCACAGAGGTGTATCCTGTATCTCACCAAGAAAAATAATACGATCGGTTAAGCCAGATTCAGCAATTTTTTTGCGCATTTCTTTTTCAAAATTATAATGCTGCACTGTAGTGCGACCAGCAATAATTGCTGTCCAGTCAGGATAACGTGGCAACAATGCTATCATTGCATCTACAAATAAATCAGTGCCCTTTGAATAACGCACGCGCCCAAAACACCCCACCGCATATTTTCCAGAAAATTTAGACGAAGAAAAACAGTCATCAATAGTCTTTGGTGGTGAAAAACGCTGAACATCCACTCCATGCATGATAACCTCATGAGGCACCTCTAAATAGGTTCCCGTATACACACTGGTCGCAATAACTTGGTTCATACGACGAATTAACCATTTAGTAAAAGACTTATGATGACGTTGAGATGCCGATGTGAAAATGAGCTTAAGCTTCATTCGCAAAATATCGCGCAAAAAAATCCCACACAGCATCTCAATATTGCGCCGAGCATGCCAAATACGAAATGGTTTACCTGCGGGACTTTTCCAAAGTCCGAAAATATCCTTAAAAGCAAGGGCTGGCAAATTTTTTGGCAACCCCACTCCAAAAGTAGATATAGCTACGCCCTGCTTTCGCTGCAACGGAATAAGCTGGATAATCGTAGATGTTACTCCTGAAGAGCGCTTTTTAAAGTGAGGCGCAATAACATCAGTCTGTTTCAAAGATACACGCATAACAAATAAGAGCGTTCACTTCCTCTAGTGAATAATATTTTTCTCACATATCTTTTTATTAAATATACTGAACCTTAATAATTTCATAGTTATGCGCACCACCTGGTGCGTTGACTTCAATTACATCACCTTCTTGCTTGCCAATAAGTGCACGCGCAATAGGTGAAGAAATAGAGATTTTACCAGTTTTTACATCAGCCTCTTGATCGCCAACGATCTGATAAACCTTTTTTTCTTCAGTATCCTCATCCAAAAGCTTGATAGTGGCTCCAAATTTAATTTTATCCCCTGAAAGACGTGCAACATTAATAACTTCCGCCCGCGCAATATAATCTTCAAGCTCATTTATCCGCCCTTCATTATGACTTTGCGCCTCTTTAGCAGCCTGATATTCAGCATTTTCGGATAAATCACCATGTGCCCGAGCTTCAGAAATTGCTTCAATAATGCGAGGACGTTCCTGTTGTTGGCGCCAACGCAGTTCCTCCTTAAGATTTTCAAAACCAGCTGTAGTCATCGGAAATTTTTCCATAGTCCGTCCCTTTCTGTTATACGGAAGGCTGAATAAAAATACAAAAAACGGCTTCCAAAATGACTTTTGGAATCCGAAAACCACAATCTTCTTTATTATATAGTACAGTATACCTGTTTTCCATATAAAAATAAAAAATGGCACAAAACACTTAATCTATTATAAACTACTCCAACATTACAAACCTTAAAATCTTTAACTGAACTCCTGTAATTAGGAATATATGTATAAAAGGAGCAATTGTATTGTTTTCTGTTTTATCATAACCTAAAGCTTGTCTAAGAATAGAAGAGAGGCTTGTATAAGGATAAAAGAAGAAAAAAATCTTCTAAAAAATCTTTTGGAAAAAAATGAAAATATTGGTAATTTTTTTTGTACTTGGCACTCTTTTTTTGACCACGGCAGTAGCTGAAAATGCAAATGTTGTTGTCACAAAAAACCTCAATTTGAGAACAGGACCAAGCACACAGTATGCAATTTGCGGTTTAATCCCTGCAGGGCAACTGATATCTGTCCAAATTTGTAAAGGGAATTGGTGCCACATCAAATATAACGATCAAAAAGGCTGGGTATCCTCTCGTTATCTTTCATTTAAAAATGGAAATGATCTTTATCGCACATATACAGTGCTTTCAACCATAAGTTATAGCTATTATCCGTAGCAATCGTGGTGGATATTACGACAAGTGCATTTTATAAATTATCATCGATGCAAAAAACGATAAACACAAACAACTGCAGTTATCATCACACTCAAAATGTCAAAAGAAACTCTCTCAGAAATTAATCAAATACCCAAAATTAACCAAGCATTCTATGAGATATCAAGAAAGCCGAGAACAAACTACTAAGTAATGCTTTGCTGTTATCTTAATCAAATTGTAAAATTTGGTATTATCTTCAAGCAAAAACACAAGCACTTTTATATCAAAGGATGTAACGATGAAAAATGGTGTCACAGCAACAGTGGAAGCTTTGTCTGCACTCATTGCCTCAGGCAATCCTCTTTTTAAAAACGGCGCATTATGGACACCCCATCGTCCTGTTCGTCCTGAAAAATCTGAAGGTGGCATTCCATTTCAACTCGAAACACCCTTTGAACCTGCCGGAGATCAACCTCAAGCAATTAAAACTTTGGTTGAAGGGATTGAAAAAAATGAGCGTACCCAAGTACTTTTGGGTGTTACTGGCTCAGGCAAAACCTATACAATGGCCAAAATCATTGAAAAAACACAACGCCCAGCTCTGATTTTAGCACCGAATAAGACTCTAGCAGCACAGCTTTACGGAGAATTTAAAAGCTTTTTTCCTTACAATACCGTCGAATATTTTGTTTCTTATTACGACTATTATCAGCCAGAAGCCTATGTTGCACGTTCCGACACTTATATTGAAAAAGAATCCTCTATTAATGAACAAATTGATCGTATGCGCCATGCCGCAACACGTGCTGTACTTGAACGTGATGACGTCATTATCGTTGCATCTGTATCTTGTATCTACGGGATTGGCTCCGTGGAAACTTATACAGCCATGACCTTTCAAATACAAAAAGGTGATAGGCTCAATCAACGACAATTACTGGCTGATTTAGTTGCTCAACAATACCGTAGACAAGACATCAACTTTGTCCGTGGCTCCTTTCGTGTCCGAGGAGATATCATTGAAATTTTCCCTGCTCACCTTGAAGATCGCGCTTGGCGTCTTTCATTATTTGGCGATGAAGTAGAAACAATCACTGAATTTGATCCTCTAACGGGGCAAAAAACAAGTGACCTTCAATCTATTAAAATTTATGCCAACTCACACTACGTCACACCGCGACCAACATTAAACCAAGCAATGAAGTCAATAAAAATGGAATTAGTGCAACGCCTTGACGAGTTAAATGCAGCTGGACGTCTTTTAGAAGCACAACGTTTAGAGCAGCGTACAACTTTTGATTTGGAAATGTTAGAAACAACTGGATCATGTCAAGGAATCGAAAACTATTCACGCTATTTAACAGGACGAAAGCCTGGTGAACCGCCACCAACCTTGTTTGAATATATTCCAAACAATGCTCTTGTTTTTATCGATGAAAGCCATGTCACCATTCCTCAAATTGGTGGCATGTATAGAGGTGACTTTAGACGAAAAGCTACTTTAGCAGAATATGGATTTCGCCTACCTTCCTGTATGGATAATCGTCCTTTACGTTTTGAAGAATGGGATGCTATGCGTCCACAAACTATTGCTGTCTCTGCAACGCCTGGACGCTGGGAAATAGAACAATCTCATGGCATTTTTGCTGAACAAATTATTCGCCCAACAGGGCTTATTGACCCACAAACAGAAATTCGCCCAGCCAGCACTCAAGTCGATGATGTTGTGAATGAAATTCGTAAAACAATTCAAAAAGGCTACCGTACATTGGTGACTGTCCTGACCAAGCGTATGGCTGAAGATTTAACTGAATATCTCCACGAACAAGGTATTCGCGTACGCTATATGCATTCTGACATTGATACATTAGAACGTATTGAAATTCTTCGTGATTTGCGACTTGGCATCTTTGATGTCTTAATTGGTATCAACCTACTTCGAGAAGGTTTAGATATTCCAGAATGCGGTTTTGTTGCCATTTTAGATGCCGATAAAGAGGGATTTTTGCGCTCCGAAACCTCGCTTATACAAACAATTGGACGAGCAGCACGTAACGTAGATGGTCGAGTTATTCTTTATGCAGATATCATCACTGGCTCCATAAAACGAGCTTTGCAAGAGACACAAAGGCGTCGACAAAAACAAATAGCTTACAATAAAGAGCACCATATCACACCGACCAGTATCAAAAAAAATATCGGCGATATTCTTAATTCAGGAAATGAAAATGATCATAATCACACAAATGTTCCTGATTTTATTACGAAAAATAATATGGTTGGAAAAAATTTGGCATCCCATATTCAACATCTCGAAAAATTAATGCATGAAGCAGCCGCTGACCTTAACTTTGAAGAAGCCGCACGATTTCGTGATGAAATGAAACAGCTACAGAAAATAGAATTAACAATCACCGACAATCCTGTAACGCCATAGAAAATAATTCATCTCATAAATCGCCTCTTTTCGCTAAAATAGCCAACAATATGTAAAAATATTATTCAATGTAAAATTTTGCTTTTCTCATAAAAAATAAGGAACTATAATGGGACATTCTAAATTAACGTGAGTAGAATATATTTATTGAAAATAGATCTTCGTTTTAATTTTATTTTGTAATTTAGCTCAACCAAATAGCTCTTTATTCGTTTTGTCAAAATGAAGTCTAAAATCGTTCAGGCTGTATTCAGTTTAGTACGTATAAGATGCAGACAATATTTATAAAAGGAGTGTCGCTATGAGAAAATTTACTGAATTAACAGTGCTATCTGCGATATCAGCGGTAGCTATCTTTGTGCCATTAAATGCAACCTTTGCAGGCACAACATCAACTTTTGATGAGCGCTTTACAAGCAGCACAATAACCAGTCCTTCTTTCGGTAATGGTCAACAAATACAAACACACACACGTCGTGAACGCCACCATACGCGTCGTGAACAAAAAACACATCATTATACTCATGTAGAACGCAACCATCATACACACAAGCATTACGTAGAACGTAACGATTCAGGAGATACTTTAGCGGCTGGCATTCTCGGCCTTGCAGCAGGTGCAATTCTTGGCAATGTCCTCAAACAGCCTGAACAACCGCAAGTTATTTATCAAACAGCTCCACAAAGCCAAGTAGTGTATCAAGAAGTTCCACAAACTCAAATAATTTATGAGGTTCAGCCAGGAACAGTATATCAAAATGCTCAACAGCTAGGAGCAGCTGACTGGCTTCGGTATTGCAAAGCAAAATATCGCTCATTTAACCCTAAAACGGGAACTTATCGAGGACATGATGGCAAGGATCACTTTTGTTATGCTCCGTTAACTTCTGCTCCATCCCGTTAAAGAAGTCTTAAGCGACGCAAAGGAAAAGCTCTAGGTTAATTTTTTTGTTTGTTTATCTGTTAATTGATTCCTTGAAGAAAAGGGTTCCACTGACGCTCATAACCTATTTGGCTTCCTGGACCATGACCACAGATAAAACCAACGTCATCACCTAAGGGGAGAATTTTGTCCTCAAGAGATTTCATCAACTTTTCATGAGAGCAAAATGGAAGATCTGTACGTCCAATGGAACCACGAAAAAGTACATCACCCAATAAGGCGAAGCGTTCCTTTTCATTAAAGTAAATGACATGACCAGGGGAGTGCCCTGGTGTGTGAAGAACATTAAAGACATGTTCAGAAAAATGAACGCTATCGCCATCTTCCAACCATTGATCAGGAACACATATGCGCGTTTCAGCTATGCCATAGATTTTTGCACTTTCATTCACAGCATCCATCACAGGCTTATCATCACGATGTGAACCAATAATTTTAACACCCAACGCTTCTTTAGCTTGCATTGCAGCTCCTACATGATCAATATGACCATGTGTTATCCAAATAGCTTCAATGATAATACCTATCTTTTGGATCATCCCCTGAATTTGAAGCCAATCACCACCTGGATCAACTAAGACGCCTGTTTTACATTCATCATCAAAAAGCAGAGTACAGTTTTGTTGGAAAGGCGTAACGGGGATAATATGTGCACTAAGATTTCCCATAATATCCTTTTCAAAATTAAATTTTCAATCTTATAAATAAAGCTACCCAACTCCTTATAGAGTAAGATAGCCTGCTCGACAGCTTTATGCAACTTATGTAAACTTGAATTGTATGTAAACTGAATTTTATCAAGGTTTTGAAGAATGACCAATCAAGTTCAAGTTTTGCGTGATGACGCGCCTCACCTTCTTGTGATTGATGATGACACCCGCATTCGCGATCTTTTATTTCAATTTCTCGTTAAGAATGGATTTCGTGTTTCAGTCTCTGCCAATGCTGATGAAGCAAGGCGGCAACTTGCCAACTTAGATTTTGACCTTCTTATAGTAGACGTGATGATGCCTGGTGAAAATGGCATTAATCTTACCCACTCATTGCGTCAAACAAAAGATGTTCCCATTTTCATGCTCACAGCTTTATCAGAAACAGACAATCGTATCCATGGATTAGAAGCTGGTGCAGATGACTATCTTGCCAAACCGTTTGACCCTCGTGAACTTCTACTTCGCATCAACGCCATTTTACGACGTGGCTTCTCACCCAACCAGTCCAAAATAGAACAGATTGTCTTTGGACCTTATATGTTTTCAATTTCACGGCGCGAGCTCAAAAAAGGGAAAGAAATTATTAAATTAACAGATAAAGAACAAGAAATGATGGTCATTTTTGCTGAAAATGCAGGCAATACAGTTCCGCGCCATAAGTTTGCAGCCGATGATAGTAACATAGGTGAACGTGCCATTGATGTACAAATCAACCGTCTACGCCGTAAGATCGAAAAAAATCCAGCACTTCCCATATGGCTCCAAACTGTGCGAGGAATAGGGTATAAACTCCTCATTGAATAGGCGTATAATGACCAAACCCTTAAGAAAATTTGTCCTATGGCTCACGAGAAAGATGCCTAAACGGCTTTATGCCCGCTCTTTGATTATCATTATCGCTCCTATGGTTCTTCTACAAACAGTGATTGGCTACGTTTTTATGGAACGCCATTGGCAAATGGTCACCGAGCGTCTTTCAACCACTGTTGTTCATGATATTTCTGCCATTATTGATATCATTGAAACATATCCACAACGAGATAACTACGAAGATATCAAGCGTATTGCACAACAGCGCATGAAATTAAATATTTCTATCTTGCCACCTGCTCCCCTTCCCCATCCTGGACCTAAACCATTTTTTGCAATCCTTGATTATTTCTTAAGTGAAGAAATCACCCGTCAAATTAACCGTCCCTTCTGGATTGATACAGTGGGCGATTCTGATCTTATTGAAATTCGTATCCGCCTTGATGATAATATTTTACGTGTTTTTGCTATGCGCAGCCAAGCTTATGCTTCCAATACTGGTATTTTTCTAAGCTGGATGGTAGGAACCGCTCTTGTTTTATTGCTGATAGCAATTTACTTTTTGCGTAACCAAATCAAACCAATTCAACAATTGGCAGAAGCTGCGGAAAGTTTTGGACGTGGTCGCCCTTTACCAGAAGGATTTCAACCACAAGGAGCTGATGAAATCCGTCGCGCTGGCATCGCTTTTTTGCGTATGCGTGAACGTATTGAGCGCCAAATTGAACAACGCACCATGATGCTCTCAGGTGTGAGTCATGATTTAAGAACCATTCTCACACGTTTTAAGCTGCAACTAGCGTTAGCAAATACTGATTTTGACACCAGCTTGCTAGAGCAAGATGTTAACGATATGCAAAATATGCTAGAAGATTATCTTGCTTTTGCACGTGGCGAAGGCAGCGAAAGTATTAAAACCTTTGACTTAACTGCCCTTATGCAAAAATTTTCTGCCGACGCTCATCTTCACAAGCGTCAATTTTTCTACACCATCGAAGGTCCTACACAAATACAAGCACGTCCCCATGCCTTTACCCGCTTGATTAGCAATCTTGTATCAAACGCGTTTTATCACGCCAACACCGTTAAGCTGACAGCCATATCCCAACAAGAATCTTTCATAATAACTATTGACGACGATGGGCCTGGCATTCATAAAAACATGCGGACAGAAGTATTTAAACCATTCTTTAGGCTTGATAAAGCGCGAAACCAAGATGCGAGCGGAACAGGACTTGGTCTTTCTATTGCCCAAGATATAGCGCGCAGCCATGGAGGCAATATCCAATTAGATGATAGCCCCTTAGGGGGATTACGCGCCATTATTGATATCCCCTTATAAAAATAATTTTTAAATAAATTTTTTGAGTAATTTAGGCATTCCCAACGGTTTCAAACAAAGTGTATTGCAGCGCCTTATAAGCACTTTCACCAGCCCAAGCAACCATTTGAAATGCTGCATAATGGCTTTCACAGACTTTAAGCGCATGTACTAACAATGTTTCAACTTGTACATGCGATGGATGCACCCCACCAGCCAACAGAAGTCCCTGTCGATAAATGACCGTATTATCGCTCTGCCAATAATCAAAATGCCCCAACAATAATTTTTCATTAATTGCTAACAACAAGCGATGTATTTCTGTTGTCTGAGCATTTTTGATAAAAAGGTCAAATGCACAAGACAAATGAAGAGCTTCCTGCGCTTCCATCCATGAAAAAGCAAGACGATAATTTGCCCGCGTTCCTTCCACACAAACACTAATTTCATCTTCTGCACTCCGCTCAAAAGACCAATCATATTTACAAGCAATCCGTTCGATAAAATCAACAGGATGCTCCTCTCTTTCTGTGACGCAAAATGCAAGCTCCATCATTAGCCCTCAATAATATGAACAACGTTATTAAAAAAACATAAAGCGCCAAAACCGTAACAACATTTTGCTACAATCAAAGCCTTTACATCAAACAAATACACATTAAAAACATCAACAGTACACAGTACCGAGAAACACATAACGCTTCCTACGGCAACAAACTTGATAACAATAAAACGAATCATCAAGTTTTTTCAGTGTATTGATACAATTTCATAGCGCCAGCCCCCCTGATTCAAAAAAAAATTTTTTTTATAAAAAGCAGATGAACAATTTTCTCTAACAGATTCAGGATTAAGCATTTTTCAGTTTTAAACATTACATTGAAAAATTGGGGATATTTTTTCCAAGGTTATAATTTTTTACGGAAATCATTTTATTTTTTTGACGTCTGCGTTTTTTCTAAATCATCAAGACGTTTCTTCAAATCAGCATTGTCAGCATGTACCTTCAACACCATCTCCTTAAACGCTTCAAACTCTTCACGTGAAACGAGGTCAAGTTTATTTGCTATTTTTTCAGCCTGTAAACGAACAGCTGTTCCAGCTTCGCGTCGTATACCTTGTGCAACATCGGCTGCATCTGTTGCTAATTTTGCTAATTCATCAAGAATACGGTTCGATCCATTACGCATGTGATTTTCCTTTATTTTTAGTTATTAACCCACGCACTATAGCGTATTTTCATAACATTTAGATATCGTATTTGTTCCCTCTGCTCTATAGATTTTACGTTACTATACAGACCTTATCGGAGTCATTTTACACACCCTTTACCACCATAAATTTTTATCACTCAACAGTAAAAACCTATTAACTCTCCTGACTTGACCATTGTGCATTCATCTGTCATTTCTAACCATCACATAAACCTTACAAATGTAAAGCCCGTGCCCATGAACTCTTGTCCTGCCATTGCTTTTCCTACTTTTCTCGATCCTGTAATTGTTCATTTAGGTCCCATATCTCTCCATTGGTACGGACTTGGTTACGTTGTAGGCATTCTTTTTTCTTGGTGGTATGCGCAAAAATTATTAAAAGAACAATCCCTATGGTATGCCAACAAACCTCCTATGGATAAAGAACAAATAGGAGATTTTGTTGCTTGGTCTGCCATCAGTATCATTGTTGGTGGTCGCTTAGGACAAGTGCTTGTATGGGATCCTGCTTATTACTTTAGCCACCCCAGTGCCATCATTGCAGTATGGAACGGAGGGATGTCTTTTCATGGCGGGCTCATTGGTATCACCATTGCAATGATCTGGTTTGCACATAAAAACAATATTAATATACGAGCAATGTTTGATATAATTGCTGCAGGTGCTCCTATTGGTATCGGCATTGTGCGAATATGCAACTTCATTAATCAAGAATTATGGGGTAAGATGACTTTTGTACCTTGGGCTGTTTGCTTTCCCCAAGATCCCCAATATTTACCACGCCATCCCAGCCAACTTTACGAAGCGCTTATGGAAGGATTTCTTCTCTTCATCATCCTGTTCATGCTTATTTTTGCTTTTAAAGCATTAAAACATTCTGGCGCTGTAGCAGGAACATTTATTACAAGCTATGCAATAGCACGGAGCATTGCAGAAGTTTACCGTGTTCCTCAAGAAGACCCAGAATGGTTTTCTGCTCTTTTTCATTCCACTGGATTTACCTATGGCATGGCATTATCTTTTCCTATGTTTCTTTTTGGTATTTATCTCCTTCTCCAAGCTTTTAGATGTAAATCTGGAAAATAATGACTACCCTCAAAGAGAAAATTAAAGAAATTATTGCCCTCAATGGTTCAATCACTGTCAGTCAATATATGACGTTGGCACTCACAGATCCTCAATTCGGCTATTATCAAACACAAACACCCTTTGGGCACGCTGGTGATTTTATCACCGCACCCGAAGTGAGCCAATTATTTGGAGAAATGATTGGTATTTGGATCCTCGCAAGCTGGAAAGCTCAGAATTGTCCTCATCCTTTCATTCTCGCTGAAATAGGTCCAGGACGCGGAACTCTTATGGACGATATTTTGCGTACCATTCAAAAATTATGCACAACAGCATTCAATGCCGCTGAAATTTTTCTTATTGAAATAAGCCAACGGCTTGCAAAAGAACAAAAAAAACGTCTTTCATCTTATCAAAAACAAATCCATAGCATTGAAAATTTTGATCAACTCCCCTCAGGACATCTTTTTTTAATTGCCAATGAATTTCTCGATACACTTCCCATCAATCAATATATTAAAATCAATGGAGAATGGAGAGAACGTCGTATTACAGTGAATCCAGATGGGGACTTCATGTTTATTTCTGGTTCTCATAAACTTCCTTCTTCTTGCTTACAACCCTACTATTCTGAAATACCCGATGGAACAATTTTTGAGCATGCACCCTTACGGCATCAATTGATGCAACAAATCAGTAACCGCTTAATACAAATGAGTGGTTCTGCTTTACTCATTGATTATGGTGCTTCTGATCTTGCATTCGGTGATACACTGCAAGCTGTCTCAAAACATAGATTTCGTGATATTTTTGATGCTCCTGGTGAACATGATTTGACATCACATGTTAATTTTTCTTTTTTAAAAACAATAGCCCTTGAACAAGGCTGTTTTGCCGAAATTCTAGAACAAGGAGATTTTCTTTTTAAAATGGGTCTTCTGGAACGTGCAAAACAGCTTGGAGCCAACAAAAGTGCTGCACTGCAAGGTAAGATCTGCCAAGATATCGAACGATTAGCTGGATCAGATCAAATGGGAAAACTTTTTAAAGTCTTGCATGTGAGTGATAAAAATATATCACTCCCTCCTCAATTTTGACTGCCAATAATAACACTTATATATTGACAAATATTGGCATCTTACACACCATTCCTACTTTAAAAATAATCATAAAAGGAACTTTGATGAAGCCTGTCCCTACGCCTATTCTTGCAAAAGATCTTTCTGCTTTACACACACATGGAATAAAACATGGCTTTTTTACACGTCAAGGCGGTGTTTCAAAAAACCTTTATCACAGCCTTAATGTCGGGCAAAGCTCAAATGATCACCCTGAACATATTGCACAAAACCGCACTTTAATTGCCAATTATTTTGGTGTTGAAGTACAAAATTTAGTCACACTCCATCAAATACATTCCTGTGAAGTCGTTGTTGTTGACAAAGCTTTTATCGGTAAACCTCCTAAAGCTGACGCTCTTGTTACAACCACACAAGATTTAGTAATCGGCATTCTTACAGCAGATTGTGGACCAGTTTTACTTTCTGATCCGCAAGCAGGCGTTATCGCCGCCGCGCATGCTGGCTGGCGAGGCAGCTTAAGTGGCATTATGGAAAAAACAATTTCTGTTATGGAAAAACAAGGCGCCAAACGACATTCAATAACAGCGGTTCTTGGACCTTGTATTGGTGTTTGCCACTATGAAGTAACAAGCGAATTTTATGACCAATTTGTTGATTCTCATAGCAAATTCCAAAAATATTTTTTAAAAACAGATAAAGTAAATCACTTTAACTTCAACCTATGGGCGTTTATTATGGATCAACTAAAAGAAGCAGGAGTTCATGCTTCTTGTCTAGAACTTTGCACTTACCAAGATGAACAACGCTTTTTTTCTTATCGCCGTGCAATGCACCGTAATGAATCTGATTACGGACGACAAATTTCTGCTATTATGTTGAAAAATGAAAAACTTTTTTGCCTTACAAAGAATACCAAAACTGCAAAATAAAACCTTTCATCCCAATAAAAAGTAAACCCATTTGCACTTTTGCTTTTTCACGCAATGAGCTCTTCACTAATAAAACATGGCAATTTTGATGTTTGATTGGAGTATTTAATGGCAAAATATATCTTTCAACGTACTTTTCTCATTTACCTCAAACTAAGGCATAAAAAATATTAAAGCTATCCTTTTATAAAAAATTGCAAAAAAAGCTCAACCAATACGTGCTCATTCCCTTACTGTTCCCAAATTTTTCTCACAAAATAACAAACAATTTCAAAAAAAGAAAAGAAAGTATCCCCTTCTTTAACGATGATGAATAAAATTGTAATATTGTGGTAATTGTTTCCTTGCAATCTGGCGATAAAAAGTTAAAAACCGTGTCACATTCTACTGTGATTATTTAGAGGTTCTACTATGAAACTTTTCTGTGGCAATTCTAACCCACGTCTTGCTGAAGATGTTGCAAATTATTTAAATATTCCCTTAGGTAAAGCAACAGTGAAACGCTTTGCTGATCAGGAAATTTTTGTAGAATTACATGAAAATGTCCGTGGACAAGATGTGTTTGTTTTGCAATCTTCATCCTATCCTGCAAATGATCATTTGATGGAATTACTCATCATGATTGATGCTCTTCGTCGTTCTTCGGCACGTCGGATCACAGCTGTTATTCCCTATTTTGGTTACGCCCGCCAAGACCGTAAACCTGGACCACGTACCCCTATTTCTGCAAAACTTGTTGCTAACCTAATTACTGAAGCAGGCGCTCATCGGGTTTTGACATTGGATCTTCATGCAGGACAAATCCAAGGTTTTTTTGATATTCCAACAGATAATCTTTATGCTGTTCCAGTCATTTCTCGCGATGTTAAAATGCATTATTCTCTTGAAAATGTTATTGTTGTTTCACCTGATGTTGGTGGCGTAGTGCGCGCACGCTCCTTAGCAAAACGCTTGAACAGTTTACTGGCTATTGTTGATAAACGTCGCGAACGCCCTGGAGAATCAGAAGTTATGAATATCATTGGAGATGTATCTGGAAAAGACTGTCTTTTGTTTGATGATATTGTTGATTCAGGTGGAACCCTCTGCAATGCAGCAAGTGCTCTGCTTAAACACGGTGCGAATAGCGTCACAGCTTACATCACACACGGTGTTCTTTCTGGAAATGCTATCGAACGCATTACCAACTCAGAAATGAAAGAATTGGTTATCACTGACTCAATTATGTCAACAAAAGCAATTGAAAACGCACATAATATCCGCGTTTTGCCAATTGCCGACTTAATTGGAGAAGCAATTGCAAGAACAGCAGCAGAACAATCTGTCTCAAGCTTATTTGGTTAAACTGGTACCTTTGGATCTCCTGGTGCTGTTTCTACACCAAGCTCAGGGAAAGCTATAGTGCGTTGACCGCTAAAATGAGTATGAATAACAACAAGTCCGCGCTCTTCGAAATAGGTTAAAAGTCGACGTGCACGGCTTAAGGAATGGGTTCCGTAAAGACGTGCCAAAAGTGCATCTGACGGACATGGTTTTCCAGTAAGCGCTGCCTGTGCCACATTCAAAAAAACACCTTGGACGTCATCTTCTAAACTTTCCGATATATGTAAAATGCGTTTCCAGCTTTCACTTGCAGCAGTCTCATCGTCAACAGCAGCCTGAGCGATAGCTAATTTACGCCGAAATTGCGAAAGATTAAAAGAAACTCCTGATATACCGTGAATACGGCAACGAACCAAAAAATCTTGATAAAGCACCGCTGTTGAACGATAAGCAGCCTCAGGGTCATCGATAATTTCACGAATAATATGTTCTGCCTGTATGTTATGATTCACAACAGAAAGTTCAGGAAATAAACTGAGCTTTTCTTCTAATAATTCTTGTTTTTCTTGCACAGCTTTTTCTAACATTTCATGAACTGATTTTTCCTTCACAGGTTCTCGAGAATGTTTAAATGGAACTAACATTTCTTCTGGCGAAGCAGTAAAAACGAGTTCTTTGACATCCTCTCTTTCCGTCGGAAGCGGCATAAGTTTTGGACTAGAAGAGCGCGCCAATGTTTCAACAGGACCAATGATGATGGGTAAGGAACGTCGTGATAAAGCGGGCCCTAAAGCTATAAAATGGCCCCGCTCAAGATCTCTAAACATTTCTGCTTGACGGCGCTCTATCCCCAGAAGATCCGCAGCACGAACCATATCAATATCTAAGAAAGTTCGTCCTATTAAAAAATTTGAAGCTTCCGCAGCTACATTTTTTGCAAGCTTAGCCAAACGCTGTGTAGCAATGACACCAGCAAGCCCGCGTTTTCGCCCTCGGCACATAAGGTTGGTCATCGCACTGAGCGAAATTTTACGTGCTTCATCAGAAACCTCTCCCGCAGCAGCTGGGGCAAATAATTGTGCTTCATCAACCACAACAAGCATAGGATACCAATAATCGCGCTCCACATCAAACAATGCACCAAGAAAAGCACCAACAGCACGCATCTGTTGTTCATTATCCAAACCTTCAAGATTAAACACCACAGAAACCCGATGTTGGCGAACTCGGTAGGCAATACGTGCCAATTCTTGTTCACTGCATTGCGCCTCAACAACAACATGACCAAATTTATCTGCCAAAGTTACAAAATCACCCTCTGGATCAATTACACAATGCTGCACCCATGAAGCACTTTGTTCAAGCAAACGTCGAAGAAGATGTGATTTTCCTGAACCAGAATTCCCTTGCACAAGCAAACGTGTTGCCAATAATTCTTCAAGATCAACGAGCGCTGGCATCGCTTTACGCAAAGCACTAGTTTCCGACATCTCCCCCAAGACGATCTCAACTTTCATAATGCCTCCAGCCTCCAATTTTAAATATATTAGCGAATATTTACTGCTTCTCCATCTGTATTATACTTGTAAC
Organism: Bartonella propinqua; assembly: GCF_047263965.1. NCBI lineage: Bacteria > Pseudomonadati > Pseudomonadota > Alphaproteobacteria > Hyphomicrobiales > Bartonellaceae > Bartonella > Bartonella propinqua. The sequence continues at coordinate 29,774 of NZ_JBLEBK010000004.1, read as the reverse complement.
ATTTCCTCTTTCTTAACGGTAAAAATCATGGACTTTTCCCACAACTCTTGCATCTTCAAAAGGTTTGAATTATAGAACAAACTTCTGCGTAGACACCCTTGGAGGCAACGCAGAATGGAGCAATCGCTACTTTACAGCGCATATCTTCATATTCATGCAAAAACTGTTGTTGGTTTTTGGTGAATCTCCAATTATGTAAATAAGGACTTAAATCATGAGCAAAAGCTACACTCTTAAGGCCGAAATACGCGAGCGGGTTGGTAAGGGGTCCTCCCGTGAACTGCGCCGTAACGGTCTCATCCCAGCTGTCATTTATGGTGACAAACAACCCCCTTTAGCAATTGCAGTTTCCTATAAAGAAATTTTCCATAAAATTCATGCTGGTGGTTTTCGTACCACCACTGCAACTATTACAGTTGACAAACAAAAAATTCTAGTTTTAGCAAAAGATTACCAACTTGATCCAGTTCGTGACTTTCCCATTCATATAGATTTTTTACGTATTTCCGCGAAATCCATTGTAGATGTGAGTATTCCTGTACACTTCCTCAATGAAGATACAGCTCCTGGAATTAAACGGGGAGGCGTCTTAAATATTGTTCGCCATGAAATTGAATGTACTGCCCCAGCAAATGCCATCCCTCAAGCGATTGAGATTGACCTTGCCAACTACTCTCTGGGAGATTCTATCCATATTTCAGCAGTACAACTGCCAGAAGGTGTTATCCCTGTTATCCAAGATAGAGACTTTACCATTGCAACCATTGCAGCTCCTGCTGGCATGGATGTTAGTGATGACAGTGCAGAACAAGAAAATAGCGAAAATAACGCAAAAGCTTAATACACTTTAGAAGGTGGGAGAAAACTCCCGCCTTTATTTAAAAAAATTTTTAACTCCTCACACTTTACTGAAGGTGCACATGTGGCTCATTGCTGGTCTTGGCAACCTTGGTTCACACTACCAAAATAACCGCCATAATATTGGTTTCATGGCTGTTGATGCTATTTATCAATCTTTCTCTTTTTCTCCATGGTCAAAGAAATTTCAAGCAGAAATCTCTAATGGGCTTATAAATGGTGAAAAAACTTTTCTTATAAAACCCCAAACTTTCATGAACCTCTCTGGTCAAGCCATTGGTGAAATTTTACGATTTTATAAATTAGAATTGAAGAATTTAATTGTCATCTACGATGAATTAGACTTACCACCTGGAACAGTACGTGTAAAAATTGGTGGGGGAAGTAATGGACATAACGGCATAAAATCTATTGATGCCCATTGCGGTGCTGATTACTGCCGTGTCCGCTTAGGAATCGGACACCCAGGTTCCAAAGAACTTGTTCATCAACATGTTTTAGGAAATTTTACAAAATCCGATCAAGAATGGCTTCTTCCCCTATTAAATACACTTGCAAAAAATATTCCTCTTCTCGTCAAAGGTGACAGTGGTCTCTTTATAAACGAGATTTCACGAGTAATGAAAAACAAAGACTTACAATAAAAAGTCATTTTTCTCGCATATAAGATAGATTAGTCTATCTTGTTAAAGATTTTGTGTACGCACTCTCTTTTTTGAAAGGATTCCTTTTAAGAAAGAAGTGTTTAAATAGAAAGAACTTATCACACGCAACGAGTTAAATCTGTACCCTTTAAAACTAAAACAATTCACCTGAATAGATAGTGGACATTAGTGGATCATTAATATTTTGTTGATCCAAAATACTGGATGGTTCCTCATTTTTCTGCAATACAATCACGCGCGCACCAACAGGAACACGATCATAAAGGTCAATAGCATCTTGATTAAGTAAACGAATACACCCGCTTGAAATAGCTTGACCAATCGACCACGACTCGTGTGAACCATGAATGCGGAAGAGCGTATCTTTCCCATTTTTATAAAGATAAAGTGCTCGCGCACCTAATGGATTATCAGGCCCCGGTGGCATTCCCTTTCCCAAATGACCATAACGCTCTGGTTCTCGAGCCATCATTGCTGCAGTAGGAGCCCAACTTGGCCACTTGCGCTTGCGCTGTATAACTCCTTCACCTTCAAATTCCAATCCCTCCTTACCAACACCAATACCATAACGCAAAGCCTTCCCATTTTCACCTATAAGGTAAAGGAAACGTTCTTGAGTATCCACAACCAATGTACCAGGTGGGTAAGATGTATAATAAATTACTTCTTGGCGCAAAAACTTTGGATCAATTGTCGAAAGATCAATAGCGGGTAATGAATAAGATTCATTTGTTACAGGCCCATATAAAGCCCGTATTTCTTCTGGAACGTGCAAAACTTGTTGAGATACATTTGATTGACGAGTAACACATGCAACCAAAGCCAAAGGTGCTGCAATTACAGTTGCAATTAAAAAGGCTCGACGAGACAACACTCTCATATTTTCTCCGATTGATTCATACGCAGACTTGCATATTATAAAAAACTTAGCACACTGTTAATATTAAGTGAGAATTTCTTATGACTAAAATTTTTATGATTGAAATAGGAAATATTTAGAACGTGACATTCAAAATTACACTTTCTTCCAGAATAACTTTTTTTATCCCTTCCTAAAAACCAGAGACTATAACTTTTCTCAAAATATGCTATAGAAAATATTCAAAAATATTTATTCTGATTATAAAATCAACAGAAAAGAAGGCAATTCATGGGCTTTAAATGCGGTATTGTAGGATTACCTAATGTTGGCAAATCAACTCTTTTTAATGCATTAACGAAAACAGCCACAGCACAAGCTGCCAATTATCCTTTTTGCACAATCGAACCCAATACTGGTGAAGTTGCCGTCCCAGATTTTCGGATGGAGAAAGTTGCATCTATCGCTGGTTCAAAAGAAATCGTTCCTACACGCATCAGTTTTGTTGATATTGCTGGGCTTGTACGTGGCGCTTCAAAAGGTGAAGGGCTAGGCAATAAATTTTTAGCCAATATTCGCGAAGTTGATGCCATTATTCACGTTTTACGCTGTTTTAAAGATGAAGATATTACCCACGTAGAAGGGCGTATTGATCCTGTTTCTGATGCGACAACTGTTGAAACAGAACTCATGCTTGCCGATCTTGAAAGTCTTGAACGACGAATCGTACAAATCCGTAAACGTGCAACTGGAAAAGATAAAGAAGCTTTGACAATTCTTCCTATGATGGAAGCAGCATTAAATTTGTTACAGAAAGGAAGTCCTGTCCGATTATTACTCAAAGACATCTCTTCCGATGAACGCTATATTCTTAACGGTTTGAATCTTTTAACTTCAAAACCAGTACTTTATGTTTGTAATGTAAGTGAAAATGACGCCGCTCATGGGAATAGCTTTACCCAAACAGTTGAAAAAATGGCAACAGAACAAAATGCCCAAAGCATTATTATTTCTGCTGCTATCGAAGCTGAAATCACTCAACTTAATGAAGAAGAAGCTACAGAATATCTTAATGCTCTCAACCTTTGTGAACCGAGTTTGAATCGGCTCATTCGTGCTGGCTACCACTTGCTTGACTTAATCACTTATTTCACATGTGGTCCTAAAGAAACACGAGCATGGACAATTGTACGCGGGACAAAAGCACCTCAAGCAGCTGGCGTCATCCACTCTGATTTTGAACGTGGTTTCATTCGTGCTCAGACCATCAGCTACGAGGACTATATTGCTCTAGGCGGGGAAAATGGAGCAAAAGAAGCAGGCAAAGCCCGCGATGAAGGAAAAGAATATATTGTGCAAGATGGCGATATCATGTTGTTTAAGCACAACACTTAACGCGCTTCGTTTACACAATCTTCCTACATCTCTCAGACAAACGAACATTGCTTCCTGTAATTGTTTTAAAAACATTCACAAGAAACTCTTTATTTAAAAAAAAACAGCGCTACCCTCTCTCTAGTAGCGGCTGTTTTTCCATAGAAAAAGAAACGTGCTCAATGTTTTTCATATTTAAATGTTGGAGCTTCCTTCAAAGAATCTTTTGTCGCATTTGTAATAAGCTTCCATTTTCCATAATCATTTGTCATTTGGATTGTTTCTGGAGAAATGACTACATAGCTTTCCCCTATCCCAAGAAAACCACCAACAGCAATAACAATCCCCGCAATACTGTTTTCACGTAAAATAATATCCTTTACTTCGCCAATATGCTTATCCTCTATATTGTATACATTTGCACCAATAAGACTTGAAGCAACGAAATCAGTCGCTGTAGGCGTAACATAACGCGCAGACATATCTGAACCTACCTGTACAGTCCCCGTTGAAAAAACGACTTCAGGTTCAGGAGATACCGCGAAAGATTGGGCATAAGCACTAGAAGCCACAAAAACTGACATAAGAGTAGTAAATGCAATTTTCTTCATTTTAAATCTCCGTTTTTACTTTACAACTCTCAATGCCTCATAGTTAAATTTGTTCCCTCTATTTTTTCAGAATCAATAACCTTGATCTTTTTAAATTTTCAATTTTTTCTCAATTTTTTTCCCTTAAACTGCATCAGATCTAACTTTTTTAAATAAAAAACAATCCTTTACCGAAGTGATTAAAATAAGAAAAAACGAATTTTCTGAACTCCCTGTATGAAGCACTTCCTTGACATCAGCAAAGACACCACACACAATGATATTCAATTATCTTCCCCGTTCTGTTCTCATACGAGCATACCCATTGCCCTAAGGTAACATCACAATCAAAAGCATTGCTCGCAATAAATTACAAACTACCCTCAAAACCATAAAAATTTTTATGGTTTCTGCTACTTTCTGATCCCTTGCGTAAAAAAGCTGCCATACAATCTGACTCAGCAATACTATAATACAAGCTAAGGGATTAAAATAAAAATAAAAAACGGCAAACATACGGCACACATACACACCATCAATAATAAATTTTTCTCCGTATTCGCTAACAAAGGTAGGGAAAAACCATAAGACAAAAATATCTTTAATAAGCAATATATAACGAAAAAAACATTTTCTTTATCTGCCTGTATTTCAAAAGCGTTTAGATTTGCCTGCCTAATTTAATAAATTGCCAAAATGAACCCCCACAAAAACAAAAGAAATGGAAAACATACAACACTCAAAAGTCAACTTTCTCACATTATAGCCATCAAAAAATATTGCATGTAACCATATCCCCAATCAAAGAAATCTTTCAAAAAATAGTCCTCCAATGAAAATATTTTTTCAATAAAATATATTGTCATAATTGCCAAAATCCCTATGAAATATTCATTATCGTCTTTGTCATCTTTCACAAATGTCATTTATGAAAATTTTTACCAAAAAGCGTTGGTCTCTATAGTAATGGAAGTTTTTCTTACCTTAAACTTTAAATGGCTTACCATTATCAAACTTAGCGAATTCTTCAGAAAAATTTCCTCCTGAATTTTTCAATCAACAAGTTTGAGTTATTACTTCTTGCCACGATGATTATAGATACTGCAACGACAATTAAAACCAGCGCGTGAAATCTTGTATGATACTATAGAGCTCCCCATAAAACAGGTAATGCTACCTAGATCATAGAGTATTTTTTCTACAACAATTTCTGAATATTTTATTTGCTTTCAATACTCAATCACAACACAGTCTTGAAAATTATATTGCTCTATTCTTGAGAGTACGCACAATATTTTTGAAGATATGCTTTTGCGTGTCTCATAATAAGCTTAATGCACATAACTTTCCCTCGAAAATCCAAATGTCTGTAACACATAAATGTAAAAACCACATGCTTTTCAATTATATTTCTGGAATAAACCATAGAGCTTCTTTATAAATCATAGAGAAAAAACATAAGGGATGGTGTATGACACTTCACATTGCTCTTTTTCAACCTGATATTGCTGGTAATACAGGAACGATTTTGCGCCTTAGTGCCTGCTTTGGTTTGCATGTACATATTATTGAACCTGCTGGTTTTAATCTATCAGATCGCAACCTTAAGAGAGCAGGCTTAGATTACCTTGAATATGCCTCCTTAGAACGACACATCGATTGGCAACATTTTATGAACACCATTAAGCGCTCTAATCGCCGTCTTTTACTTTTAAGTACAAAAGCAGAAACATGCTATACAGAGATATGTTATCAGAAAAATGATGTTTTACTTTTTGGTCGTGAATCAGCAGGAGTTCCCGATTATGTCTATAAAACCGTTGACTACGTATTGAAAATTCCTATGCAACCACATGCACGCTCTCTCAATCTCGCAATGAGTGTGGCTATAACGACAGGAGAAGCACTTCGCCAAATTGGTTATAATGAACAAAGCAAAACTCTATGAAAAAAATGACAAAATTTCCATCAAGATTTTCACTATATAACAAACATGCTCATGCGCTGCACATAACTAACAGTTTTTAAAAAAGTGAAATCAGCACATCAATAAAAATTTTTACATCATTGCCACTACTAGCAGCTCTAAAAATGGTACCGCTAAAAACTTAACAATAGTGAAAATTATAATAAATAAAATAAAAGCACTAAGCTATCAAAAAAATTTAATATTATAAATTAATTTTTTCTAATAACTCATTGCGATCTATTAAAAATCCACTTTCAATCCATATTGTTTCTAGCTCTTTGAGCTTTTGTCCTAAAAGCACTCCTTTAGGTAAGCCTTTTTTCATCAAGTCCTTGCCACTTACAGGAAAAGTCGGAATTTGCCATTTTTGAGCAAGCTGATAAAATCTAATATATTTTTCTGCTTTTTGTGAAACCCCACTTCCTTCCTGAGCGTCAGCATGTGCTGCAGCCACGGATAAGGATAATTGATCTAAAACTGGCTGTCGATCATGAAAATAAATCAGTTTTTGCACAAAATTATCTGAACAATTCTGGCTTATCAGTTTTAGCTCTGCCCACTTCTTTAACCGTATTGTTTCTTTGTTAGATAAACGCAAGCGATGCGCCATTTCATGAAGACGTACAGGATCAGGAGGGAGAAGACTTTCCAGCCGCAATAGCGGATCTATTTTCCAACCAAAAGCTTGTTCTGCCTTCACAAGTGAATGAATCGCATCAATGCCCCACTTTTCTGTTTCAGGAAAAATAAGTGTCAAAATTCCACTTTGGCGCATCCATAAAAGAGCACGTGTTGGATCTGTAGCAGAAAGAAGTTTTTTCATTTCTCCCCAAATACGCTCAGATGAAAGTTTTTGCAGACCATCTTTTAAACGAACACATGCTTTCAATCCCTCTACATCAGGTCGTCCTGCCCCATACCAAGCAAAAAAACGAAAGAATCGCAAAATACGTAAATAATCCTCACAAATACGATTTTCTGCAATTCCGATAAAACGTACTGTTCGGCTTGCAATATCATTCAAACCTTTTACTGCATCATAAAGCTGCCCAGTAGCATCACAATAAAGCGCATTAATAGTAAAATCCCGCCGCTCAGCATCTTTTTGCCAATCACGACCAAATGCTACTTTTGCATGACGACCATCTGTTTCAATATCAGAACGAAGGGTTGTAACCTCATAAGAGCATGACTCGGCAACCACCGTCACTGTACCAAATGCAACACCTGTAGGAATAGCTTTAAATCCTGCTTCTTCTGCACGTACTATAACCTGTTGCGGCAAACAGGTTGTAGCAATATCAATATCACTAATAGGCTGCCCCAACAGCTGATTGCGCACTGCTCCTCCTACAATACGTGCTTCTTCACCACCCAAAGACAAAACACGCAGAAGTGTTTGGACATGCTCATGCTGTAACCAATCAACATGTTTGAAATTTTGTATTATATTCACCCCTTAACCTTTCAAACAATTGCCATCATTCCTTTAGACAGACACCTTTATAGGGTCACACTCTAATCCTCCACCCCTGATAAAATAACTCCATTTACCCAAAATTGATTCCTCCATCTGTGCACGAATATTAAAAAAAAACAGCCCACGATACTTCTTTTCTCTTCATTTTCTGCTACAAATCATAAAATATTCATTATCATGCAGAAAAAATTATCAATTTTACGACAAATGCCTTAAGGAAATAATATGAGTCAAAGCGATACGTTATCTAATTCTATTAAGAATGCCAATATCAGTAACGAAGCTCAAATAATCATTAATGATATTGATACAGTGCACAAAGAATTGGATGTTTTACAACGAGAAATTGATAAAGTTATTTTTGGTCAAAAGCATGTAATTGAATACGCCTTAACAGCCATTTTGGCTGGTGGTCACGCTCTTCTCGTTGGTGCTCCAGGTTTAGCAAAAACGCGTCTTGTTGAAACATTGGGAACAGTATTGGGGCTTAATGGAAAGCGCATCCAATTTACGCCCGACTTGATGCCATCAGACATTATCGGTTCTGAGATTATGGATTCAGACGAAAATGGTAAGCGCTCTTTCCGTTACATCAAAGGTCCTATTTTTACCCAACTTCTCATGGCTGATGAAATTAATCGTGCCTCTCCACGCACGCAATCAGCCCTTCTACAAGCTATGCAAGAATATCATGTCACTGTTGCCGGAGCCCATTACGACTTGCCACAACCTTTTCACGTGCTTGCAACCCAAAACCCTCTTGAACAGGAAGGAACTTATCCACTCCCTGAAGCGCAACTTGATCGCTTTTTAATGCAAATTGACATTGATTATCCCGATCTTACAACAGAACGACGTATCATTTTAGAAACAACAATAGAAAAAACACAAAGTGCACAACCAATTTTATCGGCAGAAAAATTGCAAAAAATTCAAAAAATTGTCCGTAAAATGCCCATCTCCGAAAATGTTGTCGATGCCATTTTAAAGCTAGTCCGTTCAGCCCGCCCTGATAAAGATAACACCTTTGCAAACAATTATATTGCTTGGGGACCTGGACCTCGGGCATCACAAGCACTTTCACTTTGTGCCCGCGCCCGCGCTCTTTATTATGGGCGTTTAGCCCCCTCACTTGATGATGTTGCAACATTGGCTCATCCTGTCTTACAACATCGCATGGCACTCAATTTTTCTGCACGAGCTGAAGATGTAACCATAAAAAATATTATCGACACTCTTGTGAAAGACGCCCTCTAATGGCCATTGGCAAAAAAGTTTTAAAAAAATCTCCGCTGTCACTTGCGACCCAGCTATATAAAGATGCTGAAAAGATGCCGTATTGTCTTTTACAAGCACGTCTTATTGCCAATACATTGATAACTGGATGGCACGGACGGCGTAAACGCGGGAACGGAGAAAATTTTTGGCAATTTCGCCCTTATGTTGCAGGAGAATCCATTACACACATTGACTGGCGCCGCTCAGCACGCGATGAACATACTTACCTACGTGAACACGAATGGGAAATGGCACAAACAGTGTGGATTTGGCCTGATCAGAGTGCTTCTATGCATTATTGTTCGCGCTTTTCTCAAATCTCTAAGGGGAACCACGCCATTATTCTTTCTCTTGCATTGGCAACACTTCTTGCCCGCAGCGGTGAATATATTGCTATCCCCAATTTAATGCCCCCCACAATGACATCCAATGTCATAGAACGCATGGCACTCGCTTTAACAAATTATCAAGCAGAAAATTCATTTCCAGATTTTTCAACCATTACGCATTTTTCACATATCATCATAATAAGCGACTTTCTTGATTATCCTGAAAAAATTATCCAACACTTAGCAGCTTTGTCTACAAAACAAGTGACTGCCCATTTAATTGAAATTGCTGATCCCGCAGAAGAGCACTTTCCTTATAAAGGTCGTACAGAATTTTTTGATCCTGAAACAAAAGAAAAGTGCGTTTTAGGAAAAGCAGAAAACCTCCGTGAACATTATTGCAAACTGTATCAAGAAAGACGACAAGAATTAACAAATTTTTGCTCACGCCAAGGGTGGAGCTATCATGTGAGTACAACCGATCGCCCCTTAACAGAAGTTATTTTACAGCTTGCAAACAAAATAGGCAGCTCTCCATCTTATGCAAGGAGGTCACTTTGAGTTTTGGTGCTCCTCTCCTTTTATTAGGACTTTTATCCTTACCAATCATTTGGTGGTTATTACGGATAACCCCTCCCAGTCCGCGGAAAGAACTCTTTCCTCCTTTACGTCTTTTGCCTAAAGTTGCGCATCAGCAAGAAGCTGCCCACCATACACCTTGGTGGTTATTACTGTTACGATTAACCATGGCAACAGTGATTATTATTGCTTTGGCGCAACCTATTTGGAATCAAAAGCCAATTACACTTTCTGGAACTCAACCACTTGCACTCATTATCGATAATGGATGGGCATCTGCGAAAGAATGGAGAAAACGTATTACGGTTGCCGAAGCTCTTCTTTCTCAAGCAGAAAAACATCAAAAAAATATTTATTTGCTTGCTACAGCTGAAAATGACACCTCTCATATTGGTCCTTTCCCCGCGCAAGTTGTAAAACAACATTTAATGAATTTGCAACCCCAACCTTGGCCTGTTAGCCGCGTGCGTGCACTCAAAAAACTTATTGAAATAAACAAAGGAAAATCTCTTGACATTGCTTACTTAAGCGATGGTTTACAAACGAGCGAAGATGATCAGGCTTTTGCCCTCATTGAACAGTTAAAACCCAAAACGCTCTTGTGGTATTTGGCTGATATTTCCGACTTAATGGGTATAACAGCTATAGAAAATAATAATGGAAACATCGCCGCGCGCACCATTCGTGCAACCATGCACGGTGAAGCCACAATCAATTTAAGCCTTTATGATTTAAACAATCAACTTCTTGGTCACTTTACAACAAGCTTTCACGAAGGAGAAACAGCAGCTCTTGTTCCTTTTCATTTACCACTTGAGTTACGCAATGATATCGCATGGATAAAAATCGAAAACCACGCCCACGCCGCTGCAACTTTCTTAGTTGATAGCCATAATCGCATAAACCGTGTTGCTCTTCTCTCTCCAAGTATCAATGAAATGGCACAACCCTTGCTTTCACCATTTTACTATATTATCAAGGCGTTACAAGATCATACACAGCTTATAACAGCGGGAGGAAGAGAACTCTCAGTTGATATTGATAATTTACTCAAACAAAATCCGTCTGTTTTCATTATGGGTGACATTGTCAATATGTCAAAAGAAGCAGAAAAAAAGCTCTCTGATTTTGTAAATAAAGGAGGGACACTCATTCGCTTTGCAGGAGAAAATCTAAGTACTACAGAACAGCATGATACCTTATTGCCAGTACCGCTGCGTCTTGGAAAACGCCTGCTTGGAAGTGTTATGTCTTGGGCTAAACCACAAAAATTAGCACCTTTTGCAAAAAATAGCTTCTTCTCTGATCTTCCGTTCCCAGAAGATGTGACTGTTTCACGCCAAATTTTAGCTGAACCAAGCTCGGATCTTTTTGAAAAAACATGGCTTAGTCTTGCTGATGGAACCCCTCTTATTACAGCAGCTAGTCGTGGCAAAGGCACACTCATTTTTGTTCATATTGCGCCAGATCTCACATGGTCAAATCTTCCTCTTTCTGGTTTTTTTGCACAAATGTTGCAAAAATTAATCACATTCAGTGCTTATGAAAATAAAAGCCACACACACATCAATACAGCAACAGTACAACATCCTTGGCAGACATTGACCGCTGAGGGCATACTGCAAACTCCCCCCTCTCATGTTGTTCCACTCGTTATTGATGCGCAAAACCCACCTTTGCCCTCTTATCGTACTCCACCTGGGCTTTATGGCTTTAAAAATAATCTTTATGCACTCAATCTCTTAAATCATTCATCACATTTAATGAAACAATCGTCATTGCCTACCTCTTTGGGTGAGAGTCCTTTATCCTACGATACAAAAGAAAAACATCTCACTGGTATATTTTTAGGATTAGCGACTGTATTATTCGCCTTTGATAGTTTTTTAGCTTTATGGATGGGAGGCGCTTTTTTTCTCAATCGACGAAACAATATGCTCTTTATTTTCTCTCTCACAATAGGTTTCATCACCTTATTTTCACATGTTCCAACCGTTCATGCACAAGAAACAGAAAATTATGATAAAACTATAGTACAAGCAGCAGGCGCCACACATCTTGCTTATGTTATAACCAACAATCATGAAATTGATGCAACAAGTAAAAGCGGACTAGAAACACTAAGCCAGTTCATAGCAGAACGTACAATGCTTTCGCCCAGCTCTGTGATAGCACTTGATCTTGATAAAGATGAACTTGCTTTCTACCCTCTCATTTATTGGCCCATAGATTCTAACAGTCCTGTACCAACACAAAAAAGCCTTGAAAAAATAAATACCTTTATGAAACATGGAGGTACAGTTTTATTTGACACGCGCGATCAGATAAATGCCAATCTTAGCCTTGAAGAAACAGCCACCCCAGCCACCCAAAGATTACAAACTATTTTAAAAGGATTAAATATTCCAGCCCTTGAACCAGCATCAAAAGATCATGTTGTTGCGCGTTCTTTTTATATTATGCCAGATTTTCCTGGTCTCTACCGTGGATCACCTTTATGGGTTGAAGCATCATCAATGAATAAAAAAAGTAAGAATCCTCTTACCACTGGTGATAATGTAAGTTCTCTCTTTATCACCGCAAATGACTTCGCTAGTGCTTGGGCACTAGATGCAAAAGGCACGTGGAAATATCCCCTTATTTCCGATGACCCGATGCAACGTCTGTGGGCATTTCGTGCAGGATTGAATATTGTTATCTATGTGCTTACAGGAAACTATAAAGCTGATCAAGTTCATGTCCCTGCGCTATTGGAACGTTTTAACAGAGAAAGAAGGCAATGATCTCATTCATCACTTTTCAACCTTTTTTGCCTATCTCTTGGATTCTATTATTAGGGGGGGGAGCAGCTCTTTTTGTAATTATCGGCTTGGTTATGCACCGTCGAGGCTCTTTATTACGTCTTATGGCATTGGCTTCGCTTATCTTGACTTTGCTTAACCCAATGATAGTAACAGAACAACATGAACCACTTAAAAGCACTGTAGGCATTGTTGTTGATCAGAGTGAAAGCCAAACTTTTGGCACACGTATCAATGATACCAATGAAGCACGCGCACAATTAACAAATCTATTGGCTCGTTATCCACAATTTGAGCCACGCTTTATCGATGCTGGAAGACTTTCTCATAATCAATATGCACCCGCAACGAATTTATTTACTGCTTTAACCCAAGCTATATCTGATATACCGCCATCTCGTTACGCTGGTACAATTTTGATTACCGATGGGCAAGTGCATGATGTTCCACTATTAGCAGATCTTCACCACAAAGCCCCTATCAATGCTCTCATAACAGGAAAATCGGACGAATTTGATCGCCAAGTCAAATTTGTTTCTCCCCCCCGCTTTGCTCTTATCAATAAGCCACAAAAGCTCTCCATTTTGGTAGAAGATAAAGGCAAACCCCAAGGATCTTTACCAGCGCAAGCAAACATTACTGTAAGCGTTAACGACCAAGAAGTTGGTCGTTATTCTGTAACCCCAGGGATCATTTTTCAAACTGAAATTACGCTTCCTCATGCTGAAAAAAATATCATTCAAGTTGCAACCGATACGCATAAAGGTGAATTAAGCTTTCAAAACAACCGTGCCATAACTGTTATTGAAGGGATCAGAGAAAATCTGCGTGTTCTTCTCATTTCAGGTGCACCTTACAATGGTGAACGGACATGGCGTGATCTTTTAAAAGGCGATTCCAATATTGACCTTGTTCATTTTACTATTTTGCGCCCCCCCAACAAAGCGGATAATACGCCATTAAACCAATTGTCACTTGTGGTATTTCCTACAACAAAATTGTTTGTCGAAGAGATTAATAATTTCGATCTCATTATCCTTGATGGCTACCAACATTCCGCTGTTCTTCCACTCATTTATTATGATTATATCGCCCAATATGTCAAAAATGGTGGTGCATTGTTGATGATAACGGGACCTGAGTTTACGCAACAATATTCGCTTGCCCAAACCCCTTTGATAAGTATTCTGCCTGCATTACCAAATGGTATTATTATTCAAAAACCTTTTCGTCCTACCATCACACGCGAAGGTGAACGTCACCCTGTTACGCGAGATCTTGCAACGCCCACTTACCCAGCCTCTCAATGGGGACGATGGCTACGACAAATTGCAATTCAAAACGCAGAGAAAACGACTGCTCTTATGAAAGGCGCTGACGAGCAACCACTTTTACTTCTTTCCCATGTTGATAAAGGACGTGTAGGCATGTTGCTTTCTGACGAAAGCTGGCTTTGGGCACGAGGTTTTGAAGGTGGAGGTCCTTATGCAGCTCTTTATCGTCGAATTTTTCATTGGCTTATGAAAGAGCCAGAGCTTGAGGAAGAAAAATTAAGCACCACAAGTGACCATCATCGTTTAACGATTCGTCGCCAAACGCTTAAAGATCATCCAGAACCAGTCGAAGTGACTTTCCCCTCTGGAAAGAAAAAAAATGTCACTCTTACGAAAGAGAAAGAAGGTGTATTTACAGCAACTGTTCATACCGATGAAACAGGAATTTTTACCATCCGAAACAAGGATATAACAGTACTTTCTTCTGTGGGTGTGCTCGATAATCTTGAATTGTCTGACCTCATTTCAACAGAAGAAAAATTAGCCCCCATTAGTAAACACACTGGCGGGCACATTATGCGGTTACACCATAGGGAAGAAAAAAATATTAGCTTTCCCCCTATCAAATTGACTCGATCACAAACAGAACAAACATCTCCTTTTGTGCGTTCAATTATTCTGAAAGAAGCAACTGAAACGCGTTTAATCAGTGCCTTTTATTTTTCGATTTTTTCTGGATTTCTTGCACTGCTTGCTTGTCTTTTACTGTTTAACAGTGTGTGGTATCGTGAAAGCCGTTAAACAATCTTGAAAACTTGTATAGCCACTTTAAAATGCCGTTGTCCTATAAGAAATATACACTGCTAATCATGCAACAATAATTGCACACACTCATTTTTTATAACTCAAAAACCAATGGAATATAAATTTCTCAGAGAACTTTTTCATATTTTCAATAAATCCTTTTTCATTTAACAGTTTTCTTTTGTCTCAAATATGCACTAGCTTCTCTTCTTTTTTATTGCCTAAATCGTTTTCAGCGCTATGCTAACATCTATGTTTTATCTTATCCACATATCGGATGTGCATCTTTCACCTTTACCGCAACCTTCCTTATTTGAACTTTTCGGGAAGCGCCTTACTGGCTATCTTAATTGGCAAAAAAAACGCAAAAACCAAATGGCAACAAATGTCCTAGAAACTTTGATGGACACCTTAAAAAAGAAAAATCCTGACCACCTTGTAATCTCTGGAGACCTTGTCAATCTTTCTCTCAATAAGGAATTTGAACAAGCTCGTCATTGGTTGTTTAACCAAGGGCAACCTCAAAACATTTCTTTAACATTTGGGAATCATGATGCTTATGTCCGCGGAGCATTCCAAAAGGCATGTCTTCTCCTGCAACCTTGGATTAAAGGTGATTTTCCTCAAAAAACCGCCTCTCCCTTTCCTTATATGCGCATTCGCAATAATGTAGCCATCATAGGTGCTTCTTCTGCCATTGCTACACCACCTTTTCAAGCTTCTGGCTATTTTGGAAAAATGCAGGCACAAACTTTATCGCAACTTTTAGATGAAGCTGCAGCACGCAATCTCTTTCGTGTGGTAATGATACATCACCCTCCCTTTTACCGTGCAACCTCTTGGCATAAAAAATTATGGGGCATAAAACGTTTTCAAGAAGTTATCAAACATCACGGCTGCGAACTCATTCTTCACGGACATACTCATCTACCCACATTAAATATCATTGAAGGAAGCATGAGAAAAATTCCTGTTGTCGGGGTTGCTTCCGCATCGCAAAATTTTGGTGACAAAAAACCTCCTGCTGGCTTCAACTTGTTTGCCATTGAACGCTTGCATCATGAATGGCACTGTCAACTGCAACGTTATAGTATTATCAATCAAAAAAATGAAATAACGTGCACTGAAAAAATTGATTTTTAACTCTTGGCACTTAAATGACAAACAAAAATGCTATTTGTTTCATGCTCTTTTAAACAGTGATATTATTTGGCAAACACTCTTATAAAAATTCTTTATACAAAAGGGACAACTGTCGTCCCAAGAGGGAGTTTAGCCTCATCTTCAGGTTCTACATGGATAGAAATCTGCACATTATCCACTTCTTTTTCAAGAACACTTTTAATTTTGTTGCAAATTTGATGGGCTTCTCCTACCTGCATTGCAGCTGGCACAACCAAATGAAACTCTATAAAAGTAGCTCTGCCTGCAACGCGCGTACGTAAATCATGCACTTCAAGCGCACCATGTGCATTTGCAGAAATTAGATCACGAATCCGTATAGTCTCATTTAACTCAATTCCAGCATCCATTAACCCCTGAATGGCATTGTTAATCACTTTTCCTCCCTGTAAAAGAATATTAATAGCAATGATTATTGCCAAAATTGGATCCAAAAGAGCCCATCCACCTACAAAAGCAGCAGTCAGACCAATTAAAATGCCAAGCGAAGTAAAAACATCTGTTATGAAATGCATCCCATCAGCTTGCAGAGCTGGGGAGCGATGAACTTTCCCCTGCTGAATAAGAACCCGCCCCCATATATAATTTATAGCATTGGCTACAAGATGAATAACAAGCCATATTCCAGGCTCCTGTACTAATTCAACAGTGGAAAGAGATATCCATGCTTCTCTTACAATCACAACTGCTGCAATAATGATCAGTATACCTTCAAGAATAGCAGAAAAATATTCCACTTTATAATGTCCGAAAGGATGCTCTTGATCCGCTGGCTTCATACTTACTTTAACAGCCCACCACGCTGCCAATGTTGCAAGTATATTTACAATTGATTCTAATGCATCAGAATAAAGTGCAACCGAATCAGTAATGCGATATGTCCAATATTTCAAAGAAAAGACAATACAAGCAATAAAAATAGAGCGTAGAGCTAAGCTTTGTATATTGACTTTTATATCCATAACATCTCCCCCCCTTCTTCTTCACTCAATAAGTAATAACACTTTTAACCATACTCCCTTATGATATTTTTTACCTGTCAGGACAATATTTCTCATATCACAGCAGCTTCAACATACAATCAAAGGTCTTCCACGGCTTGCTATTATCATTTGCAACAACGTCTCTGTTTTATACACTATAACGCAATGAATATAAAAAGGCATTAGTAATGCGGATATGATGAAAAAAGAAACAAATCAGTCTCCTCAAGAAAAATTCAATACATCTCATCCTGATTATCAATAATTTCTTGCGTCACTGAACGTTATTGTTGCCTGATTAAAAAAAGCACCGTTTTATTTTGCTCAAATTCCTCATGCTAACGCACCGTCTCTATCAATTTTTAAACATCGTACCAATTAAAATAATTGCACAAAGCACAAAAAGGGTTGCTCAGCGTTTTGCTGGCAACCTTACTTTTATATGTAACAAAACATTATGACTCCCAAACAATCTTAAAAATCATTTTCAAGATAAGGAAAACTGAGAACTGAGAACTGAGAACTGAGAACTGAGAACTGAGAACTTTCATCCTCCCCAAAAAAAGAATCTGGGCATTGGGGACCCAGATTCTTTTCCCTTAGCAATTAAGGGTATACAGAGCTTAGGAAATAGCGGGGACCTAAAGCCCTGCACCCGATACGGAAACAATACATTGCACCGCACTCGGTATTTTCATACTATACCTATAGTTGTATTATGTCAACATAGATTCTACCTTAAGTTTAAAATAATGCAATTTTTTACCTCTCTATTCACAAATAAAGTAGTAAATATTTAACATCTGAAAACTTAGAAAAAATAACGCTAAAATCTTCGTATAAATTTGAATATCACAACAATCCACGAAGCTGATAATTCGTACCTGAATACTTTATCGTAACATTCATGAAAAAATTTTGTCAGGCAATAACATCAATTCACCACTGAAAGCAGTCATATATTATCCACATTGCTGCATTCAAAAGAGCTTTCCACTCTATAGTTGCTCATAGTGACAAAATGCCTCTCGCCCCATACCCACTTACAAGCAACATAATTAACATGTTCTATTTAGCCTATCTCATCTATTGTATTTTGCAAAAAAGCATATGTAATATTACAGGCTTCCATATTTACCGTGGTATACTCAGTATCAACCAACACAGAATGCTCTTATCATTAAAAATTTTTTTTAAAACAAACCTTGGCTTTGGTTTTATGCAGTATCTTTAACTGTAATAATATAGCTATCATTTTTCACAATGCACCCACCTTTATTGGCACCCACCTTTATTACTTATGATGGCATTATCATTGTAGAAAACCTCATACGGCTTACTTACTAAAAACCAACCAAACTCTCTATTGAGATAACTTTAAAAATATCTTCTATACAAGATACTGATACAAGCAGCATTATAAAAACTTCAAACAATCAAAATTTTCATCTTCATGCGCGTTCTTCCTCTCTGCTCCACACTCCTCAGAAAAAACAACTTTAAAAACAAAGAATAAATAATGGCTTACTCACACACCTTTGCAAAAATAAAAATCTTGCACATTTTTATAGCCTACAGCTTCTCTTTGGTTTACAGACTCGATAACTGCAATGTTGCTACAATATTAGATTTTGCATAAGCATATTTACCGATTTTGATTAGCTCTGCTAAAGGCGATAATATTTAAACTATAGCAAAGCATTCCATAATAGGTATATATTTTACTTACAAAGAGATTGTCTAAGAAGCCGTTGTTTTACATTCAGAAGAAAGAGGCACTTTTGTTTCCAGATTGCACAAAATGCGCTTCAACATCACTTCAGTACCAGCAGCACGCTCTGAATGCGTCACAAAACCACCTCCAAGAACACGTGCTTCATCACTCTTATCGTCATAAATAACACAGGCTTGTCCTGGTGCTACACCACTTTCACGCTCTAGCAAATCAACAGAAAAAATTCCCTCTTGATAATGCAAACGTGCCAAATGTGGAGAGCAAGTTGAGCGAACTTTTACCGCAACCTCAACACCATCGGAAGGGAAACTGTCCAACTGTTCATCACCAAGCCAATTTACATCACGCAAAAAAAGCTTATGTGTTTCCAACATTTCACGTGGACCAACAATAACACGCGCATTCTCCACATCGAGATAAACGACATAAAGCGCTTCACCCGTCGCAACACCAATGCCACGACGCTGACCAACAGTATAATTGACAATTCCTGAATGTTTTCCCAAAACCTGCCCATTAATATGTACAATAGCTCCAGGATTAGCAGCTTCTGGTCGCAATTTTGTGATAACATCGGAATATTTCCCTTGCGGAACAAAGCAAATATCCTGACTGTCATGCTTATTGGCAACAACAAAACCCATTTCTGCCGCGACTTCACGAACACGTGCTTTTGAAAGATCCCCTAGTGGAAAACGCAAATAATCAATCTGTTCTTGTGTCGTTGCAAAAAGAAAATAACTCTGATCACGTTCAGAATCGAGAGGACGAAAGAGTGCTCGATGTTCGCCACGGGGGCGGCTGCGAATATAATGTCCCGTTGCCAAAGCATCTGCACCCAAATCTCGTGCAGTCTCTAATAAATCAGCAAACTTAACGCTCTGATTGCACGCTATACATGGCACGGGAGTCTCTCCGTGTGCATAACTTTCTGCAAAAGGATCAATCACAGCCTCACGAAATCGTTTCTCATAATCAAGAACATAATGCGGGATCCCCAACATTTCTGCTACGCGACGTGCATCTTCAATATCTTGCCCAGCGCAACATGCACCCACACGATGTGTAGCAGCACCATGATCATACAGCTGCAATGTAATCCCGACTACATCATAACCTTCTTTTTTCAAGAGACCTGCAACAACCGATGAATCAACTCCTCCAGACATTGCAACAACAACGCGGAAATCTTCAGGTTGTCCTAGAAAATCAAGACTATTCAAAAACATATTTTATTCTCTACTTAAAGTGTATCATTCACTGATATTCTTGTGCACGCTATATATCGTTTTTATATTGCTTTTTTATCCTTTTCTACAATCAATAACATCACTTTTTTAAAAAGCAGCTGAAAATGCACATAAGGCACAATGAAAATCTTCCTCACTCTGTGAATCAAAATACAACTAAAGCATTATATAATAGACTGTTCCACTTACTTTTTGTGATATTTTTAGACTATTGGCTTATTTTATTAATTTTTTTCCTACAAATTTAGCTTTTTTTTAAAACTCATATTTTACATAACAAGTCGAGTCTTTAAGCAGTAATAGAAGAAATAATGACCAATTTGACAAAAACACAAATAAAATATGTTACTGGACCGGACGGAAGTCCGCTCACAATTGCTGACCTTCCACCGAAAACAACAAGGCGCTGGGTCATCCGTCGCAAAGCTGAAGTTGTTGCAGCAGTTAGAGGTGGATTGTTAAGTCTTGACGAAGCGTGTCAACGTTATACTTTGACCGTAGAAGAATTTCTTTCATGGCAGAGTTTAATCGATGAGCACGGCTTAGCGGGACTACGAGTAACGAGGATTCAACACTATAGGTATTAATTACCATTGATAATGATTGGGTCTCAATTTCAAAATACGATTCAAAACAGCCAAATGTTTATTCAATTTGGCTGTTTTTTGTTTTTAACATGTCAATATTAAAGAGTTTCTCTGAGAGCTGCAGCTTATATTATCCAGTCATGGAGTTAGATTGCATCAAGACACAGCCATCATCTGTTGCTGCCTCGTTTCCTCGTACCTCAAGGCGCTGTGCACGTTGCAACTCTGTTTTGACTTCACGCAGAGCAATTGCAGCATTTTCTTTCTGAAGCCGCAAATCACGAATCGAATTTATAAGATTATCACGCCTTTGCCGCGCCGCACGCGCAAAAGCGGAATAAGCAAAATGATGAATATCATTATTTCCAGATTTACATTCTTCATTTTCAATTTGTGCTTCTAGCTCTAACACCATTCGCTCAAATTCTGTAATCATCATCTCAAGCTGTGCAATTTCACGACGTTTTCCACGCACTTGAAACATCTTTAATCGCACCATACTTTCCCGCGACTTCATACTCACTACTCCTCAAACGTGCCAACTCAAAATTTGCATTCACATCATTAACGTATACTCTTCATTGCTCTCTTTTTACGAAAAATAAACATTCCTTTTCACTGGAAACTATAGCTTTTTCAACTTCCCTAAAGTATCTACAAACATAACCCACTTTAAAGAGAGATAACTATTTTTTTACTTTTCATCTTCACTATAAGATCAAAGAAGTTTCAAAATCAGTAAATAATAATAAATTATAAAAAAGTAATTAAAAAATAATATATTATAATGATTTTTTAAGGTTAAAATTTAATAAAAATTACAACGCATTTTTCCATTAAATAAAAAATATATAATTTTTTAAAAAAATTTTGTTAACCTCTTTTAAAAATAAAAACATTTTGTTAACCACTATCATAGATAGTGGAGAATTCAGTAGTGATTGTTACGCGTACTGCTGAAATATTCATAAACACTTTTTTGAAAAGTGTTTGTTTTTATGAATCATTTTTTATAAACAGCTGTTTCACTAACTGTTTATAAAACAAAATAACTCCTCTCAATGTGAGAAGAGTAAGATGAGGGATCTAAAATGCGCGTATTATTAATTGAAGATGATAAAGCAACAACTCAAAGTATTGAGTTAATGCTCAAATCAGAAAATTTTAATGTCTACATCACTGATCTAGGTGAAGAAGGTGTCGATTTAGGTAAGCTTTATGATTATGATATCATTCTGCTTGATCTGAACTTACCTGATATGTCAGGTTACGATGTCTTGCGAACCTTAAGATTAGCAAAAATAAAGACTCCTGTCCTCATTCTTTCTGGTATGGGCGCTATTGAAGATAAAGTGCGTGGTTTTGGCTTTGGTGCCGATGATTACATGACAAAACCTTTTCACAAAGATGAGTTAATTGCACGTATTCACGCAGTTGTACGTCGCTCTAAAGGTCATGCACAATCAATTATTGTTACTGGCGATCTCGTTGTTAACCTTGATGCTAAAACAGTTGAAATTGCAGGACATCCTGTCCATTTGACGGGTAAAGAATACCAGATGCTAGAGCTTCTTTCTTTACGTAAAGGTACCACACTCACCAAAGAAATGTTTCTGAATCATCTCTATGGTGGAATGGATGAACCAGAACTTAAAATTATTGATGTCTTTATCTGTAAACTGCGGAAAAAACTGGAAGCTGTATCTTCTAGTGCAGACTACATTGATACCGTTTGGGGACGCGGCTATGTGTTACGTGATCCAATTGAAGAAAACGTACGCAAAACCGCTTAAGCAATAATACACATTGTAAAATCTCGGAGTAGCGGGCCGAGGTTTTTCGCTCCATTATTAAACACAAGAACCCTTTCATAAAGAAAATATTTTGCAAATTAAGAGGGTTGAACGCTACCTATACCATCACTTCAGTCTAAGTTATCTTTTTTCGATACCACTTAAGCGCTTTTATTTTTCTTAAAGATTCTTCATACTTTCTAAAATAATACGACTGTCAGTTTCCTCTATATTTATTTTCATGGCTGTCATATCAGCAAGTAACACTGTATAATAAAACTGAATAACATGAGCATCAATAAACTCTTCCTGCACTTTCCCATTATATAAGTCCATAAAATGAGAAGGGATACGTAAAATTTTACCGCAAATCTCAAATCGAAAAGAACGCTTATTCTCATTTTGCAAAATTATAACAACTATTTCACCACCACGAGAAACTGTTGCATTTGCAATCAATAAGAGATTGAGCAAAAGTTTCACTTCATCTTTTGGTAAAAGCAGAGCAGGAGCTTTCCATTCTAAAATTGCTTTTTCTTCTTTCATATATTGTTGAGCGACCTGCTCAGCGGAACGCGTATCTATTTCACACCCCACAGATCCAGCAAAACCAAAAGCCAATCGTGCAAATTGTAGACGTGCAGAGGCACTTGCAACAGAACAACGCACCAATTGCAAAGCATCTTCTTCAGCTCCTCCTTCATCGTAGAGTTCCATCGCATTTTGAATGGCGCCAACAGGTGAAATCAAATCATGGCAAATACGGCTACAAAGCAAAGCAGCAAGATCAGTAGATTTCAAGGAAACAGCTAACGTCATAATTATTGATAACTCCCAGATTTACAAACAAGAATTTCACTTTAACGCAAAACTCTTAACATCTCATACATACATATATGGAATTTTAATAATTATGCTATTTTTTGAGAAACAAATTCAATAATTTAAACAACCTTGTAGCTTATTTTATTTAAATTAGGTGAAAATCCTCATATTATCTTTTTGTTTGTAACTCATAAAAGGAAAAATCTCATGGCTTTCTCTCTTCTGTTACGTTGGCACAAAAACATTATATCTTTGATATTCCTTTTATTCGTAGCTATAAGCGCTGCACATACTCAACCCCGATTAATAGAACAAAATGAGCCACGTTACTCGTTGCAAGAAATTATCGACTCTGGTCACGCTTTTTTTGGAAAAACTGCAAGCGGAATAGCGGTCGCAATTGAAAATATATTTTCACAATATGGCTATCCTAATGCCTATATTTTAGGCGAAGAAGCTTCTGGCGCCTTTTTTGCTGGATTAACCTATGGCGAGGGAAAAGTTTTTACCAAAAGCTACGGTCAGCATAAAATTTTTTGGCAAGGACCTTCTGTCGGATGGGATTTTGGTGGTCAAGGTTCTCGTTTAATGATCTTAATTTATAATCTTAATAATATAAATAATTTATGGGGACGCTATGGCGGTATTTCAGGTTCGGCCTATTTAGTTGCAGGTATTGGCTTTCACGTCCTTAAACGGGACAATATCCTGTTGGTTCCAATACGTACAGGAATTGGTGCACGTCTTGGTATTAATGTAGGATATTTAAAATTAACACCCAAACCGACATGGAACCCGTTTTAAACGGACTCTCATTACAAAGGGGATTTTATGTTTATCCAATCGTTTCTTTTCTTTGTTCTTGGAATCGCCTTCACCTCTTGGCTATTAGTGCTTTTTGCCCCCCTTATTTGGCGCAGAGCTCTTCACTTTGCACGCCAATTTGTTTCTGCACAAATTCCATTATCACTCACGGAAATACAAGCAAATTACGATTTTCTTCGAGCTCAACATGCTGTGGAATTAGTGCGCAATGAACAAAAATACGACTCTTTGCAAAAAAAATACGCTCAACAAAAAATACAACTGAGCCAAGCAATAGAACAGCTCTATCAATCATGTCTGCCCATACAATGCACGTCCCATGCTCCTCACCAGAAAAAATCTATTAAAATAAAAAATGAACAAAGCACTCTCACAACAAATACTTTCATAATGGAAACCAAAACTATGCGTGAAAAAATCGCACACTATCAACAACGGTTACAAGAAATTCAAATCGATGATCTTGACACGACTTCTCATCACCAACTTCTAAATAAACTGCGTGAAGAAACGAAAGAATTGGCTGCAACATTAACTGCTCAAATAGCTCTGCAAAATGGCGAAACTTCACCCATCAACACGCTTGTCAAAAAATCTAAAAGCAAAAATGACCTAGCATCTCGTATTCGCGAAAAAATAATCTGCCCCCCAAAAAAACCCTTTACGTAGGCTATCTTTTAAAGTCGCTCAATATAAATATTTAAAATTCACATTGTATCTTATGTCACACAAAAATTCTTTGCTGAAACATAAGAGGTGATCTTTATATATGAGCCGCCCCTACTTAAGAGAACACCTTCTCATATCATTCTGCTTTTCTTAATCATAACCCAACAAAACGTTTGCCAAGACGTAATCGAAATAAAACCTGCAGTTAAATAGTTTTCAAGATAAAGACATTTTTTCACGAATGATAAAAATCTCTTATTCGTTGGATAATCATATCCTGCTCACTTTTCATCAAATAAGGATGCATAGGTAAACTTAAAACATAATTTCCCAAAGATTCAGAAACAGAAAGAGAGTCCTTTACATAAGGAAAGTGTTTATAAGCAGGCTGTTGATGCAATGGAGTGTTGTAATAAATCATTGTGGGAATAGAATTTTTCTGTAAATAATCCTTTAAGCTATCGCGATTTTCCACCTTAATGGTATATTGTGCATAAGCACAACGAACCCCATTTTCCACTTCTGGAACTGTCACAATATCTCTCAAATGATCAGAATAATATTGAGCAATTTCCACACGCTTTTCCATCTCATCTTCAAAAATAGCAAGCTTTTCTAGCAAAATTGCAGCTTGAATTGTATCCAAACGTGAATTCAACCCGATACGCACATTGTCATATTGCGTTTTACCCTTACCATGAAATAAAATAGAGCGTAAAAGTACTGCTAAATCATCATCATTGGTCATCATAGCCCCCCCATCACCATAACACCCCAATGGTTTTGCAGGATAAAAGCTAGTTGCAGCCACATCACCAAAAGCACCGCACATAACATTACCACTTTTGCCACCCATCGATTGAGCACTATCTTCAATAATAAAAAGATTCTCCTTCTCAGCTACTTCAGTAATTTGGGGATAATCAGCAGGAAGCCCAAACAAATCAACAGAAATGATTGCCTTTGGTTTGAGACGCCCCTCTTTTTTAATCATTTCGATTGCTTCACAAAGTTTTTCAACATCGATATTGAACGTATCAGGCATAACATCAACAAAAACAGGCTCAGCACCTACCAAAGCAACAACTTCAGCAGTTGCAGAAAACGTGAAGCTAGGACAAAAAACAGCATCACCTATGCCAATATTTTTAGCCATAAGAGGCATCTTCAACGCATCAGTTCCATTAGCACACGCAATTACATGTTTAACACCAAGATAGTCTGCCAATCGCTCTTCAAACTCTGTTACTTTTGGCCCCAAAATATATTGACCACTAGCAATAACATGTGCAATCGCAGCATTAATTTTATCTCCAATGCGTGCACGCTGCGCCCCAAGGTTAATGAATTGCATATTAACTCCATTGATAATCACAATAATGCAAAAGAAGCACTACTTATTTTCTTTTATCTCTCTGATAATTGACACTAGCAGCAGTTAAAATCCGTAAAACAGCAACAGCATCATCGCCATTTGTACGAGGCGATTGACGCGTTTTAATACAGTGAAGGAAATGTTGCAATTCGCAAGTAAGTGGCAAATCTTCATCAATATCAATATAACGCAACTTATCAGTGTCAAAAGCCCATTCTTTATTTTCTTTCCAAACAGTAAAACGATGAAATGCTAATTTACGATTCCAAGGTTGCATATCATCAAAAACAAGCATAGCCTTTGTACCAACAACCGTTAAACGTCTTTCGCGATAAGGACTAAGACGTGAAGTAAAAAGATGACTACGTACCCCATTTGGAAAATTCATATGAATATGAGCAAAATCAGAAAGTTGCTCAATTACAGCAGCCCCTTCTCCCCGAACTTCAAAAGGTTCACATTTTGTCAAAGCCAAAATCATTGAAAGATCATGAGGAGCAAGATCCCATAAAGCATCGCTTTGTGTATGAAATTTTCCAAAGCCTAGTCGATGAGAATAAATATAACGTACATCCCCCAATTCTCCTGCTGTCACTAATTCATACATTTTTTCAAAAGCAGGATGAAACCGCAAAATATGACCTACCATAAAAATCCGCCCATATTCATCAGCAGCTTGCACTTGGCACTCAGCATCCGATACATTCAAGGCAATTGGTTTTTCAACCAATACATCTTTATCATTTTTAATAGCGCGTAGTGCATTTTCCGTATGAAATTGTGGAGGTAAAGCTAACACTAGTGCATCAATATCTTCATGAATAAAAAGATTATTTGGTGCAATAGCTTCAACACCATACATGCGCGCAAAATTCTTTGCACGCTCAATATTAACATCAGAAACCGCTACTAAAGCTCCAAGACTTTGAAGCGTGCGCACATGATTACTCCCCCAATAACCACACCCTAAAACCGCTATACGTGGCAACATTTTTATGCCTTACCCTGCTAATCATATAAAAAACATACTTTTATATACTCCATATCGGGGATAAAATAGAATGACAAGAGAAAAGCTTAAAAACGATGCTTGACATCACGCTATTCTACCTCTTATATCCGCAAAAGATAAAATAACTTACAATATCACCTTGGCGGAGTAGCTCAGTAGGTTAGAGCAGAGGAATCATAATCCTTGTGTCGGGGGTTCAAATCCCTCCTCCGCTACCGTTATATTTTTTAGAAAATCCTATACTTTCTTTACATGGGTGTAGCTCGCCGTTAAATTTTGCATAATTTGACACGAGATTTTGCACCGATCGTTTTTTTCAAAAAGTTTTTAAAGGGCTTTCAAGGGATTTTCACAGGTGTTTTTAAAGACCCCTCAAAGAGCATTGTTTTCTTTTGCATTGTAAGTTGCTATTCGAATTGAAATCGCCGGTAAAAGCAGACACGTCTACTCAAAAGTGCTCCGCGAGCAATCATATCACCTAAAAAACTGGTAGATAAAACTGCGAGTAAGTGCGATAACATGTTAATCATTAGATAAAATTCAATGAGATACACACACCGACCGCGCACAAAATACCTACCCCTTGAATAACGATTTGTTGAAAATGTTTCTCTCGAAAACGAAGTAATAGGTTGTAAAATTTAGAAGCAAAAAGTTACAAGTAGTTCTGGATGTTTCTTACTGTAAATACTTCTTTTTCATAACCAGTGATTATGCCGACGATTGTTAAGACGATTATTGATAAAAGTATTTTTGATCTTATGAATCTTAAGATTTTTGAGCATCTTTTAAATTATCAATACCATATTTTGATTTTGTAGTAATGATGAATGGTTTGAACTCTCTTTTTAAGTTACTTGCTTAACAAGTAATGTATGGTAGCCTAAATATACAACATATCTATTGTGCCTTTAACTAACTCCAATTCATACATAATGGATGACCGACTTAGAGAATATTATTCGGATAAATCCCTAGCTGATTAAAAACTAAATCGTTTTCAGTTAACACTTCGCGTAAAACAATTTTAATGCACCCAAGTTCACGTTTGCGAACTTCTGTATTATGGCTGGTAACAAACGCTTTTCCCAGCCCAATTTGTCGATAATTAGAGTCGATTGTCATATAGCAGAAGGTAAAAAAATACTCTTCCTTAAATGCCATGGTGCAGACAATAAGCTTTCTATCTAAAATTGCTACTCACCAAACTGAAAGTAAAGATTGAATGCAATGAAGCGTCAATTTGAGTGCAGAAGGAGAAAAACTGTTCAAACGTCTTTCAAACCCACGCCTTAATAATACGTAAATTTTCTGTACATCATCTGCTTCCACATGCCAAAAATTAGCAAAGATACCCATATATGTAAGATTATCCTGCATACATATAGAGTTCATTTTGACACGAAAGCTCCACATTTCCCTGCACTTTATATTGCTTTACTAAAGGCTGATTTAATATAAAAATAAGAGTTTTTTAATTATTTTTATTTGTTATCAATTAAATGACATAGTAAATCCTGCACCTAGTCCCCAGTGTCTTCCAGAATTGATTACAGATAAATTGGATCGAGTATTACCATTCTCAGATGTATAACCAGCCCCAAAAGCAAGAGCAGACTGACTGCGCCATATACCACCAGCAATTCCAAAACTTAATGTCCCAGGCGTATCATCGTAACGTAAGTTAGATACTGCCAAACCGATAGCTGCAGCTTGTCTTGCCTCTTGCCGAACATGCTCAATTTCATAACTTAATGCCGCAAATTTCATATCAGTGTGTGAATTAACTTGATTGATAGCATCACCGATTTTTTCATCCGTGTATTTTTCTGCATTACCAAGAACTGTCTTCATCTTATCATGTAGCTGACCACCATTCACTGCTTCTTTTGAACCTG
Organism: Bartonella propinqua; assembly: GCF_047263965.1. Classification (NCBI taxonomy): domain Bacteria; kingdom Pseudomonadati; phylum Pseudomonadota; class Alphaproteobacteria; order Hyphomicrobiales; family Bartonellaceae; genus Bartonella; species Bartonella propinqua. The sequence continues at coordinate 780 of NZ_JBLEBK010000004.1, read as the reverse complement.
CTTCAACATAACCATTAGCAAGGTTATCAATCACAACTGGCTCACTTCCATTCCCACCAGTTAAAGTGATTTGATTGCTTTTGTTTCCATCGTCACCTGTATCATAAGAAACCACACCATCTATATTCATACCTGCAGCATTGTTTAACTTTTCTTCAAGACTATCTACTTTATTTCCAAGATTATCCAACTGATTGCTCATATTCCAAAGCTGCCCACCATTTACCGTATCAGTAGAGCCTCTCTCAACTTCACCATCAACTACATTCATAATATTAGCAGCTTGATCATTATAACTTGCGTGATAAGCTTCTTTGTCTTTATTCCAACTTAAACCGCCAGAGCTAGAAGGCACATAATTTTGAAGATCATTAAGACGCTTGTTGAGATCTAACAAACCCTGATCAACAGCAGCAAAAGCACCAGAAACACTATTATAATTCATCTTTTCCGCACGACTGCCAATAAATTGAGAAATATTAAAGCTAGGAGCTATCCATTCACCATTTTCATATTTAGCTCCACCACCCAAATAAGAAGCAAGTTGTTTACTCATAAAATAAAGCTGTGAACCACTCACCGCTTCTGTGGAGCTCTCAGAAACTTCTCCATTGGCAACACCTGTAAAGATGCGAGGCTTGCCATCTTTATTGGCAATACTCACTTTTTTGCCATCACTCCTGCCACCAATGCTAATGACACCATCGGCACTTTTTATCAAACCATTGCTCGATATATGTGAAATCTGACCGTAAATATCTGTCAGAGATTGATCAACTG